>JBKOYG010000073.1:0-1538 GCA_046725285.1 Verrucomicrobiota bacterium
ATTAGGATTCGAGGACATCCAGGCACTCCTTCAAGAAGCGTGGCGAGTCTTGTCAGAAGGCGGGCTTTTGGGATTAGCGAGCCTCACTCATGGATTTACCTGCATTTCTCGGGTCGTGGAAAGCATTTGGACGACGATCTATGCGATTCGACCGATGTTAGTTGGCGGATGCCGACCGATTAGTCTCTCGAAACTTGTTACTAAGCCGACTTGGAGGATTCGGTACGATGCAAAATTTAGTAGCTACGGCGTACCTTCAGAGGTTCTCGTTGCGGAGAAAGTGTAGATAGCCTGGCTGCGCCCTCCAATCTACCCGCTAGTCATCGCGATGACCGGCCCACAAGTGTTTACGAAGTACGCCCGCGCCGTGACAAAGGTGGCGTCGATCTGATTTCCGATGCGCTGCCGTTCAATCTTTCCCGACCCAATCAGGCACCGGGATGTTTTCGCGTGCCGCATGCGCTCGCGCCATCTTATCACGTTGAGATATGAGGTTCCGAACTAGCCCCACAGCGCTTTCGTCAGTCATAACTTGCACACCATTTCGCTGATGAAGCTCGTCGGCTGCCCGAAGTAATTCTCCATCGCCTGTAACGAGAATCGCGGGGGCGTATTTCTGTGCCGTAAATACAATCAGCGCATCGTTCTCATCCTGCTTTGAAAGCCGCGCATTTCCGAAAATGGTTCTTTGTATTTCACTCAATCGCTTTCGTTCTTCGTCAGTTGTGATGGAAGGCAATGGTATTAGATAACGTCGAGCTTTTTGCGTTCTCCGCGCATCGCGACCTGATTCCGCTTCGCTCTGCGCATGTTCCGGGAAGCGAAGCGAAATCACACCGTCGTCATTCCATTTTTCGAGTTGATTCATAGCCGGTAAATTGCATCGAGCATTGACTCGATTTGCGTCCAAGAAGAACTTTGGACCGTAAATTTTTCGGGGAGGCATCATTGAGACATTGCAATTTAGCTCGCCGTTGAAACGCCGGCAATGCAGCGGGCAACGTGATTGAAACGTACGAGCAAGCGGGCGAGTTCAAGAGCCGTAGCACGCTTGTAACCGCTGGATTCCGCTGGCATAATTCTCGTTCACAACCTCTACCCTCACTATGAAGCCAATTAGCCACGTGAAATTATTCCGCGGGGGTCGATTACCCAATTGGGACGAACCAATCGTGATCGTCACTTTCGAGCAACCGCAGGATGATCGTTTCTTCGCGGAGTATTTTATTGTGTTCCCAAAGTCTCAACGCCTCGACGCTCGTCGATTTGCAGCTACAGAGAACGTTAAAGAATATCTTAAACTTCGACCGCCTGAAAGCGTCATCACAGACATGGCCGATGATGCTTGCAGGGAGATCGAAGGCAAAGTCGTCGAATCGCTTCCCCAAGAGCACCAGCATCAATGGATACTCGGGCCAGCTTACACGCTCACGCCGATTGGATTCAAGGAACTGCGCGCTTTGTGGTTTCGTGGTCGGGTCGAAGAACCTATTCGCGAAATGGCTGGTATTACTCACTCCGAAGAACTGAAGCAGAAG
>JBKOYG010000019.1:0-44627 GCA_046725285.1 Verrucomicrobiota bacterium
ACGCATGCGCCGAAGGGATTCTCGCCGGCTACCGCGTCGTGGACGTGGAGGCGAATTTTTACGACGGCATGATGCACCCGGTCGATTCGAAGGACATCGCATTTCAGGTCGCGGGCTATTGGGCGTTCAAGGAAGCGTTCAAGAAAGCGCGGCCCTGTTTGCTCGAACCGATCAACGAGATCGAGGTGCGCATCCCCGAAGATTGCATGGGCAAAGTCGTGGGCGATCTTTCCAGCCGTCGCGGGAGAATTCTCGGCACGGATTCCGAGGGACAATTTCAAATCGTCCGCGCTGACGTTCCCGCGATGGAACTCTACCGCTACGGAAGTGTCCTGCGCTCGCTCACCGGCGGACGCGGCGTTCACTCCGAGCAATTCAGTCGCTACGAAGAAATGCCGCGGGAGATCGAGCAGCGCGTGATCGACGAAGCGAAGAAAGCGCGAGCAGGCAACAGCAGCCCGGCGCGTTGAGCTTTACTCGTAGCCGCGCAAGGCCCCGACTCGCCGCCGCAATTTTCCCGAGTAAAAGTTGGGGTCGGTCTGTGAACGACCACAGCGCCCGCCTTCGGGTCAGCGGCGGTGAGGACTTTTCTCAGATCTGCCGGCACTGTCGGTTCCGGTTCCTCTGGGACCGGCGCGATCTCGAGCGTGACGATATCGCCTTCCTCGGCGCTGGCAGCTTCAGACAGCTTGCGGTCCACTTTGAGCCAGTGGCTCTTTTGGCCATCTGGCTCGAGCGTGGCTTGAAAAGGGAAGCCATTGATGGTGCCTTCAATCGCCGTCACGCCCCGCGAGGGAAGCTTCGCACTGGCATTCTTTGGCAGTGTGAGAAACGTCCAGGTGCCGGGCTTCGCGCTCTCGGCCGGCCGGAAGAGTTTCGCTTTAAAACGGATCTTAGAAGCAGGTTTGGTCATTTGGTTGATATTACTAATGCCAAAGAGCAGATCGTGTGAGCGATCCACCGGCGGCGGCTTCACACCGCGGCAGCAGCGGGACCGGCGGGGGTTGGCGCTACCGCCGGAGTTATCTCGGCCTTGTCGGTGATCAGTTTGCGCAGGAACGGAATCAGCACGAGGAGCACGATACCGACCGCGAGGCTACCGGCGCCAAGCTCCGCGAACAGCTTCGCGTACCCGGGGTTGGTGGCGACCGCGGTGGTGCCGGTCGGCTCGGGGATCATTCCCGAAAAGTCGCCTGCAAACAGCGACGCGAGCCCGGTCACGAGCAGCCAGCTGCCCATCATCACGCCTTGATATTGCTTCGGCGCGAGCTTGCCGATCATCGCGTATCCGATCGGCATGATGAGCAGTTCACCGATGCTCTGCAGCACGTAGCTGAGGAATAGCCACATGAACGCGCTCTTGCCGTCGGCGCCGGCCAGCTTGATGCCGAGCGGGAGAATGAGAAAGGCGAGAGCCATCAGGAGGAGCGACGCCGCGAATTGCTGCGGGATATCGATTCTCCACCCACGCGCGCGCATGCGGGTGAAGAGCGACGCCAGCACCGGTCCGCCGAGCACGATGCAGACGGTGTTGATGTTCTGAATCCACTGCGGCTGAATCTTCACGGGACCGACCATCAGATCCACGTTGTTGACCGCGAACAGCATCAGGCCGCTCGGCGCCATCTGGTAGAGGGACCAGAACATCAGCGAGCCAATGGTCAGAATCAGGTAGGCCGTCATGTTCCGCCGCTCGCGGCGATCCTGGTGGCGGATCGTGAGATAAATGAGCGTGAGCGCGACTACGCCGCAGATCGCCTTGATGATCGTCTCGGTCCTTCCGGCCCGCTGGAGCATGAACCACACGACGGGGACGAGACCGACGAGAATGGCGATGCCCGCGAGCTGGCGCAGCCGGAACTGTTTCGGCGTCGCATCGAGCAGCGGCGTATTGCGGTCGATCAGCGTCTTCCAGTTGAGTACGGCGAGGATGATGGCGCAGAAGTTGCCGAGCGTCGCAAAGATGAAGAGGCTCGAGTAACTCTGGGTCGCCTGGAAATACCCGGCAGCGCTGAACCCGACGAAGAAGCCGACGTTCATGCCGGCGTAGTTCCAGAGGAAGGCTCCTTCGCGGCGCGGGTCCTCCGGTGTGAAGCGCTGCGTGAGCATCATGTTAATGCAGGTAACGTTGAGACCGCTGCCGGTAAGGAAAAGAGCCAGGCCGATGTACAACATCGCGAGGGTGCCGGTCGCGATGCACCCGCAGCCGATCACCTGCAGTCCCATGCTCCCGACGAAGAGATTGCGGTTCGAAAGGAAGCGGCCACCGAGGTAACCGCCGAAGAGGTGCAGGCCGTAGTTGAAGGCGCCGAACACACCCATCAACATGGTGGCCGCTTTCACGCTGAGCTGCAGATGCTTCGTCGCGTAGAGTACCAGCGTCGAGTAGAGGACGGCGAAGCCGAGCGTCGAGAAGATCTGAATGAAGAACAGCGCGGCCGTTCCCTCCGGTGCCGCGGAGAAAAGGCGCTTGAGAGATTTGACGAGCTTCGTCGCCGCGCGAATCTCGCCCTGCGGGTGACCTTTAATGTCATCTACCCGGCCGCTCCCGCTCGAATCCGTGTTCATCCGGCGCTCCTTTGTCGCTCGACGCGCCGGGTAATGTCAAGCGGTTCGCAGGCGCGAACTTTACGGCGGGAGGCCGCGAGCCTTTTTGCGAGTCGGTCTAGGGAAGCCGACGACTCGGTTTTGGCGAAAACCGAGCGCGCCTGCGATGTTAGCCGCGTCGTTATGCGATTGTGGCGTGGCTGTTGTTCCGTTACTCAATGAAGAACTCGCGCGCCCGTCTCAATACCTCGTCGAGTTTCGCTTCGGTGACCTTTCCAACTGAGTGAAGAATGATGTGATGTTCCAGGGTGAAAAGGCGTTGCGGACGAATGAAGCAAGGCTGATCGATTTGTCCGCGTTCACAATCGCTTTTATCCAGCGGAACTGAGAAACCATCGGAGTGCGCGCGGCTGGTGATCTGGCAGAGAATCAAGTCCGCGCCAGGAAGATCAGCGACTACCACAGCGGGCCGGCGCTTTCCGCCGGGCCGCGGAAAAGGAATGACAACGATTTCGCCGGCTACAGGCTTGACCATGCGGCATCCTCCGAGTTCCAATCTCGCGCGAGAACAGATTCGCTCAGCTCCGCGCCGTTAAACGCCTCATCGACCTCGTCATCAATCAGTTGATTCGAGAGTTGCCCACGCTCTCGTCCTCTCAGGCCTTCCCGTCTATCTCGCTTCACCCCGGTTCGGCTCGATTCACCCGCGCTCACGAGCGTGTTACTACGCCAATGTTGTTGCTGTCGCCAGCTCAATCGAATTTTCGTTTCGCCCTCGGGGTGAGTTTAATGTCGATGTACTAAAAGTGCTTCGCCGTTGGACAACTGGCTGATATTTCAATACGAGATGAAATCGCAGCGTCCGAGCCGGACTGGCATTAATCTCTTCGCAGCATTCGTTCTTGGTTTAGCTTTTGTCGCATCGATGCCTGCACAACAATCTCCAGCAGAGCGGGTGGCTGAAATTCAGGCTGCGTTGCGCGACGCCAAGCTCGATGGCTGGCTCTTCTACGATTTCCGCAAAAGTGATCCGCTCGCTTATCGAATTTTGAAGCTGGACGTAAAGATGTTCGCCTCACGCCGCTGGTTCTATTACATCCCGGCCTCAGGCGAGCCGGTGAAAATTGTGCAGTCGATCGAGCAGTTCAAACTCGACTCGCTTCCCGGGAAAAAACTTGTGTTCCGCGGCTGGCAGGAACTGCACGCGCGACTGCGAGAAGTGCTGGGTCCGGCGGCGAAAGAATCGAAGCGTCGCATCGCGATGCAGTATTCGCCCATGAACGACATCCCGTACATCTCACGTGTGGATGCCGGAACGATCGAGCTCGTCCGCTCGTTTGGGGTCGAACCCGTCACGAGTGCGGAACTGGTACAACGATTCGAGGCCGTTTTTACTCCGGCTCAGTACCAGATGCATGTGGAAGCTTCCGACAAAATGCATCGCATCATTCAGGAAGCGTTTGCGGAGATTGCCCGCCGGATTCGGGCCAACGAACCAACCACTGAGTGGGATATCGCGCAGTTCATGCTCAGTCGTTACAGCGAGGAAGGAATGCAGCAGGAGCCGATGATCGTCGCAGTGAACGCGAACACCGCCAACCCGCATTACATGCCGACAAAGGAAAAGAACTCACCGATCGGGCGCGGCGATTTCGTGCTGATTGATGCGGCTACGAAACTGAACAAACCCGATGCAGTCGCGACTGATCAAACCTGGACTGGTTACGTAGGTGAAACTGTTCCCGACGATTACTCGCGCATTTTCAACATTGTGCGGGAAGCACGCGATTCAGCGGTCGATTTTGTGCGCAAGAACATCCGCGCTGGTAAGCCGATTCGCGGAGCGGAAGTCGATGACGTGTCGCGCGGCGTAATTACACGCGCAGGTTTTGGCGAACAATTCACGCATCGCACCGGCCATTCCATTGGCGAAGAAACCCACGGCAATGGCGTGAACATCGACGATTTTGAGACGCGCGATTCGCGGCGCATCATTCCGGAAATTTGTTTTTCAATCGAGCCCGGGATTTACCTCGAAGGAAAATTTGGTGTTCGATCCGAAATTAACGTCTACGTTTCGGATAAAGACATCGAAGTCACCGGGCAGCCAATCCAAACTGAGATCATTTCGATCCTAAAGTAGATTGGCTTCTACTGAAAATGCCCGTCCGGTTGAAAACTCGCTGTGCAGAGCTCGGACCGATTCAAAGGACAAATCAGCGGATTTCTTAGTCGATGAAGAACTCGCGCGCTCTTTTTAAGACTTCGCCGCGTTTAGCTTCGGTGACCTTTCCAAGTGATTGAAGAATGATGTGATGTTCGAGTGTGAAAAGTCGTTGCGGACGAATGAAGCAGCGTTGATCGAGTTGCCCGCGCTCACAATCGCTCTTATCCAGCGGAACGGAGAAACCATCGGAGTGCGCACGGCTGGTGATCTGGCAGAGAATCAAATCCGCTCCTGGAAGATCGGCAATCACGAAAGCGGGCCGGCGCTTCCTGCTCCCGGTTCGCGGAAACGGTATGACAACGATTTCGCCGGCTACAGGTTTGACCATGCGGCCTCCTGTTCCGGCGAGTTCCAATCTCGTGTAAGAACAGATTCGCTGAGCTCGGCGCCGTTGAACGCCTCCTCTACCTCTTCATTCGATCGGTTCACGCATACTCACAGAGAAATGGTCTTACAATTACACGTTTGCGTAAACCTCAGCTCTCTTCTCAAAAAATTGACTCAAGCGTTGCCCACGCTCTCGCCCTGTCAGGCCTTCCCGTCTATCTCGCCTCGTCCCCGCTCGGCTCCATTCTTTCCTCTTTTCCTGGATTGCTGATTTCCTGATCCGCCCGCGAGATTGCTTGATGCGAACCGGGCCAGCTTGTGGCCGGACATGAGCGAACGTTCCGGGCCGGAGCCAGGACGAGATTGTTCGCGTTAAAATCGGATTTCCTTTCAATTCCAATCGGCCCGAATCCTTCGCCATCCGGATGTCCATGTCGCCCGCCCAAACATGGCTCATGGTTCGGAGATCGGTAATTAGTTCGATATCGACCGGTACCCGCGGATTATGCACGCATAATACGCGCGTCCCGTCTGGTTCGATCACGATCCACCAATGCCCGAACTTTGGGAGCCCGCGGAAAAGAAATTTAATTACCGTACGTCCGCCGGGTAGCTGAGTCGCGTCGATCCGTCGCTGCAAATCGTACATGAGCATCTCGACGTCGAGCTCGTCGTCGTTCATCTGGCCGCGCGCCCATCTCATCCCCCACTCTCCAAGGCCAAGAATGATCGGCTTAAGTTCTTTGCCGGCAGCAGTGGGATAATATTCGATTCGGCGTTGATTGGGTATCGTTTTCCGGACGACCAGGCCGGCCTCTTCAAGTTGGTTGAGACGTTTAGTCAGCAAAGTTGGAGAGATTTGCGATAACGCGCGCTGGAAGTCGTTGAAGCGCGTCGTGCCGAGGACAAGCTCGCGAATAATGAGAAGTGTCCAGCGTTCCCCAAGTAGTTCGGCAGCCTTGGACACCGGACAGATTTGACCGTAGCGGATGCTCATCAGCGCGAGGCAGAACACTACATACAAAGTAGTTAATTGCTACATTCTGTGTCGTGGGCAGTCGCAAGCGGGCGTTCTTACATTTTGGTGTTGAATGGGAGAAAAACTCCCACCGAAAATTAACCTTAACAATTGGAAGGAAACAAAATGCCACTCGTAAATATTGAAGTGATTGAAAACGTGTTCACGCCTGCGCAAAAGAAAGAGCTGATCGAGAAAGTCACTGACGCGATGATTTCGATCGAAGGCGAAGCACTGCGTCCTTACACCCTGGTGAAGATCGACGAAGTGAAAGATGGAAACTGGAGCTTCGGCGGAAAGATCGTCACCGCCAGCGACGCCCGTCGCTTGCAGCAGACAAAAGTCAAAGCGGCCTGATTGCGTCCGCGCGAATTAGCGAGAAGCCGGAGTCCACAAAGGCTCCGGCTTTTTTCGTGCGGAATTACGGTCGGCACGGACGTCGCTGCAAATTCTCCGCTGAGGTAACGGAAGCTACAGCAGAACGCCTCGACGCAACGAGGCGACTACAACATTACGCTTTCGTGTACAGCTCAGCTCCGGCCCCGGTAAATTCGCGGGCTTTTTGTTCCATTCCCGCGCGTAACGCCTGGTCTTCCGAGAGCTGATGCTCCGCCGCAAACTTTCTAACGTCTTCTGTGATGCGCATGGAACAAAAATGAGGGCCACACATCGAACAAAAGTGAGCGGTCTTCGCGCCTTCGGAGGGCAACGTCTCGTCGTGAAATTCGCGCGCCGTTTCGGGATCGAGTGAGAGATTGAATTGGTCTTCCCACCTGAACTCAAACCTTGCTTTCGAAATTGCGTTGTCGCGGTATTGCGCGCCGGGATGGCCTTTCGCTAAATCGGCAGCGTGCGCGGCAATCTTGTAGGCGATGACGCCGTCTTTGACGTCTTTCTTGTTAGGCAAACCGAGATGTTCTTTCGGCGTGACGTAACAAAGCATCGCCGTGCCGTACCAGCCGATCATCGCCGCGCCGATCGCGCTGGTGATGTGATCGTACCCGGGCGCGATGTCAGTGGTGAGCGGACCGAGCGTGTAGAACGGCGCTTCGTCGCACCACTCGAGTTGTTTCTCCATGTTTTCCTTGATCAAATGCATGGCGATGTGGCCCGGGCCCTCGTTCATCACTTGCACGTACTGCGCCCACGCGCGCCGGGTCAGCTCGCCTTGCGTGTAAAGTTCGGCGAACTGCGCTTCGTCGTTTGCGTCCGCGATTGATCCTGGGCGCAGGCCGTCGCCGATTGAAAAGCTAATGTCGTATGCGGCCATGATCTCGCAGATTTCGTCCCAATGGGTGTAGAGAAAACTCTCCTGATGATGCGCGAGACACCACTTGGCCATGATCGAGCCCCCACGCGAAACGATGCCGGTAGCGCGGCGCGCGGTTAGCGGAATGTAACGGAGCAACACGCCGGCGTGAACGGTGAAGTAATCGACCCCCTGCTCTGCCTGTTCGATCAGTGTGTCGCGATAAATTTCCCAGGTGAGTTCTTCGGCGCGGCCGCCGGCTTTTTCGAGTGCCTGATAAATCGGCACGGTGCCGATGGGCACCGGCGAATTGCGAATGATCCATTCGCGCGTGACGTGAATGTTTTTGCCGGTGCTGAGATCCATCACGGTGTCTGCGCCCCATTTCGTTGCCCAACGCATCTTCTCGACTTCTTCCTCGATCGACGACGCCACAGCGCTGTTGCCGATGTTGGCATTGATCTTTACCAGAAAATTGCGCCCGATGATCATCGGCTCGGATTCTGGGTGATTGATGTTCGCCGGAATGATAGCGCGGCCGCGCGCGACCTCGTTGCGCACGAATTCCGGCGTGATCTCGCGTGGGATATTCGCGCCGAATGACTCGCCGGGATGTGCGAAGCTGAGCGCGTTCCGCGCAGTCGAGGGTTGGGAGTTGAGAGATGAGAGATTCGCTTTCTTCTCTTTTCCTTCTTCCTTCATCCTTTGCAATCCGTGATTCTCGCGGATTGCAATGAATTCCATTTCCGGCGTGATGATTCCATGGCGCGCGTAATACAGCTGCGTGATTGGGTGGTTCGCCGAAGCGCGCAAAGGCTTACGCTTCGGCAAAGTTGATGGTTGAGAGTTGGGTGTTGAGAGTTCCCTGGAGCTTGGAGCTTGGGATTTGGGATTTCCGTTGCGCCTCGCCGCGTGTTCGGCGTGCGCAACGGAGAGGTATCCATCATCAATCGGCCTGACGACTCGTCCTTCGTATTCCTCCACGTCGACTCGGTCGCGAATCCATTTCGTGCGCAAGGGCGGCAAACCTTGTTCGACGTCGTCATGAAAATTGGGATCGCCCCACGGGCCGCTGGTATCGTAAACGCGCACGGGCTCATTTACTTCCATCTCGCCGTTCATCGACTTCGTCGGCGCGAGCGAGATTTCACGGAATGGCACGCGAAGATCCGGATGCAATTTACCCCCGAGGTAAATCTTTTTGGAATTTGGCAGAGGCTTGTTGCGCGCCTTCGGTTCTTTGGATCCGTTGTTCGCATTCATAGGCGGACAGAAATATCGAGAGATTTGATTCGCTCCCTTCCCACTCGCTCAGCCTCCGGCCTTCCCCTCGATCTCGCGCCTTCCCTAGCCGCTCGATTCTCGACTTCGCTCGGGATGACAAAAAGCGGCACGCAAATATCAGGTTCGAAAATCATTCGCGTCGATTCGTGGTTAAACAGAGAAGCCATGCGCAGTCGCGCGCGTGGCTGACATTGCCAGTCCGGCATCGGACCCTCGCTCCCTTCGGCGGCATTACCCGCATCAGGTTCAAGGGGTCTCCAGCATCACACCGGACTCTCAGCCATTGCGGCTCCCCCGCAGTATTGCTTCCTGCTCAGAATAGGACTCGCGCGAGCGAAGTCAACGATGAGCAAAATTGCTACTGGCTTGCCGGAGGCGCTTCCTTCATATCGGTATGAAAGATACCGATCCATTGCCCTTTAGCCGTGTGCCAGACCGAGCCAACATTATACGTGCCGGAGACGTCCTTACCGTTCGATGTCGCCTCGACTTTGGCCTTGTACGTAATGACGGCGGTTTTGGGGTTGGGAAAGACGACGTTGAAATCGCTCAAGTCGAACGATTTCATGTCCGTCTTTGCCATCGAATCCACCTCTTGCTGCAAGTTGTGCATTCCGTCGGCGTACACGCTGACAAGGTCCGTAGAAAGAAGCTTCTTAAACTCATCCGTTTTCTTGTCTTTGTAGGCCTGCCAGGCCGCTTTTTCCTTCGAGATAATCGCGTCTTTGTCGCCGGGCGCAGCGAATGAAATCGCAGTCGTCGCGAGGAGCGCCGTCGTAATGCAGGTAATCAGTTTGTTCATGAGGTTAATCCTTTCGTTGAGGTTGAATGCCAAGATTAGCCTGCTGCGTTCGAGCAGAGTCAAGGCTAATCACAGGCGCTGGTGGCGTTGACCGCTTGCGATCGGGCTCAATCAACTCTAGTGGCAGCCCGGCCGCGGGACGTAGAAATTGCAGGCGACACGCCCGCTGCTACAGAAACCTCATGGAACAATAGGGGCGGACTGGAGCGATACTCTGGGCGTTAACGTCTGTTGCGGTGAAAGAAACTTAGATTTGCCAACCAAATTCATGATACTCGTATCTGCTTCCTTCAATTGCCCTTCCGGAACAATGAACTCAGTTGGCTTGATTTGCTTGCGATAATCCGCGACGAGCAGTGGCGGCTGCTTCTTGATTCCCAACGCGCGATAACTCTCGATTCCGACGCCGATCGCGTAGGCAAGCCGGGCGCGCCAATCTTTTTGCGCAATCAACTTGCACTCGCCCCGCTCTGTCAGAAAGCCGCCTTCGATCAACACAGCCGGAACTTTGGTGAGACGCAGCACAGCAAACCGCGCGCGCTTGATGCCCCGGTCGTACTCAGGGATGTGTCCTAGCAGGGAATGATAGATGCATGCCGAGAGCGCCATGCTTTGCGCATCAACAGCGCTGCCGGGTTGCGTGCTGAGAGCGCTCGGAGCCGCTGCGCTGTCGGAGGTGGATGGTGCTCCGCGCGGAGTGAACGAAAAAATTTCAAATCCTGTGGCGTTTGGATCGTCATTCGTTGCATTAAAATGAATGCTGATAAAGATGGAATCGCGCGCGGCATTGGCGATCTGCGCGCGAACTTCCAACGGCACAAAGTAATCGCCCTCCCGCGTCATGATCACGCGCAGTCCTTTTGCCTGTAGCGCCGGACGCAGCTTTCGAGCTACATCCAGCGCAAAATCTTTTTCATATCCATAACGACTCACCTGCCCTCTGTCGTAACCGCCATGCCCCGGGTCCAGAACGACGGTCTGAACCTTGCCAACGTTTGGAACCCGATACGGCCGCACCAGCGGTTCGATGGTTTTAGCTACGTCAGTGCGGGAAACCAGAAATTCGCCGTCCTGTTCGATCACAGGAAAACACAACCAACTGCGCGCGCCGTTGATCATCACCTCACGGCTGCCGCTGACAAATTCCAGCGGATTCTTCACCGTCTCGAATTCCACTTTCTCTTCGGGTCCGGCGATGCCTGCCGGCAATCCGTAAAACTGCGAGATGTTCTCGACGCTTAGGTAGTCGCTACCGCTTACTTTGATAATCTTCCAATTACCCGCACCAGATGCGGCTCTTTGTGATATCGCGATGGCACTAACCAGGAACGCGACTGCGAACCAACGTTTCACTGGGAGGACCATGCCTGCGCAATTCTACTGAAAACCGCTTCAATCTCAAATCGCGTGAATCTGCGTGTGCGCACGTCACAATATCAATGTGAAATTAAATTGACGCCGCGTTTTTTCTCGCTAGAGACGGGAAATGTTTTTGTTTCCCCGACGTATCACCTGCTCCTGGATCGCACTGCTCCTGCTAGGTTTAACGCTACTGTTTGCGGTCCCCGCTCGCGCCGCTCAAACCTTTCCGAAGTGTTGCGTCTGGCGTGTGACCAACGCAAAGACGCCATTTTACCTGGTAGGTTCAATCCACGCGCTCAGCAAGAATGACTATCCGCTTCAGGCACCGTACGAAATCGCGCTAAGAGACAGCAAGCGTTTCCTCTTCGAATTCGATCCGAACCGGCATGTCGAATTCGAGAGGAAATTTGAGGCGGCCGGCAAATATCCTCCGGGACAGGATATCCGCTCAAAGGTTCAGCCGGACCTGTTGGCCTGGCTCCGCCAGAATATTTTGACTGTTAACCCGGACCAGCGCCGGGGAAGACGGGAACGCGTTGGGAATTTCGACAGCCAGCTTGGTTACAAACCATGGTGGATTGCACAGCACCTCGTCGGCCCAGCGACGTACAGCAAAACTTCGCTCTCGCATGGTTTGGACAATTACTTCGTAGATCGGGCGACAAGAGAGAAGAAAGAGATCGCCGGTCTCGAATCAGTAGACGAGCATGTGGCAGTCATGGGTGGGTTGTCCGATCGCGATAGTGAATTCATTCTGCGTGACGCCCTCGACCAGCCCGGGAATGCCGAAAAGGAATTCAGCAGGATGCACAAGGCCTGGCGCAAAGGCGATACGGATGTGCTTTGGGCCGGTGACGCCCGGCTGCGCAAACAGGCTCCCTGGATCGCCGCGCGTTTTGTCGATAACCGCAACATCAAATGGATTCCGCGAATCGAAGCGGAACTGAAGCGTGGCAAGCCGACGGCGATCATCGCGGGTGCATTGCACTTCGCCGGTCCAAATAGCGTCATAAAATTGCTGGAAGAACACGGCTATAAAATCGAGCAACTCTAGCGCGCATGAACGGCTCTTGATAGAAGGACAGTAACGCTTTCGCGATTCGACACTCACTGGCAGCTCGGCTGTCCGCCTCTCCCTCCCAGGGAGAGGGTAGGGTGAGGGTCAGCGCCTTCGCGCTTGCTACACTCCGGCCCGCACCAACGTTTGGTAAAGCGCCTTCGTTTTCTGCGCAATTGACGCCCAGCTGAAGCGCTCTTCCACACGTTTGCGCCCTGCTTTACCGAATTTTTCCCGCAGTGGTCTGTCTTTCATTAATTGATTGATGCGTTGGGCAAGATCTCGCGCGAATTTTTCAGGGTTCGTCGGCTCGAATGAGCCTTCCTTCGTTTGTTCAAGTGGAACCAGGAACCCAGTCTCGCCATCGACAACGACTTCTTTGATTCCGCCAACGGCGCTCGCAACCACAGCGGTTTCGCATGCCATTGCCTCCAGATTGATGATGCCGAACGGTTCGTAGATCGAGGGGCAAACGAACACGGCTGCGTGAGAGTAAAGTTCGCGGGTCGCCGTTTGATCCACCATTTCATTGATCCAGATAACTCCGGGTTGCTGCGCTTTTGCGCGTTCCACTGCGGTTTTCATTTCTTCTGCCATGCCCGCCGTGTCCGGAGCGGCGGCGCAAAGGACGATCTGGAAACCGCGATCCATGAATTGGATTGCGCGCAGCAGGTGTTGGAATCCTTTCTGGCGCGTGATCCGACCGACGAACAGCAGATACGGTTTATGTGGATCGATACCGTAGCGCTTGAGCGCGGCGATGGAATCGACTTTCCGGTATTGGTCCAGGTCGATGCCATTGTGGATCACGTGCACGCGCGCGGGATCGACATCGAACAAACGCTCGATGTCGCCTTTGGTCTGGCGAGAAACAGCAACGATCGCGTCCGCCATCTCCAGTGCAGTCTTCTCCACCCAAAGCGAGAAATCGTAACCACCGGCGAGTTGTTCACGCTTCCACGGTCGAAGCGGCTCCAGCGAATGAACCGTGATCACAAGCGGAATTCCGTAATTCTTTTTCGCCAAAATCCCGCCGAAATGGCTGTACCAAGTGTGACAATGGACAAGGCTGGCGTCGATGTTCGTTGTGTTGAAGTCAGTACATCGCCGCACTGCGCCAAAAACGGAGTGCAACGGCTTTGGGCAATTGAATTTACTCGTATCTACCTCGAAGCCGGTGACCTTGAGATTGCCCTCTTCGAAACGTTGATCGCCGAAACAACGAACGTCCACCGGCATGGTCTTGGCCAGTTCGCGCGAAAGATAGCCGATGTGAACGCCAGCGCCGCCGTAAATATGCGGCGGATACTCGTTTGTGAGGAAAAGAACTTTCACGCTGGAAGAGTAGAACAAGTCTTTGACGTGCTGTTAAATCAATTCGCTCGTTGCCGCGAACCCCGCCGCCGAACCGCCTTAGTGCAAACCGCATCTTCGTTCCGTCTTAAGGCGATTGGGGTCAATCGCCCCTACCTCGCAAAGGAATGCTCGAATGACAAATAGAAAAACCCGCCGTAATCCGGCGCAGCCGCGGAAAGGCCGATCGGCGCTGCCAAGCCGATAACCAACTGCGCATCATTCTTGAAATTAAATGCGTACCGGAGGCCGGGAGACAAAATTACCGAAGCTTCGCGATCGGCGCCAGGTTCTTCATCAAGATTGGCAAGGCATTCCAACATCAGGTTCAAATTCTGGTTCACCGCGAAAATAGCGCTTGCTCCAAGATTGTAGTTAGTCAGATCGCCATCTTGCACGTCGGGCAGGAACGTCGCGCCAGCGTTGCCGTGAAGGGTCCACCGATCACTCACGATCTTACTGACCGGCAGATTGATTTGGTAGCCGAGCACGCCATTGCCCAAGGCTCGCGCGTCGTCGCCCGTCGGCAAGACCAGGCTGAAACGCGGAGCGACCGCCGGTCTCCTCGATGTTTCCGTGAACGGCTGAAAGCGGTAATTGAGGAGCACGTCGCCAATCCCGTCATTGAGGAGCACGTCGCCAATCTCTTCTTCGGATTGGCCTCCAGTCTGCATAAACGAATAGGGCGCCGTATATGAGAACTGGTGCGCCTGACTTCCGACCGGCCATTCCTGAGTGAAAACAAGCGACCACTCTTTGTCGTCCGGTCCAGCACGCCGATTCACGCTGTGCGTAATATTAAGGATGTGCTGCACGACGCCTGGCTCCTGATTATAGGCTTCCTCAATCAAGAAGGAGTTGTCCTGAATTCCTTTCGCGGGACGCTGATCATTCTCCTCGGCGGCAAGTGGCACCGCTGCGGCCAACGCAAACCATAAAGGCAGGGATCGAAAACACCCAGACGTCGATGTAATCATGCTGTGGGAGCGTGCCGCGCCCGCATCAATTCTTTACCTTCAAGAGTAGCACCGGAATATCGACACTGTGACGGACCTTATCGGCCGTGCTGCCGTAAAGCAGATCGCTGATAAAACGATGACCATGGGTGCTCATCGCGATGAGCTCGACGGGCTGCGAGCGAGCTAGCTTGATGATCTCGGTGGAAGGCTCCCCCATTGCCAGAACCGAACTCACCTCAAAGCCTTCGTCCCGTAATTCTCGCTCGAGATCCGCAAGATATGCGCGGTCGTGTCTCATTTCCTCGCTCTCCTGCAATTTCAGCTCTTCGTAATTGCGCGCCGCCCAACCATCCGCCACGTGAACGAGCATCAGCTTTGCGTGCGTCAGGCGCGCCAGCGGACGAATGTGCCGGAGAATCGTTTGATCCGTCTCGCGATTTTCAACCGGGACCAGAATGGTTTTATACATAGCTATGTTTCTAGGATAGCCAGCCGCGGAAGGTTTGGACAAGCAGCCAGGCATTGAATGACGCGATAACAATGGCGACCACCCATGCGAGAACCTTAATCCAAAGTGGATTCACAAACTCACCCATCTTAAGTTTGTCGCTCGTGAACATGACGAGTGGAAATACGGCGAAGCTGAGCTGCAGGCTCAGGATTACCTGGCTCAAAACCAGCAGTTTTGCTGTGCCGCTTTCGCCCGAAACAGCCGTCACAATCACGGCCGGAATGATAGCAATCAAGCGGGTGATCAACCGGCGCAACCACGGTTTCAGACGAATGTTGAGAAAGCCTTCCATCACGATCTGACCCGCGAGAGTGCCGGTGAGAGTCGAGTTTTGGCCAGAAGCCAGGAGCGCGATCGCGAAAAGCGTGCTCGCGCCAGTCACGCCAAGCAATGGCGTAAGGAGTTTGTAGGCGTCGCCAATCTCGGCCACTTCGCTGTGGCCGCTCCGATAAAACGTCGCCGCGGAAACGATCAGAATCGCGGCGTTAATAAAGAGCGCAAACATGAGCGCGAAGGTTGAATCGATGGTCGCGAACTTGATTGCCTCCCGTTTGCCCCGGGGGTTCAGCTCATAAGTGCGCGTCTGCACGATCGAAGAATGCAGATAAAGATTATGCGGCATCACCGTGGCGCCGAGAATGCCGATGGCGATGTAAAGCATCTCCGGATTCACCACGATTTGCGGTGACGGAAGGAACCCCTTGGCGATCCCGACGATATCTGGTCGCGAAAAAATAATTTCCAGGCCGAAGCAGACTCCAATGGTACCGACGAGCGCGATGACCAGTGCCTCGGTATAACGAAAGCCCTTGTTTTGCAGGAGCAGGATCACCAGCACATCGAGCGCGGTGATGCACACTCCCCAGATGAGGGGAATGCCAAAGAGCAAATTGAACGCAATGGCCGAACCGATCACTTCGGCGAGATCGCAGGCAGCGATGGCCAGTTCGCATATGATCCAGAGGGAAAATGCCACCGGCCTGGTATAGTGATCGCGGCAAGCTTGAGCGAGGTCGCGTCCGGTCGCAATACCCAGTTTAAGAGAAAGACTCTGGAGCAGGATCGCCATGAAGTTTGAAATCATGATGACCGAAAGGAGCGTGTAATTGAACCTGGAGCCGCCAGCCAGATCCGTGGCCCAGTTGCCCGGATCCATGTAGCCGACGGCGACGAGAAATCCGGGGCCGGCGAAAGCGAGCAACTTGCGCAGAAAACTTGCGGATGAAGGAACAACCAGGGTACGATGAACTTCCGAAAGGCTTCGGAGCATCGGTTGCGAGCGCCAGCCGGATTTTCCGTAAAGAGGCACGTCTTCCACAGAATTAGGCATGACTAAATTAGTTCGTATGTGCTGTTAATCTGTCAATAGCAAAATACTTTTTGCTTGACCTTTGTCTCGCTTGCGCCTACTCGCTTCGGTAACGTGCCCGCAAAAACCACTGCCCGCACCTCAGCTGCCGTGGAGGATTACCTCGAACGCATCCTCGAACTCATCAATTCCAAGGGCTACGCCCGTGTGGTTGATATCGCGGCAGCCTTGAAAATTTCCCAGGCGAGCGTGACCAACATGGTCCAGAGACTGGACGCCGAGGGCCTGCTGAAATACGAAAAATATCGCGGGCTTATTTTGACCGCGACAGGTAAAAGCCTGGCAAATAAGATCGCTCAGCGACACAAACTTTTGACTGATTTCCTGGAGTTGCTCGGCCTCGACGACCGCGTCATTTACCACGATGTGGAGGGAATGGAGCATCACATTAGTGCTCCGACTCTGCGCGCGATCGAAGCTCTCACCGCTCAACTGCGGCGCCGGCCGGCGTTGCTGGCGCAATTGCAAGCCGGAATCGCGTAGGCGACCCATGAGAAAGAAAAAGATCTCATCGCGTCGGGCTGCGATTCCCGTTCGAGCGCTTGATTTCGTGATGTATAACACGAAAAACATTCGTCGGGCCCGTGCCTTCTATCAGAAGCTTTTCGGCCTCAAGCGCGGGCAGGAGTGGAATGATTTCTGGAGTGAGTTTGCCACCGAACCGCTGACCCTCTGTCTTAACGGCACGGGACATAAACGCCATCCCGAATGGGACTGGAGCGGGCCCGCGTGCGTCGCGCTAGCGGTGGATGACGTTCGCGCTGCGATCGATGTTTGCCGCAGGCATCGCGTGAAAATCCTCATCGAGCCAGTCGAGACGCGCGTGTGCTGGATGGCGTGGATAGCGGATCCGGATGGCAACCGAATTTGCCTGCACTCGCGCAAAGACGGGACGGCTGGATAGGGCTATGCCTTGCCAGATGCGGGCACTGTCGCGGCAGTGTTGCCGCTCAATTTCTTGAAATGAAGTTGATTTACGCGGCGACCGTCACTTTGAGAAACTGTAACCAGATAGTTATCGATCTTGACCTGTTCGCCCTGCTTCGGCAGGTGACCAAGCAGATGGGTAACGTAACCTCCGATGGTGCTCACGTCCGCGCTCTCCAATTCTAGTTTCGCGAGCTCATTCAACTCATAAAGCCCAAGCGCACCGTCCACGGAGAATTCGTTTGCGCTGATCTTGCGAAACTCTTCCTTCTCAAAATCGAACTCGTCTTGAATATCCCCGACCAACTCCTCGAGCACGTTCTCCAGCGTCACTATGCCAACCGTTCCGCCAAATTCATCCACTACCAGCGCCAGATGCGCGTGTTTGCTCAGGAATAGCTTGAGCAATTTCTCCAGCGGCATCATCTCCGGCACGGGAATCAAATCGCGCTTGATCTTCAGCAGGTCCGGATGCTCTGTGCGCATAAGCGTGAGTAGCTCCTTGATGTGGATCAGGCCGATCGTGTTATCGAGATTCTCGCGACACAGCGGAAAACGGGTGTGCCTGGACTCGATTGCCTTTTTCACATTCGCTTCGAAACCATCTTCCAGATCGAAGTAAACGATCTCGCCGCGCGGCGTCATGATGTCACGCACTACGCGGTCACGCAGGTCGAGCACATTAAAGACAAGCTCTCGGCCGAGCGGTGTGACTTCGGCGGATTTTTCGCTTTCCTGAACGATCAGTCGCAGTTCTTCTTCGCTGTGGGCCAGTTCTCCTGCGGCGATGGGTTCCACACGAATAAGGCGACGAAGCACCCAGTTACTCGCGGCGTTTAGGAACCAGATCGCTGGTTTAAAGATCGCATAAAACCATCGCAGTGGCGCGCTCACAAATAGCGCCGCAGGCATCGCTTTGCGGATGGCGAGAATTTTTGGGGCTTGCTCGCCCAACACGATGTGCAAAAACGTGATGGCTGAAAATGCCAGCGTGAAGGAAATCGATTTGATTACTGGCGCGGACTCGATTCCTGCAAAAGCGAAAAACGGTTGAAGCATCCGCGCGAGGAAAGGTTCTCCAAGCCAACCAAGCCCGAGGCTCGCTGCAGTAATCCCAACCTGGCAAGCAGAAAGATAGGCGTTCAGGTTATCTCTAATCTGTTTTACGAAGGCCGCTCGCCGCACACCTTCGGCAGCCAAGGTCTTGAGCTGACTGTCCCGGATTTTGACCAGAGCGAACTCGGCGACGACAAAGAATCCGTTGAGCAATACCAACGCGACAATCGTCGCCAGCTTGGCAATCAGAAGCATCAACGGGTCCCAATGCCGCGCGACTACGTCAGCAATGGGTGCTAAAAGGATTAATGAGGGGAAGTTCATCCAATGATCCGTGTAGCAGCCGGTTTGTGACCGGCCAGTTTACGCGCCGTACAGCGACGCGCCTACAGTAGGAAGTTTACCAGCTCGACTTGGTTACGCCAGGGATCAAGCCTTGCGAGGCCAACTCACGGAAAGTCAAACGCGACATTTTGAAGCGGCGAATAAAAGCGCGCCGGCGGCCGGTAACCTCGCATCGGTTCACTACACGCGTCGGACTGGCGTCACGCGGCAATTGGGAAAGCCCGGCATAGTCCTTTTTCGCCTTCAGTTCAGCGCGTAACGCGGCATATTTCTTTACTGTCGCGCGTTTGCGTTCATTCCGATTGATCCAAGCAGTCTTGGCCATAAAAGAGTGCTGACTATAATGCCTGAGCCGTAATTTGCAACACGGGCTCAACTTTCTTAGTTGCACACACTATGCTCTACGATTGAGCGCCGCTAATTCAGCGTTCGGCCCGCGCCGGGCGAAGTTTACCCCAGAGTGCCTGTTCTTCGCCTTTGCTTGACCAGCGCGTTCGTAGACCGACGGCCAGTGGGTCGAGCGGGACCCCGCTTTTGCTTGAGAGACTGCGTCCGGTTCAGGCTGTCCTGCAACACCTTAACAAGATCGACAACATTAGTTGGCGCGTGCGGCGCTGGCGCTTTGGCTGCGATCTCTCGGTTCTGCGCTTTCTGTTCGATGATTTCCATTAATGCATTCCGGTATTCGTCGCGGTACTTTTCCGGCTCCCAGGAAACTGCCATGCTATCGATGAGCGCCTGTGCCATCTTTAATTCCTTCTCGCTGACGGCCGTAGCCGAACCATTCTTTAAAACCTCGGTGCTCAATATTTCGCTCGCAAAGTGCATCAGCTCCAAAATCAAGAACAACCCGTCCGGTTTCACAGCAGCCAGATGCTCACGGTTGCTGATGACAACTTTGGCAATGCCGATCTTGCCGGTCCCGCTAAGCGCCTTATGTAAGACCGCGTACGCCTTTTCCCCGCCCTTTTGCGGCTCAAGAAAATATGGTCTGTAGAAAAACTTCGGATCGACCTGCTCCAAATCCACGAAATCGGTAATGTCGATAGAATGCGTAGACTCGATCCGCACCTTCTCGAAGTCTTCGTCTTTCAGCACGACGTAACGGCCCCGCTCGTATTCGAAGCCCTTCACAATTTGATCGGCTGCAACTTCCTTTGAATCTGCTTCCGCCACCTTTTTGTATCTGATAGGGCTAAGATCGCTGGAACGAAGCTGCCGAAAACTGATTTTCTCTTCGCGCGTGGCTGGATAAACCGCCACGGGAATATAAACCAGCCCAAAGCTAATACTGCCTTTCCAGATAGGACGCATCGGTAGGAAACCCTTTTTCCACAGTAGCTTGAGCGTGTCAACCTTCGAGGCCCGATGCAAGTCTAACGGAATTTGCCTTGAAACTTCGGGAAAGAGTCTGATGTTGAAGCCTAGCGCATGAGCCTTATCGCCAGTTTCATGAATTTGGCAGGGCCGGACCTGATCATCATCCTGCTGATTATTCTGGTCTTGTTCGGAGCGAAGAAGTTACCGGAGCTTGCCCGCGGAATGGGTCAGGCGGTAAAGGAGTTTCAAAAAGCAAAGGACGAATTCAGCGACGAACTGCACAAAGCTGGAAAGCCTGAGACCGAAACCGCCAAGTCTGATGTGAAGCCGGCGCAATCAACTGTACCCCGAGGCGAGAGCCAGCCTGCAAACAGCGACGGCAAGACCGATCAAGGGTAAGCAAGCGGCGTCCCCTGACTAAAGCGACGCAAGGACGCTCTCGAATTCCAGCGAGTGCTATCACCGGCTTGCGTTTTGGAGTGCGGAGATGCTCCGCCGCTTTTCGGGTGAATCATTCACAATCGAAATCCTACGCGTTTGACCAAACGCGCGATTTACGGCAAAATCGCGCCTCGTTTATGGGCGAATCTGATCTACGCACTCGCATCAAAGAGATGCTTGTAAAAAACTTGATGCTGCAAGTTACCCCGGAACAGATCGGCGATGATCTTCCTCTTTTCGGTGCCAACGGACTCGGTTTGGATTCCATCGATGCGCTCGAGCTGGTGGTAAGCATGGAAAAAACGTTTGGGGTCGGCGTGCCAAGCTCGGAAGTCGCTAGAAAAGCACTGCAGACTGTAAATACAATTCACGATTACATTCTCGAAAAACGCAGGGCGGCTGCTTAAATTGCGGTGACGGCAGTCGCTGCCGATTCCATGTGAACATTCTCTATGTAGAGAGCAGCCGCAGCTGGGGCGGCCAGGAGTATCGCACGTGCCTCGAAATAAATTGGCTGAATGCTCATGGCCATCAAGCATGGCTGGTCTGCAATCCAGATAGTCAGGTGCACTCCAAAGCTTTGGAACTTGGCACTCGCCTTGTAACGATGCCCCTCAGCAGTCGGGTTGATCTGCTTTGCTCGTGGCGGCTCTGGCGATTTTGCCGGCGAAACCGGGTCGATTTACTCAAAACCTATAGTTCAAAAGATCACTGGCTTTGTCTGCCACTCTATTTTGCCAGAATTCCATTAAGCCGCGCCCGCTGCATTACCGATCCGATCGGAAGCAAAGGACGTGCATTTGTCTTCAAGCATGGTTGTTCGAACGTTGTGGCCGATGCATCGGTGATCAAACGTGAACTCGTTCGGGAACACGGCGTTGATCCCGCGAAGATCGAAGTCATCGGTTCAGCCGTCGATTTGGAAAAATTCAAGCCGCCGCGCGATCGGATGAAATTCCGTCGCGAGATTGGCGTCGGCGCAGACACTCCGCTCATTGGAAACGTCGGAATGATCCGGCCGGATAAAGGCCAGCTCATTCTCGTTGAAGCAGTCCCTCTTGTTTTAGCGGAGCGGCCGGATGCGCGCTTCGTGATCGTAGGTCAGGGCACCGGCATCCTAAAGCGCGGGATCAACGTACGGAACGCCATAGATCGGGCCGGATTGGCCGACAAGATCATTATGGCAGGGTATCGGTGGGACACGCCCGACGTTTATGCGGCGTGCGACATGATAGTGATTGCTTCGCTGCGCACTGAAGCCTCTCCGATTGTGTTGCGCGAAGCCTTTGCCAGTGGCCGTCCGGTCATCGCCACAACCGTTGGTGATATTCCGGAAATTATTGAGCCTCGGCAAAACGGTCTGCTTATCGAGCCGGGCGACAGCAAAGCGCTTGCAGATGCGATCCTGGAATTTATTCGCGATCCAAAACTGGCAGCGCACTGCGCTGCGAATGGTCTTCGCTATGCAAAAGAGCGTTTTTCATTCGATGAAATGATGAAAGCAAAGCTTCGCGCTGATCTTGCGCTAGTAGAAAACGGCGGGGATGAGTTACCTACCGCTGGGTCGATTTCATCGAACGAACTCCGCCGTTCATCGGAGGCTTTCACACAGTTGAAGAAGAATTGATCGCATCGATTAACTGACGGAAGCGGCCGAATTTACTGCGAAAAGGCGTGAAAATCAGTCGAGGCAAATCCCAAATTTCAGGCTCATTTTTTTCCTGAGGCAACGCCGTGCCCTGGATGATTTCGCCTTTACGCATGATGTCGGTGAATTGCTTGTTAAGATTCATAATCGCCTTTTGTGACAAGCGATCATTCATCCGAATCACAAACCGTTCTCCGACCCAGCGGGCAGAATGATAGATTTTGTAGAAGTTCAAAATTTCTGCGACGGCTTCCCGGACAGTGTGCGTGATTTTAAAGAAGGAAAAATCTTCTTCCGAGATCAAGCCTGACTTAAGGAGACGATCGGTAATAAACTTCATCCATACCTCCCAATAGTTTCCACGTGGCCGATCCAACATTACCACCGGAATGATACGGGCTTTCCCGGTTTGCATCAGTGTGAGCACCTCGAAGGCTTCGTCGAGTGTGCCAAAACCTCCGGGAAACAGCGCGAATGCGTGCGCCTCCTTCACGAAGTTCAACTTCCGCGTGAAGAAATAATTGAGAGTAATCAGTTTAGGATCGCCTTCGATGATTTCGTTGGCTCGCTGCTCGGATGGAAGGCGAATGTTAAGCCCGAAGCTATGCGCGCGGCCTGCGCCCCGCTGTGCTGCTCCCATGATCCCGTCACCGCCCCCAGTGATCAGCATAAAATTATGTGCCACGATTTCCCGCGCGAAATCCTTCGCCACTTCGTACTCGGGTGAATCGGTTTCAGTGCGTGCCGAACCAAAAATGGCCACTTTGCGCAAATGCTGAAACGGCGCGAAGACCTTCGCCGCATAACGCACTTCCTTTACAGAGCGATTGATCAACTTGAGATCCGCCACGCTCATGCGATCACGCGCTATCTTGAGCGCGGTAACGATCATTTCCTCAATCAGTTCGGGAGATTCACTCGCGTCCCAATCACGAACCAATTCGCGTACGCGCACATCGAACGGCGGATCAATGCTCCATTGGCGCCGTGTTGGCTGATCGTGAATTGCGCCCCCTGTGAAATCCTCTTCCATGATTAAAATGTACTCGCAGTCGTGACGCCTGCATCTTTGAGGATGCGCGCGACCCCGTCTTCGCCAGACTTCGGGGCGCGCGACACGCCCGCCACTACAAGGAGATCAGGTCCTCCAAGATTTCGGGCATGTACCGGATGGGCAGCGAATAATGCCCTGCGTTATCAATGAACCGCGCTTTGCAGTCAGGCAATCGTTTCGCGACTTCTTCCGCCCGGTGAACTGAGAAGGCCCGGTCTTGCGTTCCATGCCAAAGACGGACCGGAACGTGTACATCTTCAAGGGAAAATCCCCATGGCTGCGCATAGATCTGCGCGTCCGCCACGACCCCTTCAGCCGACCCGCGCCAGGCCCGCCGCTGGCTCTCAAAGATGGCTTCGAATGCCGCAGCGTCACGCAGGCTTTCCGCATCGCACGGTCGCAACATGAGCATTTTCAAGAGCAACGGACGAAGCCGGACAGGCGGCCGCAATGACAGAATCGGTCGCGCCATATAAAACAACCTTTGTAAAAGCTGCGGTCGCGATCGATAAAGCGCCAGCATCCAACGGTAAAGTGGCAGCAATCCTCTGGAATCCTCACGCTCGGCCATGGGAATCGCGCCGCATACGATTGCGATTGCCCGCACCCGTCCCGGCATTGCTTCCGCCATTGCGTATGCATAGGGAGCGCCACCAGAGATTGCTAGTGCTCGGAATTCGCCAATACCGAGGTGGCCAAGAAATCGGTCCGTAACGCGCGGCCAATCGGCCAATTTTCGATTGGGCTGCAAACTCGATCCGCTAATGCCCGGTCGATCAGGCGAGATGATACGGACGCCAAGCTCTCGTGCTGGCTCGTCTGTAAGTTGCGCCATGGTGCACGAACTCGGCCAGCCGTGGCAAAATACCACCGGCACTCCGTTTGCATCGCCGTATTCGTGAAAAGCAACCACAGCACCGCCCTCAAGTTGAACAAAATTTTCCTTCTTCATCTGAAAACAGCCCCGGGTCTTTTTTTAGCGCTTGTATTGCAAGGCTCTAATCTGTAAGGCACACTGTAGTGCGAACAAGGCGCCGTGGCCTTTCGCATCATTGGTTATGAATGATTACTCACAGCCTCCCGCGGGAAAAATCTCGGTGCACGGCAATGGCCTGGGCGCGCCGTCGCCTGAGCAGGTCGAAAGACGCGCTAGGGAAATTGCGATGATCGACGAACGTAACCCGGACGAATTTACCGAAGCAGACTGGAGACAGGCTCGACACGAATTGATGGGCGCGGAAAATAACACACCCCCGGAGGAGACCCCGGATAATGCCGATCTGACCGAAGAGTGGAGTGTGGTCGCCAGCTCCAAGGGCCACCGCATGCCGCGTCCCGGTACCGAGGAAGAGGAAACGGTGGGCGAGCATTGCGTTATTGACGGTCTCGAGGAAGCAGCTCACGACCAGATGCTCGAAGCGCGCCGAGAAGAACTCGAACAAGAGGGAGAAATTCTTTGAGTCCCGTTTCAGCTGAAGCCGCCACCGACACGGTCGCGGCCAAAAGACCTCATTTTCATCCGGGCTCAGGGCGTGTTGAGCGTCTTCTCGCTCGTTTTCATCAAACCAGAGACTTCACCAACATTCTGTGTGCAGGTCTCGAACCGGAAGATTACGTTGTCCAGTCGATGCCCGACGTAAGTCCGACAAAGTGGCATCTTGCTCACACCACGTGGTTTTTCGAAACGTTTATCCTCAAAAAATTCAGTCCTAGCTACCGCGCCGAGATTCCAGAATACGCTTATCTCTTCAATTCGTACTATAACGCTGCAGGCGACATGCATCGGCGCGATCTGCGCGGATTAATCTCGCGTCCGACGGCAAGGGAGGCCCAGCGTTATCGCGCCTCGATTGATTCGCATATCGACAATCTGCTTTCTGGCGCGGACAAAAAGCTGCTCGATGAAATCGAACCCATCCTCGTTCTCGGAATTCATCATGAGCAACAACATCAGGAATTGCTGGTCACCGATATCAAGCATGTGTTCGCGCAGAATCCGCTTTATCCTGTGTTTCGCGAGCATAAGACCGACGGTGCACCAGCGAAAGCCATCCCAATGCACTTCCTAGACTTCGAGGAAAAAATTGTTGCAATTGGCGATGACGGTCGCGGATTCGCCTATGACAACGAAGGACCGCGGCATCGAGCGCTGGTTTCCGCATTTTCGCTGGCATCACGGCCGGTAACAAACGGCGAGTATATGGCATTTATCGAAGGCAAGGGTTATACGCGTCCAGAATTCTGGTTATCGCTCGGATGGATGACTGTTAACGAACAGCGCTGGCAAGCGCCGCTCTACTGGGCAAGACACGAAGGCGCCTGGTGGACCTTTACTCTTTCAGGGTTTCGGCCGCTCGATGAATCGGAGCCGGTAACGCATGTGAGCTATTTCGAAGCTGACGCGTATGCAAACTGGGCAGGCGCGCGCCTGCCGACAGAGTTTGAATGGGAGCGGGCTGCGTTGGATTGCCCAGTGGAGGGAAATTTTGTCGAGGACGAAAATTTCCACCCACGCGCATTGGCGACTTCAGGAGACGATGAACATCTTCACCAAATGTTTGGCGACGTTTGGGAATGGACCCGCAGCGCCTATTCGCCCTACCCCGGTTATCGCGCCGCGCCGGGCGCACTCGGCGAGTACAACGGCAAGTTCATGTGCAACCAATACGTCTTGCGTGGCGGCTCCTGCGCCACCTCGCGCAGTCATATTCGCCGCACTTATCGCAATTTCTTCCAACCAGAAAAACGCTGGCAGTTTACAGGGATCAGACTCGCACGCGATCCACAATGAATCGGTAAGGCGCGACCGGCAGGCACGCGCCGAACGATAAAGCCATAATGACCGCAGACCAGCTAACCGTGATACAACCTGCGTCTGAGGTTCCGCCGCCAACTTCTGACTTGCTGTCAGACGTAATCGCCGGCCTTTCCTCCGATCCATCCACGTTGCCTTGCAAATATTTCTACGATGAGCAAGGCGCTGCGTTATTCCAAAGAATTTGCGAACTGCCGGAGTATTACATCACCCGGACCGAGATCGATATTCTGGATCAACATCGTGCCGAGATCGCGTCGCAAATTGGGCCGAATATCGAGCTGATCGGACTTGGTACTGGCGCGGGTACCAAGACGCGGATTCTCATTGAAGCGCTCGAAAAGCCCGCTGCCTATATCCCGGTGGATATCTCTGAGAAACAATTGCGCAAATCAACTGCGCGTTTCCAAAAGATTTTTCCCAACCTAGAAATCCTGCCCGTCTGCGCCGATTACTTGCAGCCTGTCTTGTTGCCGTCACCGCGTCACAAGGCTGTACGAAACGTCGTTTATTTTCCGGGATCGACTATCGGCAATTTCGAGCCAAATGAAGCGTTAGAATTTTTGCAGCGCATTGCCAACGTTTCTGGTCGAGGCGGCGGGCTGCTGATTGGCGTCGATTTGCAGAAGGATCAAAAGGTGATCGAAGCCGCCTACAACGACAAGGCTGGGGTCACGGCGCAATTCAATTTGAACTTACTGGCGCACATCAATCGCGAGACTGGTGCTAATTTCGATCTAAGTAGATGGCAACACCGCGGCATTTACAACTCTGAAGCAGGCCGCATCGAGATGTACTTGATCAGCGTGACGGATCAGACGGTTCGCATACAAGATCGAGAGTTTCATTTCCGCGCCGGTGACAAAATCCTGACGGAGCATTCCTACAAGCATACGCCAGAGGGTTTCATCGCGCTGGCTCGCCAGGCAGGATTTGATTTCGCTAAGTTGTGGACCGACGACGCGCGTCTGTTCGGCGTTTTCTATTTCGTGACCGCTACGTGAGGCAGACAATCTTGTCTGCCCGATCGCGTATTTGCGAACCAAGAACTTGCAGGCAGGATTGCCTGCATCACAGCCCCCAATGAGCGCCCTCGTCAAACTTGTCGGTGTGAGCAAGCACTACGCGGGCGAAACGGCGTTGCATTCGACAAATCTCTCCGTCGAACGCGGCGAGACAACCGTTCTCATTGGGCCGAGCGGCTGCGGCAAATCGACTTTGCTCCGATTGATCATTCGTTTGATTGAGCCCGACTCAGGCTCGATCGAGTTCAATGGCGAACCGATCACACCCGATACGATCAGCACCCTTCGCCGGCAAATTGGATACGTGATCCAGGAGGGGGGATTATTCCCGCATCTAACTGCGCGCGCCAATGTCCTGTTGATGGCGCGCCACATTGGGAAATCCGAGGAGGAAATGCAAAACAGGCTCCTCGATTTATGCGAGCTGACGAGATTCTCCACGAATCTACTCTCGCGATACCCTCTCGAACTCTCCGGAGGTCAGCGGCAGCGCGTCGGTTTGATGCGCGCATTAATGCTTTCACCGGAACTGTTGTTGCTCGATGAGCCGCTTGGTGCGCTGGATCCGCTGGTAAGGGCTTCTTTGCAAAAAGATCTCAAAGAAATCTTTGCGCAACTGCAGCAGACGGTGCTTTTCGTCACCCACGACTTGGCCGAGGCGATTTATTTTGGTGATGAAATCGTGCTCATGAATGATGGCCGAGTCGTGCAAAAGGGCACGGTTACCGATCTACGCGAAAAGCCAGCTGACCCCTTTGTGTCCGAATTCATCACTGCACAGCGCGGCGTCACGCTGACATGATTGCGCTTCACCTCAGGCTAGTAGGGTGCGACCGGTCCGAGCCGGACTGGCATCTGGCGCGCCGGAAGCGGCCCAACACACTTTCGCTCTTGTCCCTGATTCTAATGGGGGCCGTTTTCCCGGCATCAGCAAATCCGATCGTCATCGGCTCAAAGAAATTCACGGAGTCCTACGTTCTGGGTGAAATCGCTCGACGTGCGCTAAATGATGCTGGAGTTGCAGCAGAGCATCGCCAGGGGATGGGCGGTACAATCATTCTCTGGCAAGCGATGCGCGGCGGACAAATTAATACCTACCCGGAATACACGGGAACCATCGTGCAAGAAATCCTAAAAACTGATCACCAATCGTCGCTCGATGAAATTCGCGACGCGCTCAGGAAATTCGGGGTTGGCATGACAGAACCTCTTGGGTTCAACAACACTTACGCGCTGGTCATGCGACGCAGCGAAGCGCAACGCCTGGCCGTTCGCACTATTAGCGATCTGCGAGAGCATCCAGAACTCAAGATCGGACTCACCCATGAATTTCTCGACCGCCAGGATGGCTGGCGGCCGTTGCGCGAGCGTTACGAACTTCCTCAACAAAACGTCGCTGGGATTGATCACGCGCTCGGTTACGCGGCACTGGCCAATGGATCGATTGACATAAAAGACGCCTATTCGACTGACGCAAAGATTGAAGAAAACGATCTGGTAGTTCTTGAAGACGATCTTCGGTTTTTCCCGAAGTATCACGCCGTTTTCTTGTTTCGATCGTCCGTGTCTCCCGACGTAATCACTGCATTGCGCCGGTTGGAAGGAACGCTGGATGAAAAACGCATGATTCACCTGAATATGGAGGCAGAGCGCACAAAAGATTACACCTTCGCCGCAAACTTGTATTTCGAAGACGGCGGAAGATCGGCGAACTTCGCGGGCGAATCCTTTCCGCACAAGCTTGCGCGCTGGACTCTGCGCCATCTCGAGCTTGCAGGATTTTCGCTGTTGCTCTCAGTGATCATCGGGATTCCGCTCGGCATTGTTGCCAGCCGCGGAGGAGTGATTGGACAGGGAATTCTTGGCTTCGTCAGCGTCGTGCAAACGATCCCGTCGCTCGCCCTCCTGGCATTGCTGGTCCCTCTTCCCTTTTTCGGGATCAGCGTTCGTACGGCGATCGCTGCCCTGTTCCTTTACGGGTTATTGCCGATTGTGCGGAACACGGCGAGCGGCTTGCAGGACATTCCGCGATCCTTACGCGAATCCGCTGTTGCGCTGGGACTCAGCCCATTCAGCCGGCTCTGGGAGATTTATCTGCCGATGGCATCGCGCTCGATTCTCTCAGGAATCAAGACTAGCGCGGTCATCAATGTCGGTACCGCAACGCTGGCGGCATTGATCGGCGCCGGAGGTTTGGGCGAGCCCATCTTGAGTGGCCTCAACTTGAATGACCACGTAACAATCTTGCAGGGAGCTATCCCTGCCGCGTTGCTGGCACTGCTCGTGCAATGGTTCTTCGACGTCCTTGATCGCGTTCTGATTCCCAAGGGACTGCGTTTGTAAAGCACCAAACTCCAAAATCCAACTTCCAAAGAAATTCCAAGAACCAATCTTCAACTGGGAAGGTATGTGTTGCGCTTGGAAATTTGGAGCTTGGTTATTCTCTGGATGTTGAATGTTGGTGCTTGGAGCTTTTAGTAAAATTATATGGCGATTGCTTCGATCAATCCTGCTACGGGCGAGAAGGTGAAGGAATTTTCTCCCTTCGACGATGCCGAAATCGAGAGACGTCTAAAGCGCGCCGACGACGCATCCAGGAAATATCGGCGAACTACGTTCGGCCAACGCTCGGACCTTCTGGAGGCCACCGCCGAGCTGTTGTTGCTGGAAAAAGAAAGACTCGCCGAAACCATCACACTCGAAATGGGAAAGTTGTTCCTGGCGTCTGTAGAAGAAGTCGTGAAATGTGCGCGCGCCTGTCGATTTTATGCGGACAACGCGGAGCGATTTCTTGAGGATGAAGCGACACAAACTGACGCGGCCCGCAGCTATGTCCATTATGAACCGCTGGGACCGGTCCTCGCCATCATGCCCTGGAATTTTCCGTTCTGGCAGGTATTTCGATTCGCGGCGCCGGCGCTAATGGCTGGCAATGTTGGTTTGCTGAAGCATGCCTCGAATGTACCGCAGTGCGCACTTGCCATTGAACAAATACTTTGCCGCGCCGGATTCGATGACGGCGTGTTCCAAACGCTCCTTATCGAACCGGAGCAGGTCGAAAAGATAATTGTCGATTCGCGCGTGAAAGCCGTGACGCTAACAGGCAGCGAAAAAGCCGGGAGCGCCGTGGCGAGCACGGCTGCGCGCCAGATCAAGAAGAGTGTGCTTGAGCTGGGCGGCAGCGACGCATTCATCGTGATGCCAACCGCGGATTTCGAGAGCGCGCTGAGCACCGCGGTCAAAGCCCGTACCATCAACACCGGACAATCATGCATCGCGGCAAAGCGACTCTTCGTTGCAGACGAAATTTATGATGAGTTTCTTGGTCAGTTCGTCGACAGAATGCGCGCGTTGAAAGTTGGCGATCCCATGGATCCGGCTACTGAAATTGGCCCTCTCGCAACGGAACAAATTCTGCAAGGTGTGCACGATCAGGTTCAGAAATCGATCGCAGCCGGCGCAAAATTATTGACCGGCGGAAACCGCATTCATGGCCCCGGATTTTTCTACGAGCCAACTGTCCTCGTCGATGTGCCAAGGGAATCGCCCGCTTATCGCGAGGAGGTCTTCGGTCCGGTCGCATCTATTTTTCGGGTAAACAACGCAGACCAGGCGATCGCGATGGCAAACGACACTTCGTTTGGTCTCGCTGCCAGCGCGTGGACGAATAGTCCCGAAGAACAAGAGCTATTCACCTCCGACCTGGAAACCGGAATGGTTTTCATCAACGCGATGGTCGCCTCTGATCCGCGTCTGCCGTTCGGCGGCGTAAAGCGTTCCGGTTTTGGACGCGAACTGGGCGCTGCCGGGATTCGCGAGTTCACAAACACGAAAACGATTTGGATTTCTTAGGGCGATAGCGGCGCGCTTCGCTTTATCTCTGGCACCGGAACTAATCCATTGATTCAATATTACGTTCGGGACCAGACAGGTGGGAGATTTTTTGCAAAGCGAAACCCTGTTCGTGAATAACCGAGCGTCTCATAAAATTGATGTGCCGCCTCGCGTTCGAATCGTGTCGTCACAGTTACGCGAGTGACGTTTCTTCTTGCGAAGTCTTTCTCCGCTTCGGCGCTGTGTCTCTGAAACGACCAAGGCAATAATTTTTCCAGAAAGATCGTTGTGTTCGTGGCTGGCATGCGTGAGCGTGCCAATCATCCCGCAAATTTCATCTTGGATCTCTGCGACGAATGTGCGGCAGAGCGGATTACTGGAGATCGCCTGCAGACGGCGACACATCTCGGCGCTGGTTGTTTGGTAGCCAAGCTCACACATTAGTGCAGCAAGCTCCGGCGCGTCGCCCAACTTTGCGTCCCGAATCGTAAGAGACACGATTGCCGCGTGGGTCAGTCGTTCGCGTCGTACTCTCTCAAACGCGGCAACAACTGTTCAAGAATCGTCGCCACAGATTCATCGACGGTCTGTTGATGGGTATGAACGACAATCTCCGGGTCCTCCGGCGCTTCGTAGGGTGCGTCGATGCCGGTGAACTCGCGAATCTGGCCGGCCCGCGCTTTTTTGTAAAGATTCTTCGGATCGCGTGCTTCACAAACTTCTAGCGGCGCATCAACAAACACTTCGATAAACTCCGCGTTGCCCTCCAGAGCGATCTCGCGTGCGCGACGGCGATCCATCCGATAAGGGGAAATGAACGCAGTGATCACCACAGTTCCGGCGTCCGCCATGAGCTTAGCCACTTCGCTCACGCGCCGAATGTTTTCCACCCGGTCGTCTGGTGAGAACCCAAGATTTGAGTTCAACCCATGACGAATGTTGTCACCGTCGAGCACGTAGGTATGCATGCCGCGATGGAATAGGTCGCGTTCAAGCGACTGCGCGATGGTCGATTTCCCGGCGCCAGAAAGTCCAGTCAACCAAATCACTGCTCCTCGGTGTCCGGTCCTGATCGCCCGTTCGCTGGCGGTAATTTTTCCTTCGGTCCAAAAGATATTTTTGCTCTTTGTAACAGTGCGATCCGTGTAGACGCCGCCGAAGATCGTTCCGCCGCCACAGATTTGTCCGTCGTCGATGATGACGAACCGTCCGAGGTTCGGAATGCGGTCGTGGTTGTCGATAACGAGTGGTCCACGGGTTTGGATTGTAAGCCTGCCAATCTCGTTTCGCTCTAATTGTTCGCGTCCGTCGCTCTTCGTCTCTAGCGTCGACGAATCCGTGACTCGCTCGATTGACACAATCTGACATTTCACGTCTTGAGTTGCCAACCGGAGGCTGTACAAATGTCCAACGCGCAACGGTTCGCGCACGATCCAGAAAAGGTCCGCGTGGAAACGATTTGTCTCGATCGGCGTTTCATTTTCATGCGATGCGACATAGCCGCGCTCGACGAAAATCTGCTCACTGAGGGTGACGCCGACTGAATCGCCCGCCACGGCTGGAACGTTATTTTCCAGCGCGTTCCAACGCTCGATGCTGGCGACCACGGACGACTTGTTGGCCGGCGAGAATACTAACTGGTCCCCCGCCCTGAGCGTTCCCGTCTCGATCCGGCCTGCAATAATCCGCCGCCCGTCAAAACGATAAACGTCCTGAACGCAAAAGCGAAGTGGAAGATCAACGTCGCGTTGTTGCGGCTCCAGCAAATCAAGTGCTTCGAGAACACTCGCCGCGCAGTACCATTTCATTTTCATACTCGCCCGCGCGACATTCTCGCCTTCCTTGGCCGACGCCGGAATGAACGTCCGTGCGTCCAAGCCAAGCTCGTGAAGAAACTTCCGATATTGCTGCTCGATCTCGCGAAATCGCTTCTCGGAGTAATCCACGAGATCCATCTTGTTCACGATCACGATGACACGCTTGACGCCAAGCATGCTCAGCAGGTAGGCATGACGGCGACTCTGTTCACGCACGCCTTCGTCTGCGCTGATCACCAGAATCGCCGCGTCGGCTCTCGACGCGCCTGTGATCATGTTCTTTAAGAATTCCTTGTGGCCCGGCGCATCGATGATGGCGTATTGGCGTCGCGGCGTTCGGAAAGGAATTTCGGTCGTATCGATCGTGACGTTTTGTTTTTGCTCCTCAAGAAGCGCATCGAGCAAAAACGCGAATTCAAATCCCATTCCCTCGGCGGCGCATGCCTTCTTTATCTCTTCCACCTTCCCTTCGGGTAAAGAGCTAGTGTCATGCAAAATGCGACCGATGAGCGTGGACTTGCCGTGGTCGACGTGACCGACGAAGACGACCTTGAGCTTCGGCGTCGCCTCGATGCTGGATGCTGGATGCTGGATGCTGGATGAAGAAGCTGGCTCCTTCACGTCACTTTTCTGATATGTGGCCACGTTCGATGCTTTGGAGAAAAAGGTTGAGCTTTCGTCCGAGTTCATCGAGTCGAGTCGTTAGTCGCTCGATGATCGCTGCATCGGTTAACGATTTCGTCGCGGCTAGCGTGTCAAGGTGGTCGGATGTCTCATCACAAGAGGCGAGCGCATAATCGACGTACCGGACAAACTCCTGTTTGTAACGCCGACGGCCGTATCCTTCAACGATGTTGGATTTGACCGACTTAATCGCGCGGCGGATTTGGCTGCCCTCTTCAAACATTTCAAACTTTGGAAGTTTTGTCAGAGTCATTTCGTGGATCGCGATCACTAGCTCTCGCGCTAATTGCCACACCTCAAGGTTGCGATAATTCATCTAGTATCCAGCATCAAGCATCCAGCATCAGCAACTACAGAAATCCTTTTGCCCGCAACTTTTGCATGGCGTTCCGTTCGTAATGATCCTGCGCACGGCCGGCCCGCTCAGTTGTTTTTGTCGCTTCCAGTTCGGCGATGATTTCATCGATCGTGGAGGCAGTGCTTTCGATCGGATGCGTAATCGGACTGCAGCCTAACGACCGAAATCGTTTCCCATGTCGAGCGAAATACATTTGCGGAATGGGAATATTTTCCCGCTGGATGTAGCGCCAAATATCCACCTCCGTCCAATCGAGTAACGGTTGTATGCGAACGTGTTCACCTTTGGCGGCTGTGGTTACGAACTGGCTCCAGAATTCCGGCGGCTGATCCTTGTAATCCCATTCAAACTGCGCGTTGCGCGGTGAAAAATACCGCTCTTTTGCACGAGTTGGGTCTTCGTCGCGGCGAATACCAGTGATAAGCGCGTCCCATTTGTACTCGGCCAGTACCTGTTGCAACGCCACCGTCTTTAACTCATGCGTGACCGTTACCGGATCGTGCGTCTCGTAGCCGATCCCCCGCGCGCGCGCTTCGGTGTTGATTTTAACGATGAGATTCAGGTTGTGATGTTTTCTTGCCCATTCACGAAACTCCAGCATCTCTGGAAACTCGTAGGTGGTATCGATGTGGAGAACAGGAAAAGGAACACGTCCGAAGAAGGCTTTGCGGGCAAGCCAGATAAGGACGTTTGAGTCTTTACCCATCGACCACGGCATGGCGATATTTTTGAAGGCGTGGTATGCCTCGCGGAAGATAAAGATGCTTTGGTTCTCGAGGTCGTCGAGATGGGCGCGTTGGAACACGGTCATGACTTCAATAAGGGCGGTTCTATACAATTGACCGGCGTATGCTGCAACATGCGAGCTTCAAAGATGCAAATCCCGACAGCCAATAATAAGACAAACGCTCAAGGACATATACGGCTTCTGAGCCCTCAAGTTTCAAAACCGACGGCTTAAGACTACTATCAGCTTGCGCTGTCACCGCCGAATCTTAAGCTTGTTATAATGGAAACACGCGCTACGGCCTACGATTCAAAAATTGAAGGCAACGTGATCTTTACGCGCTTCGATGCGGCGCTCAACTGGGTGCGCAAAAACTCGCTGTGGCCAATGCCGATGGGCCTTGCCTGTTGCGCGATCGAGTTGATGGCCACAGCGGCATCGCGCTTCGATATCGCGCGGTTCGGCGCGGAAGTGATGCGCTTTTCGCCGCGACAATGCGACGTGATGATCGTGGCCGGCACCGTCACCTACAAAATGGCGCTGGCGGTGAAACGAATTTATGAGCAAATGCCCGAACCGAAATGGGTAATCGCCATGGGCGCATGCGCTTCCACCGGCGGCATGTATCGGTCGTACGCCGTCTTGCAAGGCATAGATCAGCTTTTACCCGTTGACGTTTACATTTCTGGTTGTCCGCCGCGTCCTGAGGCTTTGATCGCCGGCTTGATGAAATTGCAGGAGAAAATCTCTCGGGAGCGCTCGTTCAGGAATCAGAAGCCGGAGTTAGCAGAAAAGCTTGAGGAAGCCCTCGCATGAACCTGTCATACGGTGCAGCACTGCGGTGCTTTCACACTCAATTCACGTGACCGGTCAAGAAGCACTCGAATCGCTGAGCAGGTCCTTCGCGGAGAAGATTCACAACAAGACTGAATTTCGCGGTGAAACGACGTGCGCGATTGCAGCAAAAGATCTTCGCGAGACTGCGAAATTTTGTCGGGACGAACTCTTGTTCGATTACCTAATTGATATCACCAGTATCGACAACTTCGGAGAAGAACCCCGTTTTGAGATTGTCTATCATCTTTACTCAATGCCGCACGCAGTTCATCTGCGCCTGAAGTTAAAAGTTTCAGAAGAAGCCGACGCCGTAGATACCGTTTCCGACATTTGGCCGACGGCGAATTGGCACGAGCGCGAGATCTACGACATGATGGGAATCAAGTTTAACGGGCATCCAGACCTGCGCCGCATTTTAATGTGGGACGGCTATCCGTTTTTCCCGTTACGAAAAGATTTCCCGCTCGAAGGACTACCCAGCGAAATGCCCGATGTCGCTTTCACCAAGGTCACGCCTTTGGAAGGTGGGCCTTTCGTTACGGTGCCGAGCACTGCCACATCCAAAGACCGCGAACCGCGCGCACGGCCTCCGGATTTGTAAGTCTTACGCGGCGGCTCTTTCGCGAAGTATTTCAAGTCGCTTTTTATCCTACGCCGCTGAGACGGGCGGTGCAGTTTCCGGTTTGCGCGTGGCAGCCATCACATCTGGGCGCAAAGTTTCCTCGCGCGGAATGATAGTCGTTGTTTTTGAGCCCGGCTTTGGATAGGCGATCCGGCTATGCAACATCATTAAGAGCGTAAACCGGAAGCGTTCGGCGATGATTTTCAGTTCGCCGAGCGTCAAATCGCAGTCGTCTAATTGGCGGTCGCTTATGCGCTCTTCGATTATTTCGTTAACCAGTGTTTCGATTTTTTGCGGAGTCGGCTTTTCCAAGCTACGTGAGGCGCTTTCGATTGCATCAGCCAAACTGACGATGGCGCTCTCCTTGGTCTGCGGCTTTGGTCCGCCGTAGCGAAAGCTTTCTTCCTTAACCTCTGGAATATCATCCTCGCGCAGCTTCATGATTTTGCCGCCTGCGCGTGCGTCCTCATGCTGTTGAAGGGCGCGTTGATAAAAATAACGGACGAGCGATGTGCCGTGATGCTCCTGGATGATATCAATGATGCGTTGATTGAGTTTGTACTTAAGGGCGAGATCAACGCCCTCTTTCACATGCGCGATGATGATCAAGGCACTCATCGTCGGCGCCAGGTCGTCATGCGGGTTACGTTCAAAGCTCATGTTCTCGGTGAAGTATTCCGGCTTCACCAGTTTGCCGACATCGTGAAAATAAGCGCAGACACGGCAGAGCGTGGCGTTTGCGCCGATCGCTTCCGCCGCAGCTTCCGCGAGATTGGCGACGACCAGGCTGTGATGATAGGTCCCAGGCGCGTCGATGGTCATACGTCGCAGCAACGGATGGTTTAAATCAGACGCCTCCAGCCAGGAGATGTCCGTCGTGATTTGGAAAAGGTTTTCAAGAATCGGCAGCGCGCCGCCGACCAGAGTGGCAGTCAAAATTCCGTTGCCTACGGCAAGGGCACTTTGTAGTCCGATCATGCCCCAATCATTGGCGGTTGGATAAAACCAATTGATCGGCCCGATCAAACCAAACGTCAGAGACAGCAGCCAGGTGGCGACTCCGACTCCAAAGCCCGCGCGGACCAATTGGCCGCGCCGTCGCACCTGTAGTGTGAGGGAGACTGCTGTGAATCCGCTGATCAGACTCGTTATCAGCAGCGGTGCGTCAATTGGACCAAATAACATGCTACTCCACAGACTTACAAAAAATGCGGCGTACAAGCCATGATGCCGGCCCAACAACACACTCAGCACAAGCGGCGCAAAGGCATAGGGCATGATCAACCCCGCCATTTCCGGCCTCAAAAATCGATAACTCCCGCTGTTACAAAGCACGAGCAGCAGTTTCGTGACAGCCAATTGCACCAGGATGACGCCAAAGATGAGAAGGATGCGCGAGCTTCGCGAAAAGCTCTTGGGCTGGTTGATCCAAAGCTGAGTGATCGCCGTCGCCAAGACGAGCAGCGCAATCACAAAATTCTTAGTCGGCTCCGGCTGTTGGCCGCTAAAAACGAGAAATGCAAGGCCACCGACGAACACCGCAAAGATCACAACCTTGACGAAGGGTGAGTATTCCAAGTTGCGCTTTAGCTCACTGCGTGCCCGGCGGCGCCGCATTTTTCGCGAGGCGAGGCCACGTCTGATGAGTCTTCCGCGCTTAAGAAAATCGAACATTTCGTTTGTTACTTGCGTGATGGCGGCGCAGGCGATCGGTGCTGCTGGTAGGCGCCAATAATGGCGCGTACCAATTCATGCCGCACGACGTCGCGCTCTGTAAAGTACACAGTGGCGATCCCAAGGACATTTTTTAATGCCTGCAAAGCTTCTACCACCCCGGAGCGCTTGTTCGCAGGTAAGTCAATCTGCGTGACGTCGCCGGTTACCACGCATTTGGAATTCAAACCGATTCGCGTAAGCAGCATAAACATCTGCTCGGTTGTTGTGTTTTGCGCTTCATCCAGGATAACAAAAGCGTTATTCAACGTGCGACCGCGCATGTACGCCAGCGGAGCCACCTCGATGGTTTGGCGTGCAATCGCGCGGTCCATTTCCTCTGGTTCTAACATTTCACGCAGGGCGTCGTAAAGCGGCCGTAGATATGGCGTGATCTTTTGTTCGAGGTCGCCAGGAAGAAAACCGAGGGCCTCCCCCGCTTCCACGGCCGGCCGTGTCAAAATAATGCGGGCCACCTGTTCTTTCTTGAGCGCTGCGACTGCCATGGCGACAGCGAGGTAGGTTTTGCCGGTGCCCGCCGGTCCAATTCCAAAAACAACATCGTGTTTTTGAATTGCCTCAACGTACGCTCGCTGGTTTGCGCTCCGCGCAACAATTGGGGGTTTACGTGAGGAGGTCGTGATCTTGGTTGAGACAACATCGCCCAGATTCTCGTCACGCTCTTCGGTCACGGCCTTGAGTGCATAATTAAATTCATGCTTCTGAATGTCCACGCCCTGCTGGCGCGCTTTCTCGAGTTGCTCAAAGACATGCTGTGCTTTATCCACGTCGCTTGAGCCTCCTTCCAGTTTTACCCAGCCTTCGCGCGTGGTCACTTTCACACCGAGCGAGTCCTCAAGGTTCTTTAAAAGCCTGATGTCGTTGGCGTAGAGCGACTGTAGGGCACGTGGGTTTTCAAACTGCAGGGTGCGAGTTTCAGTCATCGTCAATTCGTGGCGTCAGCATCCTTGCCAATCGAGTATTCGCCAAATGCCAATGCCACTAACCTACTCTACCGGAACCCATACACCAGCGCCCAATGCGTGCGTTCCTCTGGCGATTGCTCGACACTGACGATGACAAAATAACTGCCGGTGGTCTTTGGAACGACGTGTGCAGCTGCAAAGTGTCCTTTCTCCCAGCTGTCCGGTTCTTCCGCCAGTTTTCCATCCGAATCATAGATATGAACGGACACCTTTGCTCGATCGATTTCTGTTCCCAGCCAGAACCAATATTCGTTTCCTTTGAACAATTGCTGCCGCACCGCCTTTTTTTCGCCCGAACCGAGGTCGCCGCCCCAGTAGTCCTCACGCACCTGAAATCCTTGTTTTACATATGGTTCTGCCGCCTGAAGAGCAAACGATTGTGCGTCATCCACCGAGGCTAAGCTGGCGCGCTGCATGATGACGACGGCCGCGAGCAGCGAGTTTGCGCGGAAAAGAACTTTTGCGAAACGGTTCATCGAAATTTCCTAATCTCTCGTAACGATGCCGTTACCGAGCCGCGTCGTGATTTCATTAACCTTCTTCACTGATTCGGCAGGAATGTGCGCGCTGCCGACGTCAATGAGAGGCTTCACTTCGACCAGGGCGTCTTGAATCTGGTGAATGATCGGAAGGTTAAACTCGGGCATCGCTTTCAGTCTTGTCTGAAAATAAGTCAGGAGATCGGGCTGATGTAGAAGCTCAGCGCCGTCGGCGGAAAAATGCTGTTTCACCACCGAGGTCAATACTTCCGTGCCCCTCAGCCACCCACCCAGACTGACGAGCTGCGATAATTTTTCGTCGTGCACTTCATTCATTGCCTGTTGCACGCTGTTTTGGGTGCGATCCAGCTCCTGCCGCACATTTTCCCAATTTCGCTTGTCTGCGGCCTCGATAATCGCCTTGGCATGTGGCGTGATTGAATTCCCTACGCCAATCCCCTTCGCCAATGCCAGAACCCGCTGGCCGATGTCCTTTACTGCCGGCGCATCTTCCGCCTGCACCGCGATGAAGCCATCGGCGATCACTGTCCCCAGCAAGAGGGCAATGCGCGGCCGCTCGGTGAAATTCGGCCCCTTGTCGCTGCGGACGTGCTCTTTCCAGTTGACCGCACCGAGCTTGTTCAGTGCGCCGAAAATTTCGTTCGGCAATGGCACGACAACGTCTTCCACAGTCGTGGATAATTGATTAATGTTGATGTGCTGCGGAGCCTGCGCGCCATGCGCGCACAGGGCAAGGCCAAAGACCGCAGCTACAATTAACTTCAAATGTTTACTAAACAGCATCATTGGGAGCTTCGAATGTTGATTTCGGGTTCGTATTCAGGATTTAATGAAGCGAACCTTAAGCAGAACCGCCGCCATACACAAATCCCTGCTCAAAACATTTTGAATCGCCTTAACCGAAACAGGCTATTACCGCTGCGGCGCCTCTGCCCGCGTTCCTTATGGACCTGATCCGGCTAGAGCAGATTCTCGATCGCGCATCTTCCAGGCGGATCACGGTAATCGGCGATCTGATGCTGGATGAATTTGTGTGGGGAAAAGTCGGCCGCATTTCGCCCGAGGCGCCAGTTCCGGTCGTGGAGGTGACCGGTGAATCATTTTACCCCGGAGGCGCTGCCAATGTTGCGCGCAACTTGCGCGAGTTCGTGGACCGCATTGCGATCATCGGTTTGCTGGGTAAAGATCGCAGCGGCCAGCAACTCCGGGAGTTATTGTCCGCGCAAAAGATCGATACCTCGATTGCGGTTCAAGAGGCGACGTTTCATACCATCGTTAAAACCCGCATCATTGCGCGCCATCAACAGGTCGTTCGTGTCGATCGCGAAAAGTTTGTCGGGCCATCAGCGTCTCAAATTGAGGGGGTCGTGGCTGCGGTCCGAAAGAATATTCCAGAAACCGACGCAATCATTTTCGAAGATTACGGCAAAGGTTTTTTATCCACCGAGTTGGTTTCGCAAATCGCGGATGCTGCGCGTTCCGCCGGCAAGATCGTCGCTGCGGATCCCAATCCCCGTAATTTAGTCGAGTGGCGCGGCCTGACGGTGATCAAACCGAATCGCACGGAAGCTTTTCTCGCTGCAGGTATTCCCAGCCGCGATCCGGATACCGTTCCGTCGCAGGATACGGAACTGAAGCGCGCCGGTGAAACGCTGCTTAAAAAATGGGAAACAGAAAATATCCTCATCACCTTGGGCGAACACGGCATGATGCTTTTCCAAAAGAAAGAAACGCCACACTACATACCCACCAAGGCGCGCGAGGTTTTCGATGTCTCGGGCGCGGGCGATACCGCGATCGCTCTCTTTACCCTCGGCCTGGCCTGCGGAGCGACTCCGACTGAAGCGGCGGAAATCGCCAACCACGCCAGCGCTGTCGTAGTCAGCAAGCTTGGAACAGCAACCGTGACACGAGATGAATTGATGGCCAGTTTTCGGGAGGATTCCGAAGGTGGCTAACGAATTGTCAGCTGCCGTTTTTGTCGATCGCGACGGCACGATCATTGAGGATGCAGATTATTGTTCCCATCCACAACAAGTGAAGGTTTTTGCTGGCGTTCCTGAAGCGTTACGGCGCTTAAAATCACATGGATTTAAACTCATTATTATTACGAACCAAAGCGGCATCGGTCGCGGCTTCTTTACCGTTGACGAATATCGTTCCGTTGAATCGGAAGTTTCGCGCCAACTGGGCCATGGCTTGATCGATGCAACTTATTTTTGCTCCGATGTCCCCGGTCAACATTCCAGTCACCGCAAGCCATCGCCGGGAATGATTTTGCAAGCCAAGCGAGAACATCAAATCGATCTGGCGCGTTCATTTTTTATCGGTGACAAGGAGATCGACGTAGAGTGCGGCCGCAACGCTGGTGTACGCACAATCCGGGTCCAAACCGGATTTGACCGCGACATCGCTGGGAGCACGGCGGATTGGACCGCAAAAGACTTGCCCGCTGCAGCGCAGATCATTTTGGACCAACAGTGATGATTGCGATGTCATCCCGATCGCGCGCATGAGTAAAGCGGTTGGAATTATTCCGGCCCGGTGGGATTCTACACGATTTCCTGGAAAACCACTACATCCCATTGCTGGAAAGCCGCTTCTGAAACATGTCTGGGAACGTTGCCTCCGCGCTAAAAGTCTGGATTTGGTTGTCATTGCTACCGACGACATGCGGATCGCCTCCGCAGCTTTTGACTGGGGTGCAGAGGTTGCGCTGACTTCGCCGAAGCACCGCAGCGGCACCAATCGAGTCGCTGAGGTGGCAAGGAAAATAACGCAGTTCGCATATGTAGTTAATATCCAAGGCGACGAACCGCTGATCGATTCTCATTTAATCGATAAGCTCGTCGAAATATTGCGGTCGGATCGCAAAGTGGGAATCGTGACGGCTGCACATCCATTCAAGAATCCAGCGGACGCTTCTTCTCCCCACCAAGTCAAGGTTGTTCTCGATCTTCGCGGCAACGCTCTTTATTTCTCTCGTGCGCCAATCCCATTCCAAACTTCGAGGAGCGGCGGTCTCCAGTCCGCCGAAAGAAGAAAGGGGCGATCTAGTGAGCACCCCTCCTTATTCCGTCACCAAGGCATTTATGGATTCCGGCGCGAGACGCTTCTCCGATTTGTAAGATGGAAACCAAGTCCGCTGGAACGCGCTGAATCGCTCGAGCAATTGCGCGCACTGGAAAATGGTGTAAAGGTTCATGTGCTCGTTACTGCTACAGGATCGCTTGGCATCGACACGCCAGAAGACGCAACGGCGCTGGAGCAAAAGCTTGCCCGCGCGAAACGGAGGATGCCCTCGTGAAATACATTTTCATCACGGGCGGTGTGATTAGTTCCCTGGGCAAGGGATTAACGGCTGCTTCGCTCGGAACGCTGCTCGAAGCGCGCGGTCTGCGCGTCGTTATCCAAAAGTTTGATCCGTATCTGAACGTGGATCCTGGCACGATGAATCCTTTCCAGCACGGCGAAGTTTACGTTTTGGACGACGGTGCGGAAACTGATCTTGACCTCGGCCACTATGAGCGATTCACCAATTGCGTTCTAACGCGGCACAACAATCTTACGAGTGGCCAAGTATACGAGTCGGTCATTTTGAAGGAACGCCGCGGCGATTATCTCGGTAAAACCGTGCAGGTGATTCCGCACGTCACTGACGTGATCAAAGAACGCATCCGCGAAACTTCAGACGAAAGCAAATTCGACGTCGTGATCACGGAAATCGGGGGCACGACGGGTGATATTGAAGGGCTGCCGTTCTTGGAAGCAATTCGCCAATTCATTCTCGAAGTCGGGACACAAAATGTGGTCAACATGCACGTCACACTGGTTCCCTACATTAAAGCCGCCCACGAACTGAAGACCAAACCAACCCAGCAAAGCGTAGCCAAGCTGCGCGAGATCGGATTGCAGCCGCAGGTGTTGATTTGCCGGACTGAGCGGATGCTCGATCTCGATCTTCGACAAAAACTCTCAATGTTCTGCAGCGTCGCGGAAAAAGCGGTAATCGAAGAGCGCGACGTCGAACACACAATTTACGAAGTGCCGTTAACGCTCCACGCGGAAGGTTTGGACCAGCTAGTGTGCGACCTTTTGGGCTTAAAAACTCGGCAGCCCGATCTCGCAGGATGGAAGAATTTTGTAAAGCGGGTCATCAACCCAACGAAACGAGTTAAAATTGCTGTCGTCGGCAAATACTTCGATGTTCGGGATGCCTACAAGAGCATCTACGAATCGCTCACTCACGCTGCGGCCAGCGAAGACTGTGGAATCGATCTCGAACTCGTCGACGCCGAATTGTTAAGGGATGGGGTTGACGACCAGCTGAGAGACGTGGCTGGGGTTTTAATTCCGGGCGGCTTTGGCGTTCGCGGCATCGAAGGAAAGATCAATGCAGCGCGTTTCGCGCGCGAACACGAGATTCCGTATCTCGGTCTTTGCCTGGGCATGCAGGTGGCGACAATCGAGTTCGCACGAAACGCCTGCGGTATCACCGATGCCAACAGCACCGAGTTCGACAAAAACACAAAAGAACCGGTGATCTCGTTGCTGGAAGAACAGCGAGGGGTCAAGAACAAGGGCGCCAGCATGCGTCTGGGCACATGGCCGACGAAAATCGCCAAAGGCACAGTCGCAGAAAAAATTTACGGGAGTACCGAAGTGATGGAGCGCCACCGCCACCGATATGAGTTCAACATGAAATATCGCGACCAGATGAATAAAAAAGGATTCGTCATTTCTGGCACATCACCGGACGGAACGCTGGCCGAGCTGATCGAGCTTCGCGATCATCGCTATTTTGTTGGTTGCCAATATCACCCGGAATTCCAAAGCAAGCCGAACAAACCGCATCCGCTTTTCAAAGGATTCATTCAGGCGTGTCTCGAATATCAGAGTCGTGCGACGCGCGCTCCAAGCGATCGAGAATCGCCGCGCCTAGTCCCTGAGCAGGAACTCGTTCTGCAACGATAAGATCAAGATCCAGCTCGTCGAGCTCCCGTAGACAACGAAACAAATTCGCAGCAGCTTCGCGAAGATCCTGAGCCTGACTTAGAGTTCGAATGGCTGCGAACCTTTCTTCTGGGGTCGACGCATTCCACGCCAGCAATCCGACACGATGGTTTTTCAACAGAGCGAACGATTCAGCGTTGTCGATTAAGCGAAGCCGGGTTTTTGGTGCGTAGTGCAATGGTAACTGGCCGGGTGCAGAAACTTTCTTCGGCGCGCTCACGATCTCGATCTTGCCAAACTCAGCGAGTTGTTCCGCTGTGATTGGCCCGCGGCGCAGAATATCAATATTATTTCCGCGCACCGCGACGATGGTCGATTCGATGCCGTGCGTCGTCGGGCCGGCGTCAATGATTAGCGGGATGCGTCCGCTTAGCTCGTCAAAAACGTGCTGCGCGGTCGTAGGGCTGATCCGGCCAAATCGATTTGCGCTCGGCGCGGCGAGCGGTTTCTCAAATGCCGAGATGATTTCCCCGAAAACCGGGTGCGAACTCATTCGCACGGCGACTGTGTCGAGTCCGGCGGTGACAATTTCTGGAACGATCGGTTGTCGATTCAAGACGAGCGTTAGGGGTCCAGGCCAAAATCGCGCGATCAATTTCTCGATGTGCGGGCGAGAGCGATTATCGACCTTCGCCACCCCCTCCAGCCATTGTTTGTCAGGCAGATGAACAATCAGCGGATCAAACCGCGCCCGCTCTTTCGCTTCGAAAATTTTTGCGACCGCAATAGGATTGAGCGCATCAGCTGCGAGACCGTAAACGGTTTCTGTAGGTACCGCGACAATTTCGCCTTTGCGCAGCAGGTCAACGGCGCGCTCTGTAGCGGCGATCCGTGATCGCC
>JBKOYG010000041.1:0-19423 GCA_046725285.1 Verrucomicrobiota bacterium
TCACAACATCATGTGAACGGCTGTAAAACTTGGGGTAGTTGATTGCATTGCTGATTGCGTGCGGTTCGCCGTACCACAGTCGCCCGAATGGCAGCGCCTCGAATCGCCACCGTGCGGAAATTCACCGGCGCGCCTTCGATCACAGAACTGTTAATCCCATCACCGGATGAATCTCCCATGCAGCGTATCCTTGAAGATCGGTTCTCCGGTTTGAATGATCTGCAGGAGCGTGCCCGATGTCGAAGAAAACCTTACCGATAACTGTAATGATCGGCGGTTGAGTGATCTTCAATTTCCTCCCCGACCGAACCCGAAACGGAAACTGAACCTCCGTCCAACCAAATACAATTTGGCGAAGCTCACACCATTGGGGTTTTGCCGGTATCTCAACCACCACAATGCCAGGTTTGTCGCCAGTCGCATCTTGAAGTGCGATGTGAAGGTCGCCGTCCTCTTCGGCTCGCAACTCAACTACGCGACCCGTAAGAGCATACCATTTTTGTTCAGACCAGATGCGTTCTGAGCTTGGCACCAAATACTCCGTTGGGCCTTGCCAGTTGAATATGTCTGACGGTGTCACAGCATGAATTGCGCTCGCGTCCGTAGGCGGCAGGGCTGGATCGTTCTTTTCTGACCAGCGATGTTTGCCGTGATTGTCTCGACATTCGCAAGGCGATTCAAATGTGACAAGCGGCGCTGCAGCTGCCGTGCTGCACAGAAAAGCAACAGCAATCGTGAGTGCTGCCCGCGTCATTGCGACGGTTCTATATCACTTTGTCATTGCCGTGTGGAGAGGAAAACAGGCAGAATCCGGCTTGTGCGTATGGTTATCAACTGGAGCGCCGTTGCTACAATAGCAGCGCCCATCATTGCGCTATTTGTGGGCGTTTGGATAAATCGTCGCTTTGAAAGCCGCGCCGTCCTAACCTCCTATTTTGGGCATGTGGCAGTATTTCGCACCACGCCTCCGTCTGGGACGCCGATCTTTATCCACACTCACGCCGTTGTATTACGCAACGTTGGAAGGCGAAGCGCGACGAACGTTCGATTGCGCCACAATGTCTTGCCAGACTTCATTATTTGGCCTGAACCACAGCACTCCATTGCAAACTTGCCCAGTGGCGGTAGGGAGATTGTAATCCCGACCTTGGTGCCGGGCCAGCAGATCACCGTGTCGTATCTCTATTTCCCTCCGCTCACGGTTGACCAGATCAATACTGGCATTCAATCCGACGAAGGCTTTGCGCGTCAGATTCCGGTTCTCCTTCAGCGCGTCTATCCAAAGTGGTTCAACCTAATGGCGACCGCGCTAATGTTGGTGGGCCTGATATCGCTAGTTTATATTGCGTTCTACTTTGCCCAGCGACTGGTTTTGTGAAGGATTGGGAAATCATCGCGGACAATCTCAAGAAGGCGGGATGGAGTTTGGGCTGGGTTTCAGCTGTGGATCGCGATGGGCGAACAATCTGGATTGTTGACGCGCATCGCGGCGATGGAAAGCGGTTCATCGCACGTTCGGATGAAAAGCTGACCGCGTTCCTGGAATTGGAGAGGGCGGTTTGTATCTACCTTGTTGCGCCGTAATCCGTAAAAGATTTTCCGCCCGCTTGACGTATAGTCGCCGATATGTTCGCTTGAACAGCTATGCGGGCGACCCGCCTTCAAGACGCACTGGAGCGACTAACCGCGGCGATACGTGATGTTGAATCTGAACTTGCGGCGATGAAAGCCGAGCACGACCCGCTGGCGTCTCACATCTTTGTTTCGCGCCGCCATTATCGAAACGTCAACGACACGAAAAGCGGAAAGCGTCGCGAGATGACAGCTCGACTGAGTTTCGATACTGCCTGCGAGCTTGGCTTTCGCGGGAGTCTTGGTGAATGGGAACGTCTTATGGGAGCAGTTCCGAAGCGGTGAGATTTTGGGGCGCGCAAATCCGATACTGAATCCGAGATTGCGCCGCAAATTTCGCGTATATGTGCAATAACGTCGTTTACACTGCCGGAGCGCCGTTTTTCCCTCGTAAAATGGCATTCTCCCTGCGGTCCAGAGGTAAAACGCATTTCCGGCCAAATACGCATGAAAACTCTTTCGGGACCAGGAGGCCGTGGGTTCAAATCCCACCAGCCCGACGGGAACGACGATAGTAATTATCTTTTGAGCCGTAGCGTTTTGTAGAGCGGTCGCCGCGGCGACAGGCCGTGGGTTCAAATCCCACCAGCTCGATTAGTAATTTCCCAACGCAAGCTCAGAGAAAGGCAAACCGAGCGCGAAAGCTGAGCGGCAGGTGATCGAGCAAGGCAATCCATCACATCTTGCTGCGCCGCAGGGTGACGCGACGCGGGCACTGAGTTTACCGCTTGCGCCCTCGCGCTCGATCCCGTTAAGCTGAGCGCCCAAACACGGCAGCCCAGCTCGCGATGGTACCAGACCACCTTTGTGTCCCCGGCCTCGACCGACCTGTCACAGTCAGCGAGTACGCGAAGCTCAAGGGAGTAAGGGAAGCCGACGTTCTGGCGTTCATTCACGAACTCAAGATTCGCAGCGCATACTTTCGCGGACAGTGGTGGGTTGAAGCGCCGCGAAATTGCGAAGCGCGGCTGGCTCAGTTGCGTGGAGACCACCCTCCCGATAGTCGGCAGAATCCTCACACGCCAAACGAAGACGCGCGTGTACTCAATTCTCCGCGAGCGACCGTCAAAACAAAGGAAGAGACCCCGCCTAATTCGGAAGTAGAACGACTCAGGGTGCAGTTCGTGAAATCAGATTGGCGCTACAACAGGCTCACACCTGCCCAACAAGAAGCGCTCCTTAAAACGACAAAGTATGCAGTGCGCCCTGAGCCGATTGATTATGGTCTGAGCCGGAATGACATCTGCCTACATCATGGCCGTTACCTTCTTCTGAATGATGACTTAAAGTACCGCGAGGACGGGCCGTTGCATGGCTGGGGCCGAATCCTTTTGATAACGTTCGTCTTGTACATTTGTGCTTTCGGTGCGGGGGTCTATCTGCACAATTCGGGTCGGCTTCAAGGCACCACATCGGAGCTTTGGAAACTGGCGGTCGTCGCTGTGCCAGTGAGCCTGATAGGCAGCTTTTACTTATTCGCCATTAGCGAGGGGCTTGTAGATGCTTATCAGCGCAGACGGTCGGAGGCTGGGTATTTGAGGTACAAAGAGGACATTGGGCTGCACGAATTGTATCAATCTACGGCTCAAAAAGCCGTTCACGAGGCGGAAACAGGCGATTCTGCGGAAGAAGCGCTCATATTGGGAATTCCTCGATGGCTATGCCTTTGAACGAGCGACCGCGGAGGTCCTGAAAAAGCATCAATTCAACCCCATCGTCACGCCCGGCTCGGCCGATGGTGGCATCGACATTGAAGTGACGAGAAACGGTCTCAGGGGCGTCGTCCAGTGCAAGGCTCACGTCGCATGTGTTGGGCCTCATGTCGTTCGTGATCTTTACGGCGTGATACACCATTGCGGAGCGGCTTTCGGGATCATTGTGTCGCGTGGCGGCTTCTCCAGAGGCGCCATCGACTTCGCCAGAGATAAGCCGATACTTTTCCTCGACGTTTCAGACCTGATCGCAATGCAGGAAGGCCGAGATGTTCTCGCTGCGGCATTCACACCGCGCGATGCCAATAACGCCTCAAAGCAACAGTGATGAAGGATCTCAGGTATTTGCAACATAAGGACTGGTTTTCTAACTTGGCGTTCCAGGCCTTTCAGAAGTATTTCGCCAGCCGCTCCGACCTAGACGCTTTTGTGGACTCAATCGTCGGGGACGAAGAAAAGAGCCGATTCCTGAAGGTGGCGTCGCACTACAAGTTTCTGGTCAAAGACGGAAGATTCTCTATCCCTGAGTATGAGGAGGCCAAGGATTTCGACCAGACTTACCGCTTTCTGGCTATTTGCGCGCTCATCGAGTGGGCTGAGCCGCGCGTATCCTACAAAGGGTTCTATACTTGGCTAAGAAAATCGGCCGCCGCATTCCCGATTCAAGACCCACAAGAACTGAAGGCGCTTCATGAGCAGTACAAAAGCCAGTTCCGCCTCATGAACAAAATGGTGTCGTTCTTTCTGAGGCTCGACGGTTCAAGCAAGCAGGAACTTGAATCGTCGATCAAAGTCAACGGTCAACCAATGGCAATCGAGGAAGTGGCAAGGACGCTGTACGGCCTTCGTTCAAAGTTCATGCACGACGCAAGATTAATTGTCGAACTGAGCGGAATGAGAACCTTTTCCGCGCGGCATCCGGGAAGGGAGATCACGTTGCCACTTGAACGAATCGAACGAATCTTTGAGCGAGGAGTTTTGCTCAGGTTTGGGTACGCTCCTCCAGCGTCCTGGCCGTGATAGCCTCGCTGCGTCTATGTTCGATTTCTCGACTAAAGCTCATCGGAAAGAAGCATGGCTTTTCTTGGATACGGTGTGGCAGGGCCTCGAGTATCTCTGTAAGCAGGTTGAGCGAGTGGAAAGGGAGCGCGCCAAACCTGACAAGAACTTTGCTTACGTCGATTTTGGCAGTTCGCCTGGCGATGCAATGCTTTGCAATTACTTCCTCTGGTATGCGAACGCACTGTATAATTTTATCGGCGTCTTCAAAAAGGCATTCTCGCCTTCCGAGGACTTGGAGGAGGAATTTGCTAATGTCATCACATGGCGACATAAGGTGTCGGCGCATACCTCCTGGGTCTGGCCGCACGGTGACAATGCTGCGACACAGGACATGACCATTTTGCTTTTCCCGGAATTCAACTTGCAGTTCGACGGACATTTTGAGATTGGAGGCATGCAGACTATATCGCCGACCGGTGGCGCATCTTACGGCGAGTGGCGGTGGGGTCTTGTTCGCACGCACGAGCGGCTAAAGGAGATTGTGAGCAAATACGCGCCCGCCAAATGACGGACCAGTCTATGAGCCTACTCGACGACATTAGCACTTGCGGCGCCGAAATCAGAGCGCAACTCCGCGAGTTGTTGTACCGGCACGAGTACGGCTGTGACACCAAAACTCTCGTGCTGGTGTCGTACGTCGATCTTGCGCTGGAGCATCACGAAGCCATCTGGCTCTTGAGAAAGTCCGAGTTAACGGGGTCTGCCTTTGCGCTGGTGCGCCCGGTACTTGATATTCTTTTCCGCGCCCTCTGGATCAACGCGGTCGCCACCGAGCAGCAAGTGGAGCAAGCGAGTCGAGACGAGCTTTACTTCCGTCCGATGCACGAAATGCGCGACGATATTAAGGAACGCTACAGCGACAAGTCTTGCCCGAAACAAGCAGAGCTATTCGACACATTGTTGCGACGCCTTAAAGACGCGTGGAAAACCATGAGCAGCTACACGCATCCGGGCGGCCACCAGATTACCCGTCGCTTTACCTTTGAGGAGGTGAAACCCAATTACGGTGAGGATGAGATTGCCTGTGCCTTAAACCTGGCGACCTTCGCCTTACTGCTACTCATGCGGATGTTTTGGATGAGCCTCAGCGCCCAGCGGGAAGCTGACGAAATAGCGGAGCTACTGACAAAGTACTCCGCGGAGTTCAACGAGCGCCTCAATAAAGGTCAGTGAGTGATAAGGACGATTATATGTTGGTGAATTGGATAGAGGCGCAGCAGAAGGCTGCACGTACCGCACGATGGGCCATGACGATGGTGAAGGTGCGTATCCGACAGGTTGTCTCGCGGACACGTTGGCAGCTCGTCACGTTCTACGGAAGAGCTGGCGGTGAGTCAGTCGGTGTAGTCGATATGCTGGCAATCCGCAAAGACCACGGCCAGCCGGTTGCTGGCATCAGGCGCGGCGACGCCTTGCAAATAATCCTCATTCAAGTCAAGGGTGGCAGCGCCGCGAGGCCAACGTTAGTTGACGCGGCGAGGTTGCGCATAGTCGCAAAGAGGCATTGTGCCCGTCACGTCCTTCTTGCTACGTGGAAGAAGGAAAAGGCGGCGCGTTTCTTTCGCTTGCGTCGAGTATCGGCCAGAGAAGCATGGAGGGAAATCACGAACCTCGATTCGATCTTTCGATGACATGCTCTTCCTGCCCGCGAATTCGCTCGTTAGGCGATTTCATATTGGATCTCACATTTCAGCCGTCAATTTCGGCCGGACGTGAGATTACGTGATTGATTCGCGGCTCGCGTCACTTTCCCTATGAAAAACGCTTTTCCCGCTCGATCACGAGGGCAGCGAGCGAAGACGCGAAAACGGCTGGAAACTCTTCCCGAACCAGGCGCTCTACCAAGCTGAGCCACAGCCCGTTTTACCTATGAAAAACGGCTTTGAAAAGGTATCAGGATTTTTCGCTTGTCCACCGATTTTATAGGAATTTAGGGCAATACAGCCTCGGAACGGCTAAAGGCGCCGTCACTTCTCAACTTACCACTTTTGCAGATCGGCCTCTATCGAGTCGAACCATTGCTGCTGCTGACGCGTTAATCCAGTGCGCGTTTTTAGTTCGCGTAAAATATCACGACCCTTTTCCACCATTGTTCGTGCATCTTTTTTCGACTGGAGATCCGAGCGTGCCAACCTTGTGCCTGTCCGCCAATAAGAGAACGCAAGGTCAGCCTGCCAGCCAGCATTGCCGGGGTCCCGTTTGGCAAGCTTCTCGAAAATTGTAAGGCTGTCGCGGGAGCTCTTGAGCGCCCCGGCCAGATCACCCTGCGCGCTCTGCACATCGCCGACTTTATTATAGCTGACAGAGAGATCACGCTGCAGGCCAGTATTACGCGGGTCTTGTTTGGCAAGCTTCTCGCGAATTGCAAGGCTGTCGCGGTAGCTCTTGAGCGCGCCAGCCAGGTCACCTTGTGCACTCTGCACGTCGCCGACTTTATTGTAGCTGACAGAGAGATCACGCTGCAAGCCAGCATTGCCGGGTTCCTGTTTGGCAAGGTTTTCGAAAATTGCAAGGCCGTCGCGGTAGCTCTTGAGTGCGGGCTCAAGCTTACCCTCGTCGCGCAGAATGTCGCCCTGCTGACCCAATGAAACGGTTTGTTCGCGCAGAGCATCTGCGTCGCCGGCTTCGGGCGGATGGTCTTTATGATATTTCCGGATCCGCGCATTGATTGCGTCCATCATATCGAGCCGGCCGACCGTTCCCAGCCTGTCGCTCAGATCGTATTGCATAAAATTAATCAATTCATCGGCGTCTCTTTTTGCAGCGACAGCATTGTTCCTAGACTGCTGTGCGCTCATTCTGGCTGTTTCAGCAGCAGCTTGTTGCCTTTGCGCTTCCCCGCGCTCTCGCTCGGCTTCTGATTTTTGCGTGAGAGCTTCTCCTCTTTGACGGTCTGCCTCTGATTTTTGCGTGAGAGCCTCTCTTCTTTGACGGTCTGCCTCGGATCGGGCTGCAAAGGCTACAAACCAAGCGTAAGCTGCAACCAGCGCGACGACGAGCGCAGCAGTGGCGAATAAGAGCGCGCGACGAGTGGCACGAGTTTGCTCCTCCGCCCTTTCCCGTTCCGCTGCGGCGAGCTTTTGAGCGGCTTCAAGTTCCCGTTGCTGTTGTTCTCTTTCTTGCTGTTCCAGTCGCTGTTTGAACGCGATGCTCGCACTCAAAAATTCTCGCTCCAATGGATTGAGTTCCACTTCGTGGCGCTCGCCCCATTCCTGCGCCTGCATCAATTTTGCCCCTCGATACAAAAGATCTTCGTCCCGATTTGCGCCTTGCCATTCCTCGGCTGTTTCAGTGATTCGGCGGTGAACGCGCAATCCGGCGCGATCTTCATCGAGCCACTGCCGCAGGCGCGGCCAGCCGCGAATCAGAGCTTCATGGGAAACATCGAGAAAACGATCTGGCATTGAATAGGTGGTGGTTAAGAGGCGAGTGTCTGCCATCGCCTTGATGACCCGTTCGACGGCAGCTGCCTCCGAAGAAGTAGGAACAATCTCATCAATCGCGACGCGGCGTCGTGTGTCTTCGGTTCCTTCGCCAAGCTGGGTAAGTCGGAGCATGATGCGGCGGACGATTGCCTGTTCGTCTGGGCTGAAATTCTTAAAAGTTTCTTCGGCTGTCTTTGCAATCGCTCCTTTGACCCCGCCACTCTCGCGATAACCGTCGAGAGTCAGCGTATGATCGCGCCGGCGTTTCCACAGTTCGAGTAACGCGTGCTCGAGTAAAGGGAGCGCACCCGGTCCGCTGGCGACGTCCGCCAGGATCGTATCCACAACAACCCGCTCAAAGCCGAGGCTAACACAGCGCGCCGGCTCTTCGATCGCGTGTCTCAGCATGTCCGCATTCATTGGACTAACGAGGAACTGTTGAGCCGCAACTCGAGCCGCGAGATCCGGCCAGTCGGCGCACTTCGGCAAGAAATCCGCCCGCATCGTCAGCAACACTGTAGACGGGCCATCGGGAATCGACGACGCATAGATCAGATTGCCGAGGAATGAAGCGCGCTCTTTTTCGTCGCTGCAAAGCGTGAAGACCTCCTCAAATTGATCGATGACCCAGACGATTCGGCCGGCTGGTTTATCCGCAAGCGCCAAGGCAACAGCAAGATGGAGAGTGCGCTCATCTTTTTCCACCTGATCCAGTGTTGTCTGCATCGCGTGTTTCCCCGAAGAGAGATGGAGCAGTTTTGCAGTCAAACTGGTAAGAGGCCGGCTACCCGGTTTGAACACGCAAATGGTCCACGCTTCGCTCTGCGGAAGAGCGCCAGCTCTAAGCGCGGGAATCAATCCGGCGCGCACAAGCGATGACTTGCCACTGCCAGATGCGCCAAGCACGGCAAGAAAGCGAGTCGTTTTCAGCTTTTCTACAAGGCGCTGAACATCCCGCTCGCGCCCGAAGAAGAACTGGGCGTGCTCTTCATCAAACACCTCCAGTCCCTGATAGGGGCAGATGTCACCAGTCTGGTCATGCGCAACGTCTGGTCCAGGTGCCTTGCCTCTAATCGCATCGATTAGCACCCGAAGCGGTCGCTCATCATCAACACCTATGCGAAAATCGACCCAGGTGCGCTGCGTGAGAGAGGGAGGCAGTTTGCTGAAGTCGAAAGGATCATCAACGCCCGGGAGCAAAATCGGGATCAACCTGTAACCTGGTTCCTTGGTTGCGCGATCTTGGGCAAAGAGAACTTCTTCGCGAGACCAGTCGCCGATGCCTTTTGGGCCGATGAATACTGCGCAAGTAGCACTACTACGGAGAGCATCCACGAGGCCGGTTTGAAAGGTTTTTCCCGGAACGAGGTACCACTTGTCTAACCAAGGCTCCACTCCGGCTCTTTTCAGCCTGTAGGCAATATTTTCGACCGCCGATTTGTCGGAGCTATTATGGGAAAGGAAAACATCGAAGACTTCCACAGCAGTGCCTTTTCAATCTACATGAGATGGTTCCTAGAGTCGAGACAATACGACGCCGTCGCCTGTTTTCGGCCCTCGAATTTGCGCCCCCGCAGTTTTCAGCTTCGGGAGGTAATCAGTTGAAAACCGCCTAACAGGTTTGGGACTCGGCCTGCAAAATCTAGAATAGTTTGTTTTCCAGCCCATCACCCAATCAGTCTTCCGAGAGAGAGGTCTGGGCACGAATCGTGCGAACATTAGCGCCCTACTAGCGAAACGCTTCTGGCACGTTTTGGGAGTTCACATCTCGCGCGACGAATGGCAGAAGCCGTTTATTGACCTGCGATCAAAAATTGAGCCTTTCCTGCTGTAGGTGCAGCCTAGCTTATCTAACTTGATTCGTTGACGGCAGCGGTCGTTACGAAAGATGGCGAGCACGCCAGAGTAGGACGACTTTGGCTATCAATTCACGTGGAGCTTCGCTCGAAGCCCTACGCCTCCACCTCGAACACCGCTGCGAGTTTCGTTACGAATCGCTGAAACTCCCGCGGGCAGCCCGAACGCCACTTAGTAAAGTGTTGCGAGAGCGATTGGTTGGGCTTTGCGGCGCGCCTGAAAAAAGCCAAGGCTCCCCAGCCGCGCGGTTCTTTTTCAAAAATCGGTAGAAGGTGGGCCGCAACGATCGCATTGCGATCACGCCTGGTGGAATCCTGGCGCAACGCAGGTTCGTTCGCGCGGAACCAAACCACGAACGGGGTTCCTGTAGGCAGCTGATGCTTTGGCAAGGCCAATCGTTCCTCCGCATATGCAGAGAACCAGGGAGCGTAGTCCCTCCAAGCCGCATACGGCGGCGCCATCAACCATGAGCGACTCAACGCGCGCAAAGTAAATAAGGACGCTGTTTCACACAGGCTCTCCTCTAACCAAAGATTAGCGTATCGTCGATCACGTCTTAGTCCTCGCTCATCATTACTGGAGTTGATCAGTGCATGGCAGCATTCGTGCGCAAATTGAAAACTGTACTGTGCCCAATGATTGTCCCGGGCCGTCAGTCCGATCGCGATCCGGTTTCCAGCCGCGCGTCTTGAATCGGTTTGTGGATGATCCGGTCGGTGATACACATCGATACTCGGGAGCTGAGTTCTCGGCCAGTATCGGCAAAGTTCTCCGACTGCAGATTGCAACACAGCGCTGATGTCGGCGGCGCTCGCCCCAAACCCTCCGGCTTGTACCCTGATATTAATCGGCCCGAATTTCGAAGCCCTGCTCTTGTCTGCTGCATGCACCACCCCGATCAGGGGTAGGCAAAGCAGACCAGCCGCCAGTTTAGTCACGGCCGCGGAGCTCATAAGCGCTGTCGGCGACGATGGGAGCCTTGAACTATCGATCGCTCACGCGCGGTGGAGATGAGCGAGTCGATCCGCAAAACCGCCAGGCGTCTTCCTCTTCCTTTTAAAAGGTTACTCGCACACCGGCGGAGACGTTGTTGGAGGAATAGTTGCTGCGAGCGAGTTCCCCATCGTAGTAAGCGTACACGGAAACACGGTCGTTAAGTAAGACAGCAGCGCCTGCTCCGATTAGCAAACTATCCCGGCCGATCGCGGGACCATTGACAGTGAAGCTGTTGCCTGCGCCGCTTGCAAAACGAGATACGACGGAGTAGTCGCGGTCGCCGAATTCATGCTGCCACGCGGCCCGAAGCTCCGGCTTCACCACAACATGACCCACGTGCCAATCGTATGAGGCTTTTGCACCCAGGGCTGTCCGACTCGATTCAGCGTTCTGGTCATTGTAGGTCAGAGGCGCCAGAGATCCGCTTTCAGTAAAGCCATCGAATTCAACGTAGGTGTATTGATAGCTCACGGTGGGCCCAATGGTAAGACCACCGCTTTTCCAGTCATAACCTGCCGCAACGAGGGCGTTGAAATCGCGGCCATCGGTGTCGCCGCTGGCGGTACCGAGAAGTGCAGTTCGGTGTTCGTCATAGCCGTTAAAAACTCCGAACGCGGCGGCGTCGATATAGAAACCGCCGCCGAACCCGGTCGCGTAGGCTCCGATTGTTCCACCATTCACGTCGAGATTGCCATTGTTAACTAAATCTGCATTCGTATGCGCATAGCCCCCAGTCAGGCCGATCGCAAAGTTCGGGGTCACGCGATAGTCGACGCCGAAGGTTAAACCTCCGGTGGAGAAATTATACCCAGGCGCGATGCTGGTGTCATCGACACTTGTGAACTCGCCAAGCCCCGTCACGAAGACGCCCCAGCGGTTCTCCCGCGTGGGTTGCATCACAGACGGGCCGCTCTTGCCTTCTGGCCCAGTCGGTCCCGCAAGGCCCGGACTGAAGTCAGGCACTCTGCTGTCAATCGAAAAACCCCTCGCGCTGAACCCGCTGCTCCCCGCACGAATGTCCTCCATACGTCGCTCCAGGTTGACGGTCTGAACATTTGCCAGGGAAACACCGATGTTGAACATCGCGGCCAACTCCTCCGGCGAAATCAGGTCCAGATCGGGACAGAGTTCGGGAAGTGGCTGGGTGTCGAGAAACTTAATCAGCCCTGCCGCGCGCGGATCGCCCACGACACTGTCTAGGACTTTGGCTACTGCTAGGGTGTTCGGGTTGCAGGCAACCTCAGTGAAAGACCCTTGCGTCCCTTCGAGCTGGACTGCGTTGGCGAGAATATTGATTTCGGCTTTGATGAGAGTATTGCTCACGAAAGGATTTTGGATCGTACTAAAAGTCCCACTCACCTCGCCCCTGGCGGTGAGAAAAGTGATCTTATCGCCGATCTGGAGTTGGAAGTTGCCGACACGACTAAGCTGGAGTGTACCAGCGAGGCTGGCATGTCCGCCTACTGCTAATAGGTCGAATTGGCCCAGTGCGGTGCCCGCGATTTCGATGCGTAACGTGCCATTCGCGGTTTGCGTGTAGTTGCCGGAGACGGTTAGCGTCCCCGGGGAATTGCCCGGACTCACTATTCCACCATTCGTTAGGCCGCGAAGAGAACCTTCTCCACTGAGCAATCCGCCGTTATTAACCGAGGTTTGTGCGCTGCTGATCGACCCGTCTACTCTTAAGCTCCCACCGTTATTGACCGAGGTTTGCGTGCTGCTGATCGCCCCGTCCATGTTCACGATCAAGCTCCCACCGTTATTAACCGAGGTTTGCGCGCCGCTGATCGACCCGTCCACGATCAAGCTCCCACCATTCACAGTGGTCGCTCCGGTATAGGTATTGACACCTGTAAGCGTTAACACGCCGGTGCCGACTTTCGTCAATGATCCGCCGGTTCCGGCAAATGCACCGCCATCTTGGACCACGCCGGAAAAGGTGGTGCTTAGGTTGTTGCTCCCCAAGGTCAGATTATTGGCTCCGAGGAAGACGGCGCCGTTTCCTTCAATTGAGCCCACCGTCGCGCCCGGAGCGCTGTGACCGCTGATGTCGAGATTGCCGTTACCGAAAACCTCCACGCGCGCCGTGTCGCCGGTGGAGTCATCCTTGAACGAGATGGTGCCGCCCAAACCACCACTCGACCCGCCGTTGGCGACCAGCGTGGCATTGTCGCCGTGCGAGGTGTCTTGGAACGTCGTGCTGCCGCCGAAGTCGCCAGGGTTTGTGCCGCCGTTGTTGGTGATCGTAGCATTGCCGGCGTTCGAGGTGTTGAAGAACGAGATGGTACCGCCAAAACCGCCGTTCGCTCCGCTATTGGCGATCAGCGTGGCGTTGCCCGCGGTCGCTCTGTCGAAGAACCGCGTGGCCCCCCCGTCTTCGCCGAGTGCGTCAGAGCCGTTGTTGGTGATCTTCACATTGCTGCCGGCGGTCGCGGTGTCTCCTCGGAACTCGATGGCACCGCCCCCTGTAACAAAACCTGCCGTATTGGAACCAGTAGTCACAAAGTTCTGTATGTTTGCTGAATTGTTCATGATGCCGGCACCGCTGATGGTCAACGTGAGCCGGGAAACTAGGGGGTAATCGCCGTCGACGCCGATCCTGAACGCGCTCGCGCCTGCGCTGAACACGATGCCGTTGACCTCGGTATTAGAAGCCCCGCAGAAGCCGGAGATGGAGACGAGGGTTATATTGGAAGAGCCGAAAACCGCCGTGTCCGTGGCTCCGTTGGGAGCGTGCATCGGGTTCCAGTTGGCGTTGTCATTCCAACAGCCGAAAGGCAAAGGTATAGGCGGAGACCATGTAAAGCTGTCGGCGCGGCTGGATTCGATCGTTAGGATTAAGACGAGCGCAGGCAGAAGCCAAGTAATGAAGGCGGCGAGAATGCACGGAGGTTTCTGGGCGGCTCGGTTGGTTATCTTGATATGTTTTGTTTTCATGGGCTCAGCGGTCATGGATGATTGGAGATTGCGGATGTATTTTGTGTGAGATCGAGCAATGCCGGACTCCATCAATGTATGGAGAGTGCGCAAGAATAAGGCGACCGAGCAATGCCGCTCGATGAAACAACACCGAATTACGTCTACAAGCCGAATGTCTTCCCGACACTGCTCCGCAGAGTGAACATTCCTCTTGGAATCGTCAATAAAAATATTTTGAATTTTTCCCGGGCGGCAGGCTGCCTTCGGATGGTGCGCTGTAAATTTTGCTGACTGCCTGTCACTTTGGTAATCAGCAATGATTCTGTTTCTGTTACATTCCGGAATTAGCGCAGTCCTAAGGCAAATTTGGGATGCCCCCCGTTGTCCCATCCGGAGTGGAAGAATGTTTGTGAGCGCCGAATGTCACCGCAGCAGACGGATTTTCGATCATTATCCCTTTTTACAACGAGGAACAAAACGTCGAAGCCATCTTGCAAGAGACACGCCGAACGAATCTACATGCCAAGGTCTTTGCGGGTGAACAAGCAGCGAGCTTACGGCGTTGAAGATTCGGTTAGGCGAAATCTGTTATAGGAGGCTAGGCCATTCATCAGTCACTCCGATTTCGTAACCTTGCGCGTCAGAAGTGCGGAACTTACGTGTTAGTCACTGCCCAGCGTATTCCGCTGTGTAGCCTCCGACCATAGCAACGGTCCCGACAGCGGGCGGATTTTCAAATTCGTAGACATACTTGTCGACAAGAGACTCGCTCTGCGTATCCCATGTCATCCGAACTTCCTTCGCCTTTGGCGAAGTTTCCTCGCTCTTCACTGTAGGAACGAGAATGTAGCGGATTTTCTTTGCCTTGAGATCCGCCTTCTTCACAGGGGTAAGATGCGCATAATAAATCTTGGCATTTTTCTCAGCGGTGCGGCGTTGAAGTTCAGTCGCCGTATGCCGGATGAACATCGTCTGCGTCTCTATTATTCGGATTGTCGTGTGCTCACCCCAGCCAAAGCTTAGCCCGGCTTTCACCGCACCTGCACGTTTGAAGAAATTAGCAGCGGAATCGGTTCTCTTGCCGTGGGTCACTTGAGCCGATCCTGCCACCGAGCCGGCGACAATGATGGAAGCGAGGAAAGTTAAGACAAACACGAGGATGGGAAGTCCGACCATTAAGCAGCCGAGTATTCTATACAAACGGCGGTAGAATTTTTGCTTCGCCTTATCGGAAGCAGACCAGTGCATTGGAAATAGCGCAATTCCAAGCGCTAGGGGGCCGGCGAGATTGGGCACGTAATCCTCAGGTATAGTGATGCCCATACACAACGACAATAACGCCGATCGCGAAGAGCGTGCCAACGAATAAATCACGCATCACCCCTAGACCGGTTCGGTGGTCAGGCAAAGCGTGCAGGGTCGCATGATAGTAATTGAGCCTTGGATAGAACCTTCGCAACACAACCGCCAATCAATAGCAGGATCGGAAAGAATAACGCCATGCCAGCCAGTCCAACCCGCAGTGAAAAATATGTTCAGGAGATAGATTTGCTCATGTCCTTTTCCTTCTTCATTGGTAACTCTCGGTGAGAGAAATTGTTCAGAAGCTACCGAAACTGTGTGCAGCTGTAGCTTGGTCGCCTCGTCCAGATGATACGATTGGATGGACAGAAAAGCATTGCCACCGGTGCGGTGAAATGTCATCTCATAGTCGATAAGAAGAAAATCGTGGAGATCATATGGCAGTTAAGATTCAATCTGATCAAATCCAAAATCTTCAAGAGCTCGAAGTGGTAGTCGCCGGCCCTAAAGATGCGAACCGACTGTTCATCATTGATGGACAGTTTGACTCAGATCTAGTCGTGTCTTCTCTCAGTAATAACGCTCGATCAAACAAGGAAATATTTACCGCTCTGATCGGGCCAGTTTTTAAAGCTAAACAGTTCGTTCGGGCAATTGCGACAGCTTCGTTGACGAAAACGGTTGTCGACTATCCAGGGAAAGCGCCGGCGCAGCCGGTAGCCACAGGAGCGGCCTGGAAGATCTTAGGCGTGGATGCGGATTGGGACGATGAATCGGGCCAAGTTGAATTAAGAATCGAGGCACAGGTTACCTCCAAAGGAGCCGGTCAGGAGGCTGCCATCTCAGGCATTGGATTTCATGTAACTATTCTCGCGGCGATTGCTACGCCGGCCGCTTTCACCGTGCCGAGATTCGTGTGATAATCCTGAGGCAGCTCGCCGCGCCCGTCGAAGCCGAATTTTGGCCAGCATCCGCGGGAAACACGTCAGACCTTTTGTCATTTCTTTCGGGCTTGTTGGGTACGTAATCATGCAGCAGTGTGGTGATAGTTGAAATAGAAACGGCTGTCTTGAGGTCGGACTAAAAGCGCACGCCGGCCTTCTCCAGCGCCTTGATGTCGGCGCCATCATGTTCGACTAAATTAAGAATCCCCCGCTCCTGACTCTTGCAAGATCGCTGCCACGGGCCCGAACATTCAACGCGAGGTTGCATCGCGATGCCCGAGTGCAAAGGCAATGCATTCCAGAATCGTGAGGTTCACCGCGTCGCGTTCTTGTTCGCCGTGATCGGCGCCAGGGAGGCGACAATTTTTTCAAAGCGCGGGTCGCCGCGCAGTGTGTCCCACACTGGATTGAACTTGAGATCGCCGTAGGCTGCGGAATGCCCGGGACCACCAGGGATTACGTGCAGCGGTTGCGAGCTGCTCGATAGCAGAATCCTTATCGCCAGCGTAAAGGGCGATTCTCGCTCTAAGATAGGCCAACCCGCCTACATTCAGTGCATCGACCTGCACCTGATCAACAATTGCTAACGCTTTACGTTGGTCACCGAGCGCCGCATCCGCCGCAGCTAATAAATCGAAACCAAACCACTCTTCTTTCAGTTGGCGGCGCGAGCTCTCGACTTCGTCCCTCAATTGCTGCAATGCAATCCGTGCGCCAGTGGTGTCACCAGTGAACGCCTTGAGATCGGCAAGAGTCCAGCCGTAATGTCTTTTTGCCGAAGAAGGTAGATCGCGGGCTACAATAGCATCCCTAACCATTGCAATAGCGTCGGCGAAGCGACGCTCATATATTCTCTGCCATATCTGAGCGACGAAGGTTTCGGGGGAGCTTGGATCAGAGGGCACTCGGGACAACAGCTTGGCTGCTTCGGAAAGATTCGCGGCGCGTTGATAAATATCAGCTTTACTTACAAGGGCCTCGACATTGTCCGGACTTATCTCCAGTAGTTGATCATAAACTTTCAAGGCGGATGGGTATTCGCGCAGCTCGACATATGTGTCCCCATACGAGGCCAGTAGCGAAGTGTTTCGTGGATCGATTTCGGCAGCCTGCCGAAAGTATTCTAAGCTTTGCTGCCACTTGCCTACTCGCCGCGAGACGAGAGCCAAAGCCTCGAGGGCGTCGCTCGTTTTAGGGGCCAATTGCCTCGCTTTTTCAAACGATGCTATCGCCGCATCATAGCTTTGTTCGCAGTAGTAATGAAAATAGCCCTCCGCCAAGAAGGCTTCCCCAAGATTGGGTTGCAACTGAGTAACTTTGGCAACGGCATCCTTCGCCGTTTCGCGCAACGCAGCAACGTCATTGCCTGCTGAATTAAAGTATCCGAGAGCACTCACGCGGGCGAGCCAAGCCCACGCAACGGCAAACTTCGGGTCCAGCTTTACCGCTTCGCGGAAGTGTTCAACAGCGGCGAGAGTATTGCGTTCGTAATAGCTGGGTCGAAGAGCATACGCCAATCCGCGCAAATAAGCATCGTAGGCTTGTGGACTGCTCGTTGGCTTTTCCTCGAGAGCTTGCTCTTCCGCACCTGTTAGTCTCGCCTTCAGGGCTTCCGCTACCGAAGTCGCTACTTCCCGTTCAACGTGGAAAATGTTCTCCAGTTTGCGATCATAGCTCTCGGCCCAAAGATGTTCATCCGTTGCTGCGGGAATCAACTGCACGTTGATGTGCACTTGGTCGGCTGCTTTCTGCACACTGCCTTCGAGAACATTGGCGACACCAAGCTGACGAGCAATCTCACGCAGATTACCCGGCCGCGAGGGATATTGCTGCGTCGAGGTATGCGAGATCACCTTTAGTGAGGCGATCTTCGCGAGCTGGGTTAGAATTTCATTCTGAACGCCTGTGGCAAAATACGCGTTGTCGGGATCGCGACTCAGATTTTCGAACGGCAGCACAGCGATGCTTGTTTCCGGTGCAGCCAGCGTCGATCGTCCGCGATTGCGAGAAAACATTGCGAGGCCAGCAAGGATTACGGCGAGCGCGAATAATGCTGCTGCCATCGCCGCCCAGCGCACCCGTGCGCGGTGCGCCTTCAGAGCTTGGAACTTTTTTGGTAGTTGCGGATTACCGATTTGATCCCCGTAGAGGTTCACGATCGCGATGCCCACCCCGTGTTTTACTTCGCATTCACTGAGATCATGTAGAAGGGGCCGCCAACGTTCGGATTCTTCCAAATCTTCGGCGACGTGCTTGGACACAAGGATGTGACCCGCATCCCCGCAAATCATCATTCGTTGCGCCGTATTAAGGCCAGCGCCCGCAAGATTGGCACGGCCATTTACGTCAATCACGCCGCTCACTGGACCGCTATGCACGCCCATCCGAAGTTGTAACGGTGGATGTTCTTTGCGCGTCCGGCTGATTCAATTGCGCATTGCGCTGGCGCTTCTGGACTGGTGTAAAAAACCAACGCCATGCCGTCGCCCGTGGGAATTTTAATTAAGCGACTCGCGGCTTCAGCCCTTTGAAATTGCTGCGAAGCACGAACCACTTGGGTTAGCTCACCAATTGCTGCCCGCTGCTCGCTGATTGAAAGCTTTGAATAGCCGACAATGTCAATGAACAGGACATGCGCGATCTCCAGCTCAATTTCCTCTTTAACCTCGGCGGACATCCCGTGAAGTTACGTGAAAACAAAGCAATTAATAATTCCGCTTCCGGCCGATCGTCGAGAACAAAGCTGGCGTTGCCGATCCCGAATTGTCCTTAGACAAGCTGAACGATATCCGTTACCTCGGCTGGTTCTCTGGGCCGTGGCCTCCCCCAGATATTACCGCTCTTGGCAGGGTTAAGACCGATAATTCGCCGACTGATTTGCATGGGCGAGGGGAACGCTAAGTGTTTCGGCAGCTCTTTGAGGCAAGCCGGTGACTCGGCCCCCGCCTCTGTCCACTTCTTTGTCCATCGACGATAAATTTTCAGCTCATTTGAGAACACTTGAGACAAAGCCCACTTGATCAATTTACCTATGAAAAAGCAGGTGAGAGCACGTGGGAGCAAGTGGGCGTATTCGTTAGGCGCTTGTCCCGAACCAGGCACTCTACCAAGCTGAGCCACAGCCCGAAATGAAATAGTCACTCTGGGTACCCGGCCGACGCGCCTTACTTCGCGTATTTTAGCGGAGATGGCAAGGAGATCGAGTCTCTGTCAGAGCCCCAGTGGTTGAAATGATCGAAATTCTGCGCATTTGAATCAGTAAGTGACATTGCGTTTCCGCTAACGAGTCGTAGATTCCAAAAGCGTTCGAACTTGACAACGGACTCCTTCACTTGGAAAGTCCACACTCGTTTTTACCATGCTCGCCCCGCAACTTACCCCATCCGCCCTCGCGGCCAGGATGCCGGTCATTCTTCAATTCCCGACGGAAGCGATCCGCCCCGTCCGTTCCTTGCGCCATATGACGACTCAACTTTTGCAAGAAGCAGCACAGGTGATCCCGAATCAGCAACTTCTGATCAACGTTGTTTCCAAACGCGTTCGCCAACTTGGCTTAGGACATCGACCCATGGTG
>JBKOYG010000030.1:0-31670 GCA_046725285.1 Verrucomicrobiota bacterium
GTCACCGGGGGAATACCAGCTGCTTCCCGCAAACGTTGAGTTTGCTCGGGCTGCTGGAAAGTACATTGCACACAGCAAACTGCTTGCTCCAAACTGGACGGCCAGTTGCGAGTTACCCCTTCTCTTCCCGGAAATGAAAGCGGTCGCTCCCCGACTTATGATCCACTACTTTAGAAATGCTGGCAATCCCAAGGAGGGCGATCTCCGTTTGGCGGCGCAAGCGTTTGTGGAGTCACAGAAGGATCAAAGCCCAGGGCGAGCGGCGGCACTTGCGGCGAGGTTTCGAGAGGTAATTAGAAGCGGCCGTGCAAATGCTGTGGCGACTCCCGAATCGGAAAGTGCCAGGGTGCTGGCAGTGCTTCAATCAATCGCGATCCGGGTTGGCATCGCGTTCTCGAAGCTGGCGGTTTGGTGTTGATGCTTCCAAATAACTGTCAATCGGGGAGCCAACCATGAAGAAAGCCCGCTCCGCGTCGTAACCCCTATGATTTCGCCACGAACGTCAACCAGGTGAGGCGAATAAATTTACGTACCAATCCGCGCTCTCGCTCGCAGAGCTCGGGTCGAACGGAACGAGTCCGCTGGTCGATACTTGCCGGATATTCATGCCTTTTTCCTTCAAGGTCGCAAGCAGATCGATCCAACGTGCTCCGGCCTGTTTTAGGCCGTAAGGCCAAAATTCAAGGAGCAGTTGTATATCTGGATTATCTACCAAAACGCGGTTGGCTCCTCGCAATGCGTGAAGTTCGTACCCCTGAATATCCATTTTGATCAGGTCAACGCGTTCGCCGGATTTGAAGTAATCGTCGAGCGCAACCATTTCGATGACAACGCTGCGACGCGAATCCCCATCGGTCACGTAAGCCCGGTGATCGACGTTTAGCCTGTCTGAAATGTAGAGCTTCGATTTGCCGCTGCGCTCCCCAACCGCGGCTTGCGAGAGCTGCACATTTGCAACGTTACGCGTGGCAGCACGCAACCGTTCGAAATTCTCCGGCGAAGGTTCGAACGAATGAACGACGCCGGTGGGGCCAACACAGCGTGCGAGAAACTCCGAATAGATGCCGATATTGGCGCCAGCGTCCACGACGACAGCGCCGGGAAACAAAATGTTTCGCAGCAGCTGGCGCTCTGCACGATCAGTATAAGCTTTGAAAGCGCGGTAAAGCGGCCGGTAAATTGGAAAGGTGTGCTTGTAAACTTTATTTCCAACGACCCGAAGAACCGAAGCTGCGGCCATTAGCGTCGCGTTAGAGTTACAGTGAAGAACGACGCGCATAGCTGTGGCAAATGGCGGCTCACAGCGAGGTCAATGGGAAATAATGTGCGATAAAGGAAACGTGGTACAGGCAGCTTATGCGATATCCCGCCAGTAGCCATGTAAGACAATGCGGTAAAAGGCCGAATCGATCGGTTGGTGACGTCGAAGTTTTCGTTCAAGCGTTCCAACCAGTCCCGTCTGCGGAAAAAAATCAGCCAGGGCAATGCCTGATTAGCCGATGCCAGGGGGCCGCGCACCTCTCTTAGTTCCGGCTCACGCACGTGGAAATCAACAGCTTCGTGGTGGAGGTACTTGTAGATCGCGGTCGACAGGATGGAGAAAAACGGCTCGGTCGCGATGACTTTGCCGCCAGGTTTCAACTTGGCGGCTGCCGAGTTCAGAAACGCAATTGGGCTTTTGAGATGATGCAACACGTTGGTCAGCGTAATCACATCAAGACTGTTGTCTGTTATTGCGTCAGATTTGTCGATCTCGTGGCAGTCAAACACGAGGTCGAGATAGTCAAGATCGAGGATGTCACTTGTGACTATGTTCGAATGAAATTGTTTCAAGGGCGAGGTGCCGCTTCCTATCTCGAGAATCGAGAGCGTTGCCGGATCGGAAATATCTTTGAACTGGTCTTGATAAAGTTGGCGGTACCAAAAAAGGAGATTGCAATTTTTAGCAAGCTGCTCGCGGTTGCGCAAAGTTTGCGCGCGATCCTGTGCTTTCTCGTTCACCACTTATCGGGCATGAAGAGTTTCGTGCCCCAGAAACTTCAAGCGCCGCGCGGCGAAAAGGAGCATGCGAAGAAGGATCACACCGTGGCGCCAGCGCTGAATATTGGTCGTTCCGTATTTTCGCTCGCGATAATGCACGGGAATCTCAACAATCTTCAGCCCCATCCGGGCCGCGCCAAAAAGGAGATCAAAATCGCCAAATGGATCAAAATCGCCAAAGAATTCACGACTCGCGGCGAGCTGTTTATAGCGCGCCCGGGACAAAACCTTCGTACCGCACAACGTGTCTTTGAAGCGTTGCCCCAGCACAAAGGAAAAGGCGGCGGCAAAAAATTTATTGGCCACGATATTAAAGAACCGCATTGCCTCCTTCTCCATGGGATAAACTAATCGGCTGCCGTTAACGAACTCCGCTTTGTTTGCAGCAACTGCGTTGTAAAATTTCGGCAGCTCTTCAGGAGGTGTTGTGAGGTCCGCGTCGAGGATCATCAGAATGTCTTTTGTGGCCAGATCGAATCCCAGTCGCACCGCATCGCCTTTTCCGTGGCCTTTTTGCTGCGCAAGGACCAGGTAGTGAGCGCCTCTGTACCCGCTGGCCGCCCGTTGAATTGTCTCCCATGTATCGTCTGTGGAATTGCCTTCGACGAAGATGATCTCGTCCTCCGGTCCCATCATGGGGCAGCGGGCAAGAATATCGTTGATGTTTCCCGATTCATTGCGGGCCGGCACAACAATGGAAACAGACGGTCGCACATTGCGCTCCGGTTTGAGCGCGCGCGCGATCACGATGTTGAGCATGGTAAAAAGCCGGAAAAAGGGCAGCGGCGCGACGTAACGATTTAAGAAGTTTGCCAGGAATGGAATTGGTATTGGGCAAAGCAGCTTTAGGTCGTGGCGGATGATTTCAAATCCAGCAAGATGGCAGAAATTCTTCAAATCCTCATGCGCGATCCAGTTCTGTTCCGGCGTTCGACTGCGTATGCCAATCTTTGAAGCGAAACGCGCAAGCGGCTTCCATAGCATGCTGTAATAAACGAACAATATCCGCTCCGGTCCCTCCAAGGATTCTTGCAACTGATTCAGCATCTCCTGAATGTCGCGTTCATAGTGGATTGTGCCGTTCAGCAACACGTAGTCCGGCAGCGGTTGATGAGTTATTTTGAAGGTCGCGATACTCGATGCTGCGCGATACTTTGCGAATCGCTCACCCAGCCCGGCACTGCGAGGAGCGATCTCAACAATTTGATCTTCCGGCCGAATGTACAGCGAAAGATACGCGGCCAGAGTGTTGTAAAAATAGCACCGCATTGCGGATTCCCTGCCTTTGGAAATGGCAGAGTGCGCACAAGGTGGGCATTCCGAACCCGCAATCTGGCATTGGTTCTCCGCTTCAGCGGGCGTACTTATATTCAGCAGCGACATATTTTACTTGGACTGGGTTGGGGTCCACCGCCCGTGGAGACCGCATGTTAGCATCGCCCAAATGCGGATAAAGGGATGGTCAAGCCCAGTGAGAAAACCTTTTCCGCTGGAGAGAAATGGTAGCCGTGCTTAACTAATAGGTTTGACATCTGCCGTCAGGATGCCTGCGCAAGTTATCAAGGTCAGTGGTGCGCGCCAGCACAATTTGAAAAATCTCTACCTGGAGATTCCACGGGAAAAGCTGGTCGTTATTACCGGTTTGAGTGGTTCGGGAAAATCTTCGCTCGCCTTTGATACGCTCTATGCCGAAGGACAACGGCGTTATGTCGAAAGCCTTTCCGCTTATGCGCGGCAATTTCTCGATCGAATGGAAAAACCAAACGTGGATTTCATCCAAGGACTTTCGCCCGCCATCGCTATCGAGCAGCGCAGCGCCGGAGCTAATCCGAGATCTACAATCGCGACCACGACCGAAATCTACGATTATCTACGGGTCCTCTATTCTGCTGTAGGCCAGCCGCACGATCCACTGACGGGCCGGCCGTTGAGTCGGCAAACGCCTCAGCAGATTGTCGATCAGATCCTTGCCTACGAACCGGAGTCGAAAATCATTTTGCTAGCACCACTGATTGACAACCAGCCGGGCGAGTTTCGGGACATAATCGAAAAAATCAGGCGCGAAGGATTCGTGCGCGTGCGGATCGACGGTCAGATTATGGAGCTGGATCGCCCCGAGCGGATCCGGCTCTACAAGCACAAGCGGCACACCATTGAAGCGGTGGTGGACCGGTTAGTCGTGCGCGATAGCATTCGCACCCGTCTTGCTGATTCAATTGAAACTGCACTCAAATGGGGCGGGAATCGCGTCGTCGTATTAAGAGAAATTTCCAAAACGCCGAACGCTCCACGCTCTAAGTCCAACGCCCACTCCGAATGGGCATGGGAGGAACTGCATTACTCCACTGATTACGGAAACGCTGCCACCGGATTCAGAATCGGCGAGCTAACGCCGAAACATTTTTCCTTCAACAGCCACCTCGGGGCATGCCCGGCTTGCCATGGACTTGGCACGCAGTTGGTTTGCGATCCAGACTTAATGATTTCCGATCCCGCCAAGACGCTGGCCGAAGGCGCGATCACGCCGTGGCGGCGTGGGACGAAGCGAATGCAGGCATATTATCGGCATTTGCAAAACGCCCTCGTCAAGCACTTTCAGATCGATGAAGACGTGCCTTTCAGCGAACTGCCGGACCAGTTCAAGCAAGCGCTTTACTTCGGCACGAACGGAACGCCGATCGAAATGGATTTCAGCGATAATGGTGAAGCGAAAGTTGCAAAACCATTTGAGGGACTGGTGCCGCAAATGCAGCGGCTATACGAGCAGACTCAAAGCGAATTCACTCGCAACCGCATTCGATCGTTCATGACGCACGAACCTTGCAAAGTATGTAATGGAGCAAGGCTCAAACCGGAAATCCTCGCAGTCACTATAAAGGATCGGCACACACGCGAGTTGAACATTCATCAGTTTAGTGAGCTGACGACCGAAGCCGCCGCCCGCTTTATTGCAGCGCTCGAGATGACTGCACAGCAACGGGCCATCGTCAGCGACGTCGTGCGCGAAATTCAATCCCGCTTGCAATTCCTCATCGAGGTTGGCCTGGGCTATCTCACGCTCAATCGCCAGAGCGGCACGCTTTCCGGCGGCGAAGCGCAGCGAATCCGATTGGCAACACAGATCGGCTCTGGGCTCGCAGGAGTCCTTTACATTTTGGATGAACCAAGCATTGGGTTGCATCAGCGCGACAACGCGCGGCTGCTGGGGACGCTCTGTCGCCTTCGTGATCTCGGCAATTCCGTCATTGTGGTCGAGCACGACGAAGAGACGATACGGGCTGCGGATCACATTATTGATCTTGGTCCCGGTGCAGGCCCGCGCGGCGGCGAAATTGTTGCGCAAGGTAAACTCGAGGACATCCTGCGCGCCAAGAATTCTTTGACCGCCGATTACCTTTCCGGCCGTGCGCGAATTTCCATTCCCAAGCAGCGCGCTAAATCACGGTCTACCGACACCTCCGAAGGCTGGCTAACATTGGTCGGCGCAACGGAAAACAATTTGAAAGACATTACCGTCTCTTTTCCGCTCGGTTGTTTTACTTGCGTGACTGGCGTTTCCGGCAGCGGCAAGTCCACTTTAGTGGACGACATTCTGCGGCGTGCGCTGTTTCGACGTTTTTATAATGCAAAGGGGAAACCCGGCGCTCATCGGGCGATTCGTGGAGTGGAACAGATCGACAAGGCGATTGTGATCGACCAAAGCCCGATTGGGCGAACGCCACGGTCGAACGCCGTGACCTACACGGGCGCCTTCACTCCGATTCGCGAACTGTTCAGCCAATTGCCGGCGGCGCGGGTGCGCGGTTATGACGCGGGGCGTTTCAGTTTCAACGTTAAAGGCGGTCGTTGCGAAAATTGCGAAGGCGATGGGCTAATCAAGATCGAGATGCACTTTTTGCCCGATGTTTATGTCGAATGCGAAGTATGCCACGGCAAACGCTACAACCGTGAAACCCTTGAGATTACTTACAAAGGCAAAAACATTGCCGACGTCCTCGATCTGACCGTGGACGAAGCAGCCCGCTTTTTCCGAAACGTGCCCAGCATTTCAGAAAAGTTAGACTCACTGCTGGATGTAGGTCTTGGCTATCTGCGACTTGGTCAGGCCGGAACGACTCTTTCTGGCGGAGAAGCCCAGCGCGTAAAACTGGCAACCGAGCTTGCGAAAAAAGCGACTGGACGCACGCTTTACATCCTCGATGAACCGACGACTGGATTGCATTTCGCCGATATCGAGAAACTGCTGGAAGTGTTAATGAAGCTGCGCAACACAGGTAATACTGTGATCGTAATTGAACATAATTTGGAGATGATCAAGTGTGCGGACTGGATCATTGACCTCGGGCCCGAAGGCGGAGAGGCTGGCGGCGAGATCGTTGGAGCAGGCCCGCCAGAGAAAATTGCCGACCTCCCAGGCAGCCATACCGGACAATATCTGCGGCGGTTATTGAAGAATCCATGAGCCACCTAAGACACATAGGACTGATGTGTCTGACGAGCCTGCTCGCGCAATTCGCCTACGCAGACATTTCCATGGAGATTGCCGAAGCCAGCGCGCCGATTGCAGAAGGCGTGCCGGAAGTCGCACTCGTACGATTGCAGGCATTGTTGAATAACAATTTGACGGAATCCGAGTGGCGCCTGGTCGTCGAGAAGCTTGCCGAAGCGCAAATCGCGGCAAAGCAACCAGAGAATACTCTGGTTTTGCTGGCGGACGTCCGAGTGCACGAACTACCCTGGGCAAAATTTTGGCGCGCCCAGGCCTTCGCGAGCCTGCACCGATGGGCCGAAGCACTGCCGCTGTACGAGCAACTGGCCAAGGATGAGGGGTCACCATTTCGCAGCGCAGCGACATTTGGGGCGGGGGAAATGCTGCGCGCATTAGGAAGACGCGATGAGGCGCTGAAAAAATTTACGCTTCTCATTCATGACAAGGAATGGGCCGAGCGAGCGCAGTTGCGGACAGCCGAATTGTACCTTGAAACCGGCGATGCTGCCCGTGCGCGCCGCCTTCTGGAAGAGATGCAGCCAGCATCGACCGGCCAGCGAAGAGAGCGCCGGGTGTTGCGCGGGCGTCTGGAGCTTATCCAGCGGCGACCTGAAAGAGCGATCGGCATTTTTCAGGGTCTCTTGAAAAGACCGGAGGGGGCAGCTCACTCCACACTAATCGCGGCAGTCTTCGGCATCGCGGAAGCGCAACTACAACTAAAAACGCCAGAAAGCGCGGACGATGTGATCGAGCAATTCATTGATCGTCATCCGGCGGACCCGGATCTTCCGCTTCTCTTCGCAAAGCTGGACGAGTTGTATCGAGCGGAGCAAAAACCATCACGCAACGAGCTGGAGAGATGGGTGCGCAGTCCCGAACAGCCACGACGAACGTTTGCGCGGTGGTATCTGGCACGGCTGGAAATTCGTGCGGGGCGCAGGGAGCGGGCTCGACAATTATTTACGGATCTTCGCCACACCAGCATAAAATCTCAGGCGATCGCACCTGCTTTGCTCGAGTTTGCACAATTCGAAGTCGAGGATAAACACTTCGATCAGGCAATTGCGATTTTGGACGATGCGCGCTCGTTTCATCCCGAACCGTCTTTCCTGAGCCGAATCGATTTTTTATCTGCCCAATTACAGTATCTCGCCAGGCGATTTGACAAATCTGCCGCCGACTTTGAACAAATTGCGCGTTCCCGTTCGCCGTGGGCAAAGATTGCGCTTTTCAATGCGTCCTCCGGCTGGCTCCAGCTCGGTAACCACACACGTTTTCTAGCTGATTACAGCGAACTGGAAAAACTGGGTGGCGACGAAGAGGCGCGTGCCGACTTGCGATTAGAGGAAGGCCTGGCGCAAGCCGCAAAAGGCGACGAAAAAGCGGCAAGATCGCTGCAACAGTTCATTAATGATTTTCCCAAAAATCCTCGCGTGTCGGAAGCCTTGGTCAGCTTGGCGGAACTAGCGTTTCATGCCTCGCCACCGCGCCTCGACGAAGCCCGCAAATATCTGATTCGCGCAGCCGAGTCGCCAACCGCTGCGGCCGTGGAGCGCGGAGACTATCTCAACATCTGGATTGAGGAATCAGCCGGTGGCGACGAAGCGAAAGTTATAGATCTTGCAAAGCACTTCCTCGAACAGCATGGAACCTCGCCGTTCGCTCCGGAAGTTCGAATGAAATTGGCGGAGCTTTATTATCGACGCCAGGATTTCGCGAATGCACAAACCCAGTTTGAACTTATTGCGCAACAGACCCCCGATAATTCACTCGCTGAAAAAGCCCTGTTCTTCGCGGCAGAGTCGGCAATGTCGAGCATGGGTGAGCATTCGCTGGATCGCGCGATCGTTTTGTTTGATCAGGTCGTGCGGCAGAACGGTGCATTGCGATGGGCAGCGCGCAATGAGCAGGCTGTGATTGAGCGCAAGCTTGGAAAACCTAAGGACGCCCTCACCTTGTACGATGAGGTACTAAAGAGTGATGCCGGTCCGTCCGAAAAACGCGAGGCGCTGTGCGGCAAGGGCGACATTTTCTTTGAGATGGGCACAACTGATCCCAGCAGCTATCAGCGCGCGATCGAAGTCTATGACCAACTTGGCTCCGACAGGGACGAGCCGATTCACTGGCGCAACCAAGCGCTCTTTAAAAAGGGACTATGTCTGGAGAAGAAAAGCGACCGCGCCAATGCGCTTGCCACATTTTACAGAATACTGGAGGAAGACGCGCGCCCAGATCGGCGGCGCGAACTTTTCTGGTATTACAAGGCTGGGTTCAACGCGGCACGCCTATTGGAGGAAGATTCGAAGTGGGAATCCGCTGCTGCTATCTATGAGAAACTTGCGGCCGCGGGAGGCAGCCGGAGTGAAGAAGCAAAAGCCCGTCTTAGCAATCTTCGTCTGGAGCATTTCCTTTGGACGGATTAGCCGTAAGGAGCGCAGTGGCCGAAAATGTCGGTTTTTTGTCTCAAAGCGACGGCGAAAAGGCTTGCGCGAAATTCCAGGCCGTATCACAATTACGGCGTGAAAACAGTAGGCAGACCAAGTCGCCTGGGCGGCTGGTCGGTCCGATGCGCGAGCGTCGTGCTTGCGCTCGCGTTTTGCGCATCGGCATTTGCTGCTGATCCGAGCAAGGATGTAGTGCTGCGAGCGCAGCCACAACAGGTCACGAAAACCGCAAAGAAAATGTGCTACACTGTGACCGGAACCTCCGCTATTCCGCAACCTTGCGATCGGCTCGCTGCAATTCCGACTACGGCCAACCATATGACTATTTTAGGCCATCATACGGGGAGATAAGAAAAAGCCCCCGACGATTTCGCCAGTAATGACGTGCTGCTGGCGCGGCAGCGCGGACGTGGATTTATATTTTTGCCCGCCAAGCCATCATTTCACGTAGTCGCGCGCCAACTTTTTCGATTGGATGCTTTTCGGCTTTCCGCAGCAACTGCGGATAGCACGTCCGACCAGTTTTCATTTCGCGAATAAATTCACGCGCAAATTGGCCCGAGCGGATCTTTTGGAGAACTGATCTCATCCGTCTTCGTGCAGCTTGATCGATGATCCTTGGACCAATCGTCAGCTCGCCCCATTTGGCGGTATCGGAAATCAACCTGCGGATGCCTGAAATTCCCGCTTCGTGGATGAGATCGACGATGAACTTGAGTTCGTGGAGGCACTCGAAGTAGGCAAGCTCAGGAGGATAGCTGGCCTCAACGAGCGTATCGAAACCGGCCCGAATGACCGCGCTTGTTCCGCCGCAAAGTACTGCCTGCTCACCAAAAAGGTCAGTCTCCGTCTCCTCGCGAAAGTTGTCTCGATTACGCTGGCACGCGTCAACCGATCCCCTTTGCCCAAGCCAGGGCCGTCCGCTTTGCGTGCATGCTGGGATTTTGATGGACTGCTATCAGGCCGGGCGCGCCACGCCCTCTCACAAATTCGCACGCACCATGGGGCCCAGGCCTTTAGACGCCACCATGATGACGTCCATGTCTCTCCAGGAAACGATAGTGCGATAATGAATCGCGAAGCCATGCGCGAAGAGTAGCGTCTGTCCAGTCGCAAGTTCGGAGCGACTTGTTCCGCGTAAATTTCAGGCATCGCAGTGTCTGGAAGTGCGAGGAAAATAATGTCGCCGCCGTGCGCAGCTTTCATTGTGTCGAGAACTTCCAGACCACTGCGCCTGTTGCGGGCCCGCGATTTGCTGCCAGGATAGAGCCCGACAATTACGTTAATCCCGCTGTCTCTAAGATTGAGGGTGTGAGCGCGACCTTGTGCCTCGAACCCAATCACTGCACATGTTTTTCCCTTCAGCCAGCGGAGATCGGCGTCTTTGTCGGTGTAGATGCGCGCGGCCAAATTCTTACTCGCGAATGCGTTCGGAGTTCAGCTGCTTGGCTTACCCAAGACGGAGTTCGCTGTCGCAAGCACCGATTTATCGTCGTTATCGGTCAGTTCGGCGAGGAAACGGCGAATCCGCCGAAACGACTGGCGCAAGAACAAATCGGCAGCGAACTGGTCCGGGGACGAAGAATTTCCATTTCGTTGCGCAAACTGAAGCTCGGCATCCTGACGACTGAGCACGCAGGTTGATGCAAAAAGGTCCATGGCCGCGTTTGCGATTCGCGCCTGGATAAGCTGCATATCCAGAATCGGCTCGCGGTAAGTGATCAGAGCGCGGTTTACGGCTACATTGAAACGCCAGATCAGACGGCCAAGTTGATTGGCGAACCACCGCAGTTCGGCGCTGCGTACTGGAATCTCGGGAATCCGCACGGTTGCACCGAGTCGACGCTTGCCAGCTGTCCACGCTTTTGCGATGCCCCGCTCGCGTGTCGGTTTCATCATCGTGTCGTAAATTTCCTTGAACTCCATACCCGGCCCGCGCATTCCGACCAGAGCTATAAAGGAAGTGAGCACTTCGTTAGCACCTTCACCGATCTGATTAATGCGCGCGTCGCGCATCATTCTCTCCAACGGAAGATCGACAAAATACGCCGAGCCGCCATAAATCTGAAATACGTCGTTGATGCACTCCCAAAGACGCTCGGTCGTAACGACTTTCAGCATCGCCGTCTCGACCATGTAATCCTCGAGGCCGCGATCGATCAGCGACGCCGTGATCGTGGTCATCGCTTCCATCGCGTAAGCATCGGCAGCGATGCGCGCGATTTTCTTTTGGACCAGATGAAAATTACCGAGCGTCTTGTTGAATTGTTTGCGCGTGTTTGCGTGTTCGATCGCCAGACGCAAACACGTCTTGGCCGCGCCGGTGCAACACGCGCCGAATGTTGTGCGCCCGAAATCGAGAACCGTCAGCGCCACTTTCAGGCCTTTGCCCGGCATGCCGAGAATATTTTCCTTCGGAACTTTGACATCGCGTAACGCGAATCGGCCGGTTGCCGTGCCACGGATCCCCATCTTTGGCATCCGCGCCTCGAGGATTTCGAAACCGGGCATGTCGGGCGTAACCAGAAATGCGGTGATCGCAGTCTTGTCAGATCCAGGCACCGGCGTGCGCGCCATCACGGTCAGCACATCTGCGATTGCCGCGTTGGTGATGTAACGCTTTTCACCGTTCAGGACAAAATGCGAGCCGTCCTCGCTCGGTCGCGCTTGCATTTGCACGTTCGCCGCATCAGATCCGGCTTCCTTCTCAGTCAGCGCGAACGCGCCGAGCTGTTCGCCGGTGGATAATTTTGGAAGCCATTGCTGTTTTTGCTCGTGCGTTCCAAAGAGCAATAACGCGCGAATTCCAATCGAGTGGTGCGCGTTCACAAAAACCGAGGTCGATGCGCAACGGCGACCGATCTCTTCCAGAATTTTGCAGTTGGCCATCTGCGAGAATCCACGCCCGCCATATTCCTTCGGCGCGGTCATGCCAAGCACGCCGACCTTGCCAAGGCCATCAATCACGCTGCGCGGTATGTCCGCTTGCCGATCGATCTCTGCAGGATCGAGATGCTCGTCCAGAAACTGGCGAAGCTCGGTGAGAGTCTTATCCAATTCGCCTTCCTGCGTCGCCGGAATGCGCGGATACGGCATCACCCAATCGGAAACGAAATGTCCCTGGAAGAGACCCTTGGCAAAACCAAGCGCCTGCGGACCTGCAAAAAGCAGTTCCTCTGCTTGTTGAATTTCCTTCTGTCGCTGCGCGTCGAGCTTATTCATTCAATTTGCCTTTAGAAAAACTGGCGACGCATTGTAGCCATGCGCGCGCGTGTGTCCAATCAGGCTTCGCATGCTGTGCATCGAACAGTCAGATCCGTTCACAAATCCGTAAGATCTAATGGTCTAAACCTCGAGGCAGCGGCCGGGAGTGCAGCTGCGAAATCTGAAGATTTGGACGTTGTAGAGCTAAGAGGATTGTAGTTTCGCCCTCAGCTGCAACCCTGACTCGTGCCGCACTCGGTGCAAACGCCGCAGGCGCCGGCACGGATCACCTTGTCGCTGCCGCAGACTGAACAAGTGATCCCCATAAAGATACTGCCAAGTGCCACTGTCACACGATCGATATAAACAACGCCATTGCCGTTCTGGCCGCCAGATTCGGAATCACCAGGCGGATGATTTGTGATCACGTCGATCATTTCCTTCTCTGCGGTGCGCGCCAAATCCGAGACGGGCCGGTTCACAGCTTTTTTCTCGATCTCCGCAATTTCCTTGAGCGGCAGATCCGGCTGGCCTCGGTTGGGCGAAGTCGCTTCCTTGTAGCCTTTGATGAATTGGCAGCCCAGCCAGCGAAACACGTAATCAGTGATGCTGGTGGCATGGCGGATATCAGGGTTCTTTGTGAAACCGCTGGGCTCAAATCGCTGGTAAGCAAACTTCTTCACCAGGCTTTCGAGCGGCACCCCGTACTGGAGAGCGATGGAAGTGAGCGTGCCGACTGTGTCCATCAATCCGCCGATTGTGCTCCCCTCTTTCGACATCGTGATGAAAAGCTCGCCCGGCTGACCGTCCGCGTAGAGCCCGACGGTGATGTAGCCTTCGTGACCGGCAATCTCGAACTTGTGAGTCAGCGACATGCGGGTGTCTGTCATGCGGTGGCGCACCGGTTGATCGACCAAGCCGCGCAACGACGCCACTTCCTGTTCCAGTTCGAGAATGCGTTTTTGAAGATCCTCATCTCCCGTAGCGGTGGGGACGCCTCCGTCAATATCGGCGGCCGCAGTACCCATGTCTTTTGTCTTTCGGGTGTTTAGCGGCGCGGATCGCTTCGAGCCCTCTCGGTAAATTGCGACTGATTTCAAGCCGAGCCGCCACCCTTCGATGCAGGTGTTCATGATGTCGTCCACAGTTGCCGATTCTGGCATATTAACCGTCTTCGAAATCGCGCCGCTCAGGAATGGCTGCGCCGCTGCCATCATCCACAGATGCGCCATATAGTGCAGCGAGCGCTCGCCTTTGAAGGGTTTGAATGCGCAATCGAAGATCGGCAAGTGCTCCGGCTTCAGGCCAGATGAGATTTTGGTTCCATCCGTGTCGGTGACGTCCTCAATCGTGTCGAACGCATCGATATGCGCGATGATGCGCTCAATTTGGTCGGAATTGTAACCCAGTTTCTCCAGAGCCGGTTTGACCGTCTGGTTGACGATCTTAAGCATTCCGCCACCGGCGAGCAGCTTGTATTTCACCAGCGCAATGTCCGGTTCGATTCCTGTCGTATCACAATCCATTAGGAAACTGATCGTGCCCGTCGGCGCGAGCACAGTGACTTGCGCGTTCCGATAACCGTAGCGCTTTCCAAGTTCCGCCGCGCTGTCCCAAACTTTCGCGCCTTCTTCTTTCAAATGGGCGAATTCCTTCGCGTCCGAGATTTCGCGCACTGCGCGCCGATGCAGCTCGATTACTTCCAGCATCGACGCGACGTTGTCCTTGGCGACTGGCTTCGGCACGCCGCTGGCGCGTGCGTCGCGGTAACCTGGAAACGGCCCGATCGCCCGCGCCAATCGCGCGCTTTGCTCGAAAGCTTCGCCGGTCATGATTGCGGTGATCGCGCCGCAGAGCGCCCGGCCTTCCACGCTATCGTAACCGAACCCGTAGCTCATGATGAGCGACCCAAGGTTCGCGTAGCCGAGTCCAAGGGTGCGGAAAATATGTGAGTTCTCCGCGATCTCTTTGATTGGGTAACTCGCGTTATCGACAATGATTTCCTGCGCGGTGATGAAAATGCGCACCGCCGCTTTGAAGCGCTCGATATCAAAGTCGCCCTCCGGTGTTTTAAACTTCATTAAATTCAGCGAAGCCAGATTGCATGCTGTGTTGTCGAGGAACAGATATTCCGAGCACGGGTTCGTGGAATTTTGACGGCCTGTGCCTTTGCAGGTGTGCCATTTGTGGATTGTGGAATCGAACTGCATTCCAGGATCGCCGCAGACGTATGTTCCTTCGGCGACCTTGCGCAACAGCGTGCGCGCGTCCTTGCGTTCGCACGGTTTGCCGTCCATTACGCGGCGCGTCCACCATTCACGGCCTTCCAGCGCTGCTTCCATGAATTCATCGCTTGCCCGGACGCTCACATTTTCGTTCTGATACATGACCGAGCCGTACGCATCACCGTTGTAACTGCCGTCGTAGCCTTGCTCGATAAGCGCCCACGCCTTCTTTTCTTCCTTCTGTTTCGCGTCGATGAACTCTTCAATGTCCGGATGCCAATCCTTGAGCGTGTTCATCTTCGCGGCGCGCCGCGTTTTGCCACCGCTCTTCACCACGTTAGCAACCTGGTCGTAAACTTTCAGGAACGAGAGCGGTCCGCTTGGTTTGCCGCCGCCGCTCAATTTTTCTCTCGTTGACCTGAGTGATGAAAGATCGGTGCCGGTGCCGCTGCCATACTTGAAAAGCATCGCTTCACTGGTCGCCAGCCGCATGATGTCTTCCATCGTATCGTCCACACTCTGGATGAAACATGCGCTTCCCTGCGGATACTCGTACTGCGACGCGGCTCGTTCCGCTTTGCCAGTCTCCCGGTTGTAGAAATAATTGCCCGCTCCGGCGCCTTTGCCCACGCCATATTGATGATACAAACCGAGGTTGAACCAGACCGGCGAATTGAACGCGCCGTACTGGTTCAAGCACAGCCAGGTCAGCTCATCATAAAAAACCCCCGCAGCTTCCGCATCCGCGAAGTAGCTATCGGCCAAACCCCAGTCAGCGATCGTGCGCGTCACGCGATGAATCAGTTGCCGCACCGAAGTTTCTCGGCCGCCCTTGTACGGATCGGTGCCGTTAGCGATATCGCCGTAAAAATATTTCGAGACAGCTATTTTGGTCGCGAGCGCACTCCAGCTCCTTGGTACTTCAATGTCCTCCTGCTTAAAGATGACTTTGCCACTGTCATCGGTTATTTCTGCAGTGCGCCGTTCCCATTCAACTTGATCAAATGGCGCAACAGCGGCATCGCTGAACGCGCGCTCAAAACACAGGCCGGTTTTTCTCTTTTTGTCTGCCCTGTTTCTACGGCGCACAGCTGGTTCAGATAGTCCTTTAAGTGAAACAGGCGGAATTCCGGCTTTTAGCTGAATCATGGCGGTGAGGGAGGGTTGAGGTTTTCCAATAAGGTACGAATACTTGTGAACAACGGCGCAAACAACTTGTGAATCCTGGTGAACAACAAGTAATAGCGTAGCTGTCCTTGGGACCTACAATATGCAGCCCTCCGTTCAGGCGTGGCAAGCGCAAAATTGTAACATTTTTTGCCCAAGGAAGCGTCAACCCCACCCCTTACCCAACTACCGCCTTGGCCAAAGCCTCGATGTAATGTTCGTCGGTTCCGCAGCAGCCACCCAGGATGGCAAGATCGAACTCACGCGCACATGCCAATTCGTCCCGCGCCCAAACCTGAACGTCGGTCACGGCCAGATGGTTCAGTTTGTCAAGCTCCTCGGGCGAAAGCGGTGAGGCATTGGCCTTTAATCCGCGAACACGCTTAACGAGGTCGGGTCGCGAAGCGCGTAATGCCCGGAGCGCTGTTTGGGCGTGTGTGGGGTAAAGGCAGCTAATCATGTACTAACGCGGAGTTGGAGACATCTCAGCGTCGATTCGGATGATTGCGTCTGCAAGCGGTGTCCCGTCGAGCATCGTGCCATTTGGGTGCAGCATCGGTGCCAGGGCATATGGCCGACCGGTCTCCGCCATGGCGCGGGCAACGCCAGACAGTTCCGAGAACGCCGGAAAGGTCGGCGCGTAGACAGATCGGCATCGAGTCCCACAAGGACATCGGCTTGCTCTTAATGGTAAGCAAAGGCAGCATCCGCACTAAGGACCTCGTCAGTCGCGTAACCATCCGAAGCCAGCCCGACCACTCCTGCGAGGATGGTCCGCACATCGGCGAACTGCTGCATAACGCCGCGCAGCAATTCCACCGCAGCGGCGTTCACGCTCTCGACATCCTTTGTCCATTTACGGCTGGCGCGCCACATGCGCGTCCCAAGCTGGATCGGCAAACTGTATCGAACTGCTACCTCAGCGTAGCTCTGGTAAATGCGCCGCAGAATATCGCGGCCCGCTTCGTCTCCGAGCAACTTGTAGGCCTCGAAGTCACCAATCCGGCGTTTGAATTCGTAAATGATCCGCGTCTCGATTCCGCCACCTGCGAGTGTAATGTCCATCGCGCAATTGAAACGCTCGCGTGACGCTTTGCCTTTGCAAACGCAAGGCCCGTAAGAATTGCGCATACTAAAATAAGATCGACAATATCGAGCGACCGGAAGGGTGGCTGAGTCCGGTTTAAGGCACTCGACTCGAAATCGAGCGTGGGGAAACCCACCGTGGGTTCGAATCCCACCCCTTCCGCGGATTAAATTGTAAGCAGTGGAAATCAGCTAGGGCTCTGCAAATCAATGGCGCGAAATCCCGCTGTGTCACACAAAACTGTCACACGTACACAGCCAATTCCGAGGCCGCGCCACACGCATTTGGCCGTTTGCCCCCTATACCCATTCTGGAAAACGCGCCTAGTTCCGAATGAGAAAATTCACCCTCGCCTAGTGGCACACCTTGCCAGGACCAGCACGACTACGCCAGTGAGAAGGGAACGATTACTCTCTTACGGTAAACCAGATGTCTCTGCGGCCGAAGCCACCCGTACGGGTCGAGAAGAAATAGAGTGTTCTACCGTCCCTGGACAGAGCAGGCGATCCATCATCTGCAGCACTGTTGAGAGGCGGGCCGGGATTGATTGGCGTGGACCAGACATCTGAAGGGTCCTCGCGCGTGGCAACCCAGATATCGAGGCCCAGACTGCCAGTCCGATTCGACGTAATGAAGATCTCGCGTCCATCCCGTCTGACAAACGTGCGCGTATCGCGTCCGGGACTGCTGAGTTCCGGAACGAGCACCCCCGGACTCCAGACAGCGCTCTCCAAGTCCTCATCCGTCGTGGTCGTCTGGTAGATGTCGAAATCAGCGCTCCCGGGTCGATTGCTACCGAAGTAGATGGTCGACACTCCGAGGTCGTCATTGGCATAGAAGGCCGGAGCAATCTCGGTTGCAGCTGTATTCACAACGCAGCCCATATTTACCGGAGCCGTCCATCCATCGCCGCCAGGTTTCGCTCGAGACATCCACAAATCTCCGTTGCCACAGCCCCGGCGATCACTGTGGAAGTACATGATGTTTCCAGACGTACTAAGCATCGGTAGCGAGTCGTTATATGTGCTATTCAAGACGGTAACATTTTCCGGCTCTCCCCAGGGTGAGTCAGTGGTCTTGCGCCGAGAAACCCAGAGATCGTCTCCGCCAAGTCCACCAGGACGATCCGATGTGAAGTAAATAGTTAGCCCATCGGCTGTCAGAATCGGATACGTATCGTTGTATTCCGTATTAATCGGCGGTCCAACATTGATTGGCTCAGACCACGCTCCAAATTCCACCGCGGGCGTTGCGACGATCGGCGCGGCAGCGAGCGCGAGGAGCGCCACAGGAACAAGAAATGGCAGAGTTAGTATTTTTTGTGTCAGCGAATTCATTGTTCTTCCTTTCTTAAGTGTGAAGTTGTCATTTTTTGGAGGGCTGGATTGTTGTTGCTGTGATCTCTTACTTTTTGGTTTCGTAATTTTCCTTTCATTCCCACAAACAAAAACGGGCTATTAAAGTGATCATCTGAATTGAGGCTTTTTCGAAAAGCCTTCGCGTGCGGAGGATTTGCGTGGGTGATAGGGTATCAAGAAGAGCTTATGGATGAGCCTTCGGTCTCTCCGCATAGGGTGACCCAGCTCCTGGCCGCATGGAGCCGCGGGAACGATGCCGCTCTCGCAGAGTTAACCCCGCTGGTCTATGAAGAACTCCGGCGCCTCGCTCATCATTTCATGGAAGGGCAGCGTCCCAACCACACACTGCAAACAACCGCGTTGGTCAACGAGGCTTATCTGCGTCTGGCCGACCAAACCAATCCAAACTGGCAGAGCCGGACCCACTTCTTCGCCGTCGCCGCTCGAGCAATGCGCCAGATCCTGGTTAACTACGCCAAGAGTTCGCGAGCTCAAAAGCGCGGCGGCGGCGTGCTCAAGGTAGAATTGGATGAAACAGCAATCCTCTCACCGGAACAATCGAAGGCAATTGTTGATCTGCATGAGGCACTGGAGAGACTGGGTACGCTCGACTCAAGAAAAGCTCAAGTGGTCGAGCTGAAATTTTTTGGTGGGCTTAAGTACGACGAGATAGCAGAAGTACTCAAGATCGCACATATGACGGTGAGGCGTGATTGGGAATTTGCCAAGGCATGGTTACACAATGAATTGCACAGAGGCGAGTAAATGAATTAAACTTCTGTTGCCATTCGGACAGTGGGTCGAACATGACGCCGGCGCGGCTACAAACGGTTGAGGAAATCTTTCATGCAGCGCTGGATCAAAAGCCCGACCAGATTGCTCGATTTGTGCAGACGGCATGCAAAGGTGATGAGCTTTTGCGGCGTGAAGTCGAAGCGCTCCTTGCTTCGCATCAACGAGCAGACAGCTTCATCGAAGCCTTAGCTGTCGGCATTGCGACGGGAATTATTGGTAATGGGCAAGCTGACTTGGTCGTTGGTCAGACCTTTGGTCATTACAAAATTTCAAAACGGATAGGCAGTGGCGGGATGGGCGAAGTCTATCTGGCCACCGACATGATAGCGGGACGCAAGGCCGCGCTCAAACTTCTACCGATGCGCTTTACCGGAGATGCGGAGCGCCTGAAGCGGTTTCAACAGGAAGCGCACGCCGTAGTTGCGCTCAATCATCCAAATATCCTGACCGTTTACGAGATCGGCGAGGATCACTCAACCCACTACATAGCCAGTGAACTCATCGAAGGCGAGACGCTGCGTCAACGTCTGACGCGCGGGCGAATGGAATTGGGTGAAGCGCTCAATGTTGCGATCCAGGTCGCCAGCGCACTCGGCGCCGCTCATGAGGCTGGCATTGTGCATCGCGATATCAATCCGGGCAATATTATGCTGCGGCGCGACGGATACGTGAAAGTGCTCGACTTCGGGATTGCAAAGCTTGCCGAACAGGAAGTACCGGCAACGATGCCGAAAGACGAAGCGCTCTTATTGGTTGAGACCAACTTGGGCTCGATACTTGGAACTGTTCCTTACATGTCGCCGGAACAGGCGCGCGGCGCGCGGATCGATAGAAGGACCGATATCTGGAGTCTCGGCGTAGTTCTTTACGAAATGGTGACTGGGCGCACGCCATTCAGTGGCGACACACCAAGAAAAGTCACGGCTTCGATTCTGGAGAAGGAGCCACCGCGGCTAACGAGTTATCTCAGGCTAACTCCAGCTGAGCTTCAACAAATTTTCGGCAAAGCGCTGCGCAAAGATCGAACAGAGCGGTACCAGAGCGTCAGTGAAATGCTTCAGGCGCTCAAGAATCTGCGCCACAAACAGGAATTGAAGGCTGCGCCTTTATGGCTGCGCTGGGCACGGTCGCCCATCGCTCTGGTGCTCGTAGTGTTAGCGGCTCTTGCACTGGCGCTTCCATTCTACCGGCATCGGATTCTCACGACGAGCTTACCACCGGACAAAAGCATCGCCGTTCTTCCGCTAGAAGACTTGAGCGAAGAGAAAGAGAACGCTTACTTTGCCGACGGCATCCAGGATGAGCTGCTATCGAACCTTTCTAAGATTGCAGACTTGAAAGTGATCAGCCGCACTTCGGTCATGCAGTATAAGAGCGGCGTTAAACGCAATCTCAAAGAGATCGCCCAGCAATTGGGGGTCAGTAATGTGGTGGAAGGCAATGTCCGCCGAGCCGGTAACCAGGTGCGAGTGTCGGTGCAACTAATAGACGCACGTACTGACACACACCTTTGGGCTGAGCATTACGATCGCGATGTCGCAGACGTATTTGCGATTCAGACTGAGATCGCGCAACAAATCGCCGATCAACTTCAGGCCAAGCTCTCCGCGGCGGAAAGCGCCGCGATCGCGGAACGGCCAACCGCCGATCCAGTGGCCTATGCCTACTATACACAGGCCAAGGCCATCTGCGGCGTGGCCGATTGGGAGGGCGATGATAAAATCCTGAACCGACAAGTGGAACTGCTCGAAAAGGCGATGCAGCGCGATCCGAACTTCGCCCTCGCGTATTGCGAGCTCGCCAAAACGCAGGGTAACCTCTATGAATTTACCTCGGATCCCAAGCATCTCGAGTTAGCAAAGAAAGCCGCGGAGGCCGCGGTGCGAGTGCGTCCAGATTTGGGCGAGACTCATCTAGCGTTGGCTCGCTATTACTTCCGAGCTGGTTTTTCCGCCGCAGGTCCGGGCGTACCCGGGGGGATCGACAGTGGTAATTTCGACCGAGCACGTGAGGAATCGACGATCGCTCGCCGCAAGTTGCCGAATAATTCCGAAGCGCTTTGGATCGCGGCGAGGATTGATAGGCGCCAAAATCGCTTGGACTCTGCGGTGGCTAACCTTCAAAAGGCAAACGACCTCGACCCACGCAACTCTGAGGTCCCATGGTGGCTCGTGTTGACTTATATTGACATGCGCCGCTACTATGACGCGGAACAACTCATCAAAAAGGATGCTCCGAGCAGAACGCCACAGGACCCTTGGAGTCTGATGCTGCTAGCTGAGATCAAGCTGCCGCAAGGTGATCCAGTCGCGGCCCAATCTCTTCTAGAGCAAGTGCCGCTGGACTTTAGTGCGACTGCCGATATCTGGGCCGATCGATTTCTGGCAGCCCTTTACCTGCGCGATTACGACGCGGCAAATCGGGTGATTGCCGCTACTCCTGCGAAGTGGGCGGGTATGGCCTTTGATGGCCCAGAGGGTTGGGCTGACGGACAGATTGCGCGTACGGGTGGCGATAAGCAGAAGGCGCTGGCGGTGTTTGTAGCCGCGCGCAAGAAGCTGGACGCGACATGGGACGACAAGCCCAAGGATGAGGCCTACTTCGCGCAAGTCGCGATGCTTGATGCTGGGCTTGGCCGAAAAGAAGACGCGATTCGCGAGGCATTGCGTGCGGTCGAACTCATGCCGATTGCCAAGGACTCGCTCTCCGGTCCGCGACTTGTCAGGAACTTGGCGATGGTTTACGCGTGGACGGGCGAGCGCGACCGCGCGCTCGAGCAACTCGAAATTGTCGCGAAAATCCCGGCGGGTCCATCCTACGGCGATCTCCGCTTCAATCCGTGCTGGGATGATTTGCGCGGTGATAAGCGCTTCGACACGATCGTCGCCGCAGCCAAGGCTGCCAGCAGATAGTTCACCGGGTTTCACCTCATCCTGCCGAAACCGCTCTATCTGCATCCCCGCCCTCGAAAAAACTTACTTTCGCTTACCCTATGCCCATTTTGGAAACCTAGTTGGTTCCGAACGAAAAAAATCACCATTGCCTACTGGCACACTTGTACGGTAATCCTGTACCACCTAGCGGGGAAATCGCCCGTTGATTTTCAACGCTTTACCGATTGTGGGAAGTAATCCCACCCATTCCGCCATTTTCAGCAGAAAAGCTCAACGCTCAAATTCAAAATGAGTTTCTCTTTCAGCGTTGAACGTTGAATGTTGGGCGTGAAAGCAGTGATCTTTCTTTAGAAAAAATAGCGAGCCTGCGGCGTCTTAAAAGAGAAATCGCGGTTGCATCTCGCTTGTTCGAACGCCAGCTTCCTCGCTTCATGTTTTTGCTATCAACGCTTTCGGCGGAATCCAGAAAACGGTCCGCGCGCATCCAATCCCTGTTCACTTAGTTATTTCCTATGAATGCCTTCTTTCGATTTCTCACCCGATTGTTAATAGCGTCCGCCCTGTGCTCCGTCCCGGGCATTTGGGCCCAGAGCTTGCCCAACACCACCAGACTCCTGCGTTTCCCTACGACAAATGGAACGCAAATCGTTTTCTGCTACGCGGGTGAAATCTATACGGTCGGCAAAGACGGCGGCATGGCGCGACGCCTCACCAGCGGTCCGGGTTACAGCTCGTTCCCACGTTTCTCGCCGGACGGGAAGCAGATCGCCTTTACTTCCCAATACGACGGGAACACGGAAGTTTACGTGATGCCAGCCGAGGGCGGCGTGCCGAAACGGTTGACGATTTCGGCCACGCTCGGCCGGGATGACATTTCCGACCGCATGGGGCCTAACAACATCGTGATGGCATGGGAAAACACCAAGCCGCTGGTCGTCTTCCGTTCGCGTATGAAGTCGTTCAACGATTTCATCGGGGCACTATTTACCGTCGGGCTGGACGCGGAATTGCCGCAGCAGCTCCCAGTGCCGCGCGGCGGTTTCGTTTCGTTTTCGCCGGATGATTCCAAGATGGCTTATAACCGTGTGTTCCGCGAGTTCCGCACTTGGAAACATTACCGCGGGGGCATGGCGGACGACATTTGGATCTACGATTTTAAAACCGGCGACACCGAAAATCTGACGAACAATCCGGCGCAGGACATCTGCCCGATGTGGGGGTCGGACAACAAAATTTATTTTATCTCCGACCGGGACAGCCGGATGAATTTGTTCGCTATCGATCTCGCGACGAAAGAAACCAAGCAGCTCACGCACTTCACGGATTTCGACATCAAGTTTCCGTCGATTGGCAAAGATTCGATCGTGTTCGAGCAAGCGGGATACATCTGGCGTTACGATCTCGCCACCGGTCAGGCAACCCCGGTGCCTATCGAGATCAAGGAAGATTTCGCGGTTGGCCGCTCTGCGCTTGTCGACGCATCCAAGCACGTCGAATCCGTGAACCTCGCGCCGGATGGCGAACGCACTATCGCAGGCGCGCGCGGCGACCTTTTTTCCGTGCCGGCAAAGAACGGAACGCCGCGTAATCTGACTAAGACTTCAGGCGCGCACGAGCGCGACGCGGTTTGGTCGCCGGATGGAAAATGGATCGCCTATAACTCGGATGTGACCGGCGAAAACGAACTCTACGTTCGCTCCCAGGACGGCAAAGGCGAGCCGCAACAGATCACAAGGGGCGCTGATACCTACTACTACGCGCCGAAGTGGTCGCCCGACAGCAAGAAGCTCCTCTGGAGTGATCGATTGCAGCGATTGCGCTACGTCGATATCGGAACCAAAGCGGTGACGGTGGTCGATCAGGACAAATACGGCGAAATCGAAGGTTACGCCTGGTCGCCTGACAGTCGGTGGGTCACTTGGGTGCGCCCGGAGGAAAATGGCATGTCGCGCGTCTATCTCTACTCACTCGCGAACAAACAACAGACCGCTGTGACTGACAATTGGTATGGCTCTGGCGAAGCAGTCTTCAGCGACGACGGAAAATATTTGTTGCTTAGCTCAGCGCGAGATTTCAAGCCGACCTTTGGCGAAGAAGAATTTGCAAACGTCTATCGCGACATGCAGCGCGTTTATCTCGTCACGCTAGCCAAAGAAACGGCAAACCCGCTCGCGCCGAAGAGCGATGAAGTCGGCAAGGCTGAAGAAAAACGGCAAAAGGAAAAAGCAAAGGAAGCTGAAGAGAAAAAGCCGGAAGAAAAAGCGGCCGGAAAAAAACCAGAAGAAAAACCAAAGAAGCCAGTTGTTGTGAAGGTGGATACCGATGGGATCCAGAATCGGATCGTTGGCTTGGAAATTACGCCGGGAAATTATCGCAACATCCGGATGCTCGATGACAATCGCATTTTCTACCTGCGTCGCACGGCGGCGGATGAAGTAGGTGAAGAGGAAGAAGAATTATTTCCCGAAAAAGATAAGAAATCGCGCCTTTGTGTTTACAACGTGGACGACCGCAAGGAAACCGTCCTCGGCGACGCGAACAATTACCAGATCACGTTCGACGGAAAAAAGATGCTGGTGAAGATCAAAAAAGATTACGCCATCATCGATGTGCCAAAGGACAAGCTCGAGACTAAAGATCACGAGCACAAGATCGAAGGTCTCGACACGCAATTAGATCGGCACGCCGAGTGGAACCAAATCTACTTCGAATGCTGGCGGCAGATGCGCGACTTTTTCTTTTCGCCCACGATGAACGGCGTCGATTGGAAAGCGATGCGCGATAAATACGCTGCGTTGCTTCCGTTTGTGAATCATCGCAATGATCTCACCTACCTGTTAGGCGAGCTCATTGGCGAGTTGAACAACGGCCACACTTACGTTGGCGGCGGTGAGCGCCCCGACACTCCGCGCATCAAGCTCGGCCTGCTCGGCGCGGAATTTTCTCGCGATCCCGCCACGCGCACTTATCGCATCGATCACATTTTGCCGGGCGAAAATTGGGACAAGAAAACCCGCTCCCCGCTCACAGACATTGGCGTGAACGTGAAGCCGGGCGACTACATTCTGGCGATCAACAATACGCCGATCGCGAGCCTGCCAAATCTTTACGACGCGCTTATCGGCACCGCCGACAAACAGGTGATCCTGCGCGTGAACTCCAAGCCAACTGACGGGGGCGCGCGCGACGTGACCGTTGTGCCCACCGCCGATGAAGCGCCGCTTTACTATCTCGATTGGGTGCAAAAGAACATCGATTACGTGAACAAGAAAACCGGCGGCGAAGTTGGTTACCTTCACATTCCCGATATGGGCCGGCCGGGCCTGGATGAGTTCACAAAGCTTTACTTCCCCCAAATCCGCAAACACGCGCTCATTGTTGATGTTCGCGGCAACGGAGGCGGATTCGTTTCGCCGTTAGTGATCGAGCGGTTGCGGCGCGCGCTGATTATGGTAGGGATGGCACGCAACAGCATGCCCCAGACCGACCCGCCGCAGACCTTTGTCGGCCCGATGGTCACGTTGACGAACGAATTCTCCGCGTCCGACGGCGACATTTTTCCGTACCGGTTCAAGACGCTCGGGCTCGGCAAATTGATCGGTAAACGCACTTGGGGCGGGGTCATTGGCATACGCGAGTCGCTGCCACTTGTCGATGGCGGACAATTCTTCAAACCCGAATTCGCGCCGTACTCAAAGGACGGCAAACAATGGATCGTCGAAGGTCGCGGCGTCGATCCCGATATCGTCGTCGATAACGATCCCGGGAAAGAATTCAAAGGCGAAGATCAGCAACTCGACCGTGCGATCCAGGAAATGCAGGAACAACTAAAAACAAAACGCTACGAACTTCCTCCGCCTCCGCCCTGGCCTAATCGCAATCCCACCAGCGGAACCTAGAGTTTTAACAAATGGCGTTACTCAGCCCCGTTGTGTAGCACACGCGGCACAGCGTCCAGACGCGAAATCCTAACAGGAGGGTTTTCCTCCCGTATTGGGTACGGAAATTCGCAAAGCAGAAAGGATTTAGGGTTCATGAGTGAGCCATTATTTTCCCCACGATTTACAGTCATTATTTCCTGTGCTCGCTTCGGCAGCGTAAAGCGGCGAGATTAGCCGCATGGAACGAGCTTTTTCAAACCGAATCGAAGCGGGGCGGGAACTCGCGGAAAAGCTCGAGAAATACGCAGGACGCAACGACGTGATCGTGCTTGGCTTGCCCCGCGGCGGTGTGCCTGTTGCCAACGAAGTTGCAAAGCGCCTTCGTGCGCCACTCGACGTTTTTATCGTGCGCAAGCTCGGCGTTCCCGGTTTTGAGGAACTTGCTGCCGGCGCCATCGCTTCGGGCGGCGTGCGTGTTTTGAACGAAGATGTCATGCGCGCGATACCGCATGCAGACCAAGCCATCGAGGCGGTAACTGCGAGGGAAACAGCAGAACTGCACCGGCGCGAACAAATTTATCGCGAAGGACGGCCGGCACCCGAGCTGCGCGATCGGATAGCCATTTTGGTGGATGATGGATTGGCCACCGGCGCGACGATGCGCGCTGCAGTAAAGGCGCTGCGACAGCGCGGGGCCGCGAGAATTGTCGTGGCAGTGCCGGTGGGTCCGCCCGATACGTGCCACGAGATCGAAGAACAAGCTGATGAAACGATCTGCCTGAGCACGCCCGAATTTTTTCAGGCCGTCGGCCAGTATTACGAAGATTTCTCGCAGACAACCGATGAAGATGTGCGCGAACTGCTTGGCCGGGCCGGGCAAGAGCGAGAGTAAAGTAAGACATGAACGAAGTGCAAATTCACGCCGGGCGCGCAGTTCTATCCGGAAATTTGCATATTCCTGAAGGCGCAAGTGCCCTCGCGCTTTTTGCACACGGCAGCGGCAGCAGCCGACATAGTCCGCGGAATCAATTCGTGGCGCGCACGCTCAACGAGGCCGGACTCGCGACGTTGCTTTTCGATTTGCTCACGCAAGAAGAGGAAGCGCTCGACCTGCGCACGCGCGAGCATCGGTTCAATATCCAGTTGCTGGCAGAACGCCTCAGCCACGCGACAGAGTGGGCAAAGCATCAGGAACAAACGCGCGACTTGCGCATTGGGTATTTCGGCTCCAGCACCGGCGGCGCGGCGGCATTGGTGGCGGCGGCGGACGATCCGCAAGATGTAGGCGCGATCGTATCGCGCGGCGGGAGGCCCGATCTGGCGGACGAAGCTTTGCCAAAAGTGCAGGCACCTACCCTGCTTATTGTCGGCGGCAACGATGACATCGTCATCGAATTAAACGAGCAGGCGCGCGATCGGATGCACTGCGAAGTAAAACTGGAGATTATTCCTGGCGCGACACATCTCTTCGAAGAACCAGGGACCCTGGAGAAGGTCGCACAGCTCGCCAGCGATTGGTTTGTCAAACATATCGGCGGCGTGGCTGCGCCAGGCTAAGAGAATGACGAATGACTGAATAACCCAAGGTTCAAAGACTGGTTCTTCGTCATTGGGAGTTCGTGCTTGTTTCGGCATGCGTCATTCGTGCTTCGTCATTCTTTGTACGTCACCACCCGTCCCCAAAGACTCTTGGTCCCCCAAATACCGGCGCGCAGGCACTCCAATTGCGCGACCTGGCTATGATCGACAAATAGGTTTACGTCGACGCCATAATTTTTGATGTACCATTCGAACACGTCAGGATCGGCGGCTTCAAACATAAGTTTCTCCATGCCGATTTCGTCTATGAATTTTGCGGGAGCATCCGTGCGCCACGGATCGACATTCTCAGTGATACCTTCGCTCTCGATCATGATAATCTCCGCGCCGGCGTCGAGAAATCGTTTTGCCTGCGCGATGGCCCAGGATGAGTCACGAGTGCCTTCAGCGCGGAGTTCCACAGCTGCCGTCGCGCCACCGGCGCCAAACTGAATCCCAACTTCCGGTTTCGCTTTCAAGCCGGATTTGCGCACCAATTCAATGAGCCGCAGCCAATCATCCGTCGGAATCGAGATGAAACCAGCTGAGATCTCGATGATATCGAACCCGACCTTTTTGCATTCCGCAACATACTGTCGCACTGCATCAGTGCCTTGCAGAAGTACTCGTTCGATAAAACCGCCAGTGGAAACGAGAACATCATGTTCGTGGCAAAGCTCGATGATGTCTCGCACTGCTCGTTCTGGCATAAGCGTGAATGAACCGCCGGCAAACTTCAGCGAATCGATATACGCGCCCATCGTTTCGAATAGATCTTCCAGGTGTCGCCGGCCATAGGCCGAGTAATAAGGCCCGCGGATCTCGGTTAAGCCGCGCTTCCGCGGTTTTGGCTCGCGGCGGTTAACTTGCAGAAACGGAAAGCTGCGTTCGGATTGACTTGTTTTCGCTCTCGCTGGCATTCATCTGGGAAACGTTGCGCGACAGGACCGCGGTCGCCTCCGGGGAGCGCAGGCTGCCAGCCCCGCAAGCGCGGGGTCTCGGCAGCTTGCCGAGACGGGAACTGGCGTCATCTCCGAGTTGCGCGCCCAAAAAGAACGTTGCCGGCAGGGCTGCCGGCAATAGCGGCCTGGCAGCCCCAGAACTCGCGAACTCAGACCGGCTGTTTAGATTGTTAGTCCATCGTGAATCCGCCACGACGCAGTTTCTCCGCTCTGACCACTGACCTTTATGAGGTCACAATGGCATGCGGCTATTGGAATGCTGGCGTGAAGGATTACGAGGCAGCGTTCCACGTTACTTTTCGGGAAAACCCGTTCGGCGGTGAATTCACCGTCGCGTGTGGGCTCGCGACGGCGATCGATTTCCTGCGCGAATTCCATTTTGACGAAACAGAAATTGATTATCTCGCGTCGCAAGTCGGGAACGACGGCAAGCCACTCTTCACTCGCGGTTTTCTCGATTACTTGCGCAGTTTGCGGCTGACTTGCGAGATCGATGCAGTTCCCGAAGGAACGCTGGTCTTCCCAAACGAGCCGCTGATTAGAGTCTGCGGCCCAGTAATTCAATCGCAGCTTTTGGAAACAGCCGTGCTCACCGTTCTGAATTTCCAAAGCCTTATTGCGACGAAAGCGGCGCGGGTCTGCCTTGCTGCCGAGAACGATGCGGTAATTGAATTCGGTTTGCGACGCGCACAGGGAGTGGATGGCGGCTTGAGTTCGGCGCGTGCCGCTTACATCGGCGGCTGCGCTGGCACATCGAACTTGCAAGCCGGTCAACACTACGGAATCCCGGTAAGCGGGACGCAAGCGCACAGTTGGATCATGTTTTTTCACAGCGAACCCGAGGCGTTTGAGGCCTACGCCAAAGCCATGCCGAACAACTGTGTGTTTCTGGTGGACACCTACAACTCACTCGATGGGGTGCGTCACGCGATCGATGTAGCCAGACAATTGCGCAGGAAAGGACACGAAATGATCGGAGTGCGCCTCGACTCCGGCGACCGCGCAGCCTTAAGCATCGAGGCGCGGCGAATGCTCGATGAAGCTGGATTCACAAACGCGAAGATCGTCTGTTCGGGCGATCTGGATGAATTCGGCATTGCACAGATGAAGAACCGGGGCGCGAAAATCGACATCTGGGGCGTGGGAACGAAGCTTACGACAGGACAGCCGGATGCGGCGCTTGGCGGCATTTATAAATTGGGCGCGGTTCGAAAACGGGGTGAGAAGTGGCGTTATCGTATTAAACTATCCGATGACCCGGCAAAGACATCCTACCCAGGCTTGTTGCAGGTGCGCCGGTTCTATCAGCCCGACGGCAGATTCGTTGCCGACGCGATTTACGAAATCGATCATGCTATAAGTGGACCCTGTGTAATTGTGGATCTTCCAACCGAGCAAGAGACTGAAATTCCTGTCAACACCGAATACACTGACTTGCTCGTTCCTATCTTCCGCAAAGGCGAGTTGGTCTATCACGTGCCCGAGCTTGGCACCTCGCGCGAGTGCACGCGCCAGCAACTCAGCCGTCTTCCCCTAGAAACCAGGAGGCTGGATAATCCGCGCGCTTACCCGGTCGGCCTCGAAAAGTCATTACACGAGTTGAGGTCGACGCTAATCGCGCGCGCGAAGGGACAATTGCAGTGAACTATTCATCCAGAGCTATCTCTCGCCTCTCCCTTCGCAAGGGAGAGGGTAGGGTGAGGGTTCGCATGGCTTGTGTGCTGGAAACCCCTCACCTCAATCCTCTCCCCTTTACGAAAGGGGAGAGGCGAAGGCTGTCGTAGTGCGGAGGCACATGCAATGAACGCACTCATCATCGTCGATCTTCAGAATGATTTCTTGCCCGGCGGCGCGTTGCCCGTGCCACACGGTGATGAAGTGATCCCACTTGCGAATGAATTGCAGCGACACTTTGATCTCGTCGTGGCCACGCAAGATTGGCATCCGCCCGATCACGGCAGTTTCGCGGCAAATCATCCCGGTAAAAAACCCGGCGATCGCATTATCCTCGACGGCATCGAACAAATCCTGTGGCCGGTGCATTGTGTTCAAAACACGCACGGCGCTGAGTTTGCCCCCTCATTCGACACAAGCCGAATCGCTCACGTTTTTCACAAAGGCATTCAGCGAAACATTGATAGTTACAGCACATTCTTCGACAACGCGCATCGAAGACACACCGGTCTTGCTCATTATCTGGAGAAGCAATCAATCAAGGACATCTACCTGATGGGCCTCGCGTTGGATTACTGCGTGAAGTACAGTGCGCTGGATGCGCGCCAACTCGGGTTGAATACTCACGTTATCCTCGACGGCTGCCGCGGAATCGAGCTAGAGCCGGGCGACATCGACCGCGCGCTTGACGAGGTGAAACGTGCTGGTGCGGTTCTACTACAAAGCAGCGATCTCCGAGACAAATCATAATAGCGCAACGTAGCGGCCGACCAGCAGCCGGTCTTTCTGTTCGTGAGTAAACAGGTTTGGCGCGGATGGAACCGCCAAATCCCATGATCCGTCAGAGCTCGAATCGCGTGCCAGCAGACTCAGCACAGAAAGTTGTAACTAAGACGCCGTTTGGGTCATAGACTTCGACGGTTCCGTCGTGCCCCGTAAAGGCGTCTCCGGTCGAATCCACGGTTAGTTCCCCCGAGATGATGCTCCAGCCCGTCAAGACGTTCTGAGCATTAAAGGTGAAGGATTTCATGCGAAACGCATAGGTATTGTCAGCGGTATGGCGCCAAACCCCTTCCGCAGGCGTCCTCAGAGCCGACGGTGTGGTGGTGCCATCCATCATGGTGCCTCCCTGATGGAACGTCAGCATTCCCTGGAAGCTCCTGATCACGTGACCTGCGCAGTCGTTTAGTGTTATTTGCGTCTCCCACATCCCTTGAATTCTTCCGCCTTCCGTGCCTTGCCCGGTCGCCGTTGCGGCAACCACGGTGAGTAACACACAGGCGACCACTAAGGGAGCCATTATGCTCTTAACTAACTTTGTTTTCATAACTGTTATTTCCTTTCATTGTTTTGGCCTTCCGTGATCTCTCGTCATTGAGAACTCATTTCTGGCCGTTCACCGGAGTACAGAACGAAAACGCGCGCGAGGTTACGCTGAGAGTTGGGATTTCCTGCGAAACCGCGGATAACGCGGATTTCACGGATAAGAGGACTCTAACCAACAGAAGGAAACAAAGGCAGCGAAGAGAGGATCTAGGTTCCAGCTAAAACAGTCTTTGTTTTTCTTTGTTATCTTCTGTTACAAAAGAAAGACATTCGGCCGTGCGAGGCACGACAACCGCCAGACTGCGTGCCCTTCTGTATCCGTGGTATCCGTGTGATTAGTGGTGAAATTATTCCTTCTCTTCCTCGCAGAGTTTTTGGAAACGCGGATCATTCCGGAGCGGATCGAACATCGGATCGAGTCGGAGCAGCGCAGGAGTGAGCGGCATGTATTTGTCCAGCGCGCCGTCGCCCGGTACCGAGAGCACTTGCTGTAAAGCGGCAATGGCGCGGTCGGGCTCTCCCATCTGCGCCGCAACCCGAGCGAGG
>JBKOYG010000072.1:0-5584 GCA_046725285.1 Verrucomicrobiota bacterium
GATGGCTTTCTCCAGGCTCTGGTTTTGTCCCTTTGTAATGAACACTGTTAATTTGTCAGATTGAAGATTGAAACGCGGATCGACTACCTTCACACGGCCGCTAAAGATGCCCATGTTCTTGGTTGAATCAAAAAAAGCCTCATCCGAATAGATTTCCGTCGTTGTCGGTTCATTGGATTGCGGCCCCGCAGCGCTCGAGCCAAATAAGTTCGTGCTGGATGATTTGCCTTCGTTCTTTTTGTCTTTGTTTTTCGCTTTCACCTTTGCTGGCTTCTCCGCCTTCTTGGCCGGCGCCGGTGAAACCGCTGGCGCAGCGGCAATTTGCCCCTCCGAGCGCGCTGCGATCGCATATGCGATAAACAAGACCAACACCGCTAATTTTTTCATTCGTTCGCGTTGGGTTTCGCGGTTAGATGAGATTTGTCAGTAATGACCATTTTTACATTCCCGATCAATCGCCCGGTCTTCGAGTTGGTGTCGAACTGCACTGAATCACCGACGATGTTGAAATCCGATCGTTGAATCGTAGTGCGTTCCTGCGAGCTTAGAACCCGAGTCTTCAAGTCGAGCACCGACGTGTGCATGTCGATTTGCAGATCGGGCTGACTCTCCGGAGTGTAGGTTGTAATTTTAAGGTGTTGAAAACCTATGTGCTCTTGATCAATCCGGTGCGCGGTCCCAGCTTCAAATTTTCCCCGTAGACGACCTTCACCATCGAAATCTGGCAATACAAGGCCCCTGGCTTCGTGCCCAATTGGCAGGGGAATGTTCGTCAAGCTCTCTTCCCCGGGAGCCACGCCCGGTGTCGCTGACGCGCCCGCCCTCTTTTTGCGGCTTTTTGACTGACCGGACACTTGAGGCGTCGCCATTACAACGCACATCAAGACCGACGTTAACCAAATCGACAAGACCCGGCAGAGATAGGAGCGGTTCACCCGAACCGCCCGCTCCCTTGACGCAATACCCGTGTTACCCGGGCGATTGAGGTCAATCGCCCCTACCTGAGACGGCAGCATGAATAGCCTTTAACATGCGCAGATGCTTCGGTAAATCCTTTAGGGGAATCTGATTCGGCCCATCCGACAAAGCACGGCCGGGGTTTTCATGCACCTCCATGAAAATTCCGTCGCATCCTGTGGCCATCGCCGCTCTGGCGAGCGCTGGCGCCAGAACTCCATCGCCCAACGTAGAATCCCCTGCTCCACCCGGCCGCTGCACCGAATGGGTCGCGTCAAAAATCACGCAATAGCCAGCCTTCCGCAGCCAATAGAGCGAGCGCATGTCGGCAACGAGGTTGTTATAACCAAACGTGGTGCCGCGTTCCGTGAAACAGAAATTCTTGTTGCCAAACGCAATCAATTTCTCGGCGATATTTCGCACATCCCACGGCGCGAGAAACTGACCTTTCTTAACATTGATCGAGCGCCCTGTTTCCGCCGCGGCCTGCAGCAGATCGGTTTGCCGACAAAGAAACGCGGGGATTTGCAACATGTCGATCTTTTCGCCGGCAATTTCGGCTTCGACAGGCAAATGAATATCCGTTGTGACGGGAATTTTCAAGTCGTGGCCGATGGCCGAAAGAATTTCGCAGCCGTCGCGCACACCGATCCCACGAAAGGAGCGCACTGAAGTTCGATTCGCCTTGTCATACGAGGCTTTGAAAATGAAATCGACATCTTCGGTCACGCAGATTTCGGCGATCTTCTTCGCCATCCGCCAGACAAACTTCTCCGACTCGATCACGCACGGGCCTAGAATGAACGCCGGACGTTTGCCACCAATGGTGACTTTGCCAACGTGCAATGGCTTTGTTTTCTCGCTCATGACTTGCTCAACGTGTCATCCCGACCCAGCTACTTGCCGCCCGTAAATCATCTCGTTAAACCGACATCTTCAAGTAGCTGGGGAGGGACCTCCCAATCGCGCGGAACATTACTCAAATTACCGAGTGTGACCATGACGGAATGGGAGGTTCCTCGCTCCGCTTGGAATGACAGCGCTTCTTATTCACTCGTCACTCGGGCTCGCCTCACCAGATCGTAAATGGCAAAGGGTGCATACAAGCCGAGAAAGAACAGCAACGCCAGTCCGTGCATTTGCAGAAGGTAAAGCGGGCGCGAATCGGAGAGAAAACTCAAAATTGAAAATGCTTCCGGTTTGTGCAGCAAGAATCCGTAATTGTGTCCAGTGTAGGCATCGGCAGTCAACGTGATGACAAAGTAAAGTTCCGACCAGAGAAATACGCGCACGATCGACATGGGATATGGCCGATATCGTCGAGTCAACATCAGGAAGACTACGCTGATGATAATGCCGCAATGCGAGGTGAAAAAGCTGATGAATCGCCAATCTGGAAAGCCAAAGTGCAGGTTCGGCGTGAGCACGGCTTGCAATGTGCCGCCGATTCCCCAGAAGTACGCCACCTCGAACCAGCGCTGACTTCCAGTCCACATTGCCACGATTACAACGGGAATTCCCCAATCGCACAGCTCCAGCGGCAACATATCCTGCCATCGCACCACGAAGTGACTGCGCACAAAAATCAAGTAGGCGACATAGTTCAACAGGAGCACCGCGGAGAGCACTCCGACGATCATCTTTTCAGCGCGGGCAGATTTTGTGCGCCACACGATCGCGGCAAGCGCAAACGGGAGGACGATCGTAAGGAAAATGACCGTGAGATGCGGCAAACCGTACGGTTGAAATTCAGGCTCCATGCGTGGCCGCCGTTGTATCAAACGTGGAATCGAATGGAAAGGCGCTCGCCGCGGCAAGCGCCTCTATAAGTCAGGCGCAAGATCGACAGTCTAATTCACCGAATTACCCAGAGATTACACGGAATGACGTCGGTGACCCACGCGATATTACTGGGCAATTGCTGAGCACCACCGGCATTTTTCCGTAGCGGCACTACTAGCAAGTCCGCTTTCACCGATTGAACAAAATCCAACGCAGCCAGACCCGTGTTTCCACGGATGCAGCGCGCCTCGATCGGAACGTCGGTTGCGCCGGCCGACAAAACGAATTTTTCCAACGCTTCTTCTTCGTCATCGTCCCCAGTCGGCTTTGCACCTTTTCTTGTGTTCCCATGAATCGATGCGCGCGCCTGATCAAACGTGGTAATGATACGAATGACATAAAGCCGCTCGCACGATTCCGCCGCAGCGAACGGCAGCGTTCTCTTCAAAGCCTCCAATCTGGCATCAGAGTAATCGGCAATAAAAACGATCCGGCGCAGCGGTTTGGGTTTTGCTGCCGGCGCGGTAAACAGCATCACCGAGCACGGCGCCTCACGCACAAGGCGGCGTGCGACGTTGCCCAGAAATGGATGCAACACTACTTCCTTTTCGAGTGCGCCGGCGATGATCACGTCGATTTTCTCGCGAGTGAGCGCGCGCAGTATGGCCTCGGCGGGGTCTCCCTTTTCGTAATGAATCTTTGAATCGGGCGGAAGCTCCAGTTGCGCGAGCGCGTCGCTAAACTTTTTTGCTATTTCCTCATTGCGTTCGCCCACATAGATCAAGTGAAGATCGGCCGAAAAGCGTTCCCGAATTTGTTTCGCTTCCGCAAGCACCTGTTTAAACCGCGGGGAAAACGTGCTCGCCACGGCGATGGTCTTGTATGGCATAAGATCGCCCATAGGAGTGATGATCAATTTCGTGTCTCAAGAATTTTAGGCAACTCGGACAAAGAGTTTGTGCTTCCGTTCCTCGTCATTGCTTTGCAATACGCTTTTCATTTTCCCATTCCTCTGCGAATTTTCGCAGATGCGACGTGCGATTTACCCTGGCAGCTTCGATCCGGTAACAAATGGTCACCTTGATGTGATCGAGCGCGCGCGAAAACTGTTCGATGAAGTCGTTGTGGCTGTGGCGCACAACGATGAGAAGCAACCTCTTTTCTCACTCGATGAACGCCTCAATTTGCTGCGCGAAACAGCGGGGAAAATCGACAACGTGCGAATCGCTGAGTTCGAAGGATTGCTTGTCGAATTCGCCAGGAAAGAAGAAGCCGGAGCGGTCATTCGCGGCCTGCGTGCGATTTCCGACTTTGAATTTGAATTTCAAATGGCGCTGATGAACCGGAAATTGGATGCCGCGGTAGAAACAATTTTCCTCATGCCGAAGGAGGAATACACTTATTTAAGCTCTCGCATCGTGAAGGAAATCGCGTACCTCGGCGGCGATGTCTCGGCATTTGTCCCCGCGCCGGTGGCAAGAGCGCTAACGAATAAATTACGCAGAAACGTTTAAAAAAATGACGAAACAATTCTGAATGTTCGAATGACGAAACGCCCTCCAAACGCTGGCTCTTCGGCATTCGGGTTTCGTCATTCCTCCGGCATTCGGCATTCGTCATTCGTCATTCAATGAAAATTCATCTCAAACAAATTCCTGCGCAGGGTCTGCATCTCGACGGCGACGAGGATTGCCCGATCCACGACCTCGAAGCGGAGGGAATTCGGTGCGTTGGCCGGCTGCATTACAACATCGACGTGGGCGTTGCTGGAGGTGCGCTTTGGGCAAGAGGCTCGTTGTCGCAGCCAGTGGAGCTGAGTTGCGTATCGTGCTTGGAGAAATTCATGTACGAAATCCACGTGCCCGCATTTGCCGTGCACACCGAACTACATGGGCCGGAGACGGTCGATCTCACGCCATTTATGCGCGAGGACCTCTTGCTTAACCTGCCAGCGCATCCGCGCTGCGACAGAGATGGCAATCGTGTTTGCAAGGCGAAACAACCAGAGACAGTGGAGCAGGATACAAAGCGGAAATTGGATTGGAGTGCGTTGGATAAGTTAAAGTTCAAGTAAGCTCAAGACGCTGAACCCTGTTGCCTTTTTGTTTTCTTCTGCTTTTGTGTCCGCTCGCGAAATATGGGAGTCCCAAAACGTAAAACATCCAAGATGCGATTACGCACCCGCAAAGCGGCGAACCGGTGGCATGCTCCGCGTCTGAACAAATGCCCGCAGTGCGGGAGCACGGTTCCCTCGCACATCGCGTGCCCGTCGTGCGGTTACTACCGCGGGCGACAGGTGTTGACGCTCGAGGGTAAATAAGTTGCATTCAGCGGCTGAAGTCCGCAAAGTTTCGCACCGATGAAGATCGCCCTCGACGCGATGGGCGGTGACTTTGGCCCGCCTAACCTCGTTGCCGGCGCCGTTATGGCGCTGCGCGATTACCATCACATCAATAAACTTTTTCTTGTTGGCGACTCCGCGCGGATCGAGGCGGAACTCAAGAAGCATGGCTGCAACGACAGCCGGATCGAGATCACACACGCGACGCAAGTAGTTGATATGAGCGACCGCGCATGGTCAGCGGTCAGACGAAAGAAAGATTCATCAGTAAGCCGCGCCTTCGATCTCGTGAAGCGCGGGCAAACGGATGCAGTCGTGAGCGCAGGTCACACGGGCGCGGCCGTCGCCGCAGGTACGATTAAACTTCGCACGTTGCCAGGAATCGATCGGCCGGGTATCGCGGCCGTGCTTCCGACCGAAACGAATGTCTTCGTTTTGATCGATGCAGGCGCGAATATCGATGCGCGCCCAGAACATCTTCTTCAATACGCGTTCATGGGCTCG
>JBKOYG010000007.1:0-16274 GCA_046725285.1 Verrucomicrobiota bacterium
GCCGCGAGTCATACGCGATGTTTTCCACCGTGCGATCAAGTGTCCCGATGATCTGGCGAACTGCAGTCGCGGAGAGGAGAGTCTTGAGCTGCATGAGGCTTTAACATGTCCGCAATGGGACGGATTCGCAGCCGCGAACCAGGGCGAGGTGTTCAATGACGGGACGCATTGGTTAAGGCGATTCGTTCCGCCGGCCCCGTCTTGCGAATTCGTTCTGCCGGCGTGGGTTTTTCGACTCGCGCTACGGGAATCGCTTTGCGAATCTCCTCATGCGGCTCAAGATCTAGATAGCGGGCCGCCTTCTCCGCTACTCGGGAAAAAATTGGTCCTGCGATGAGCCCACCGTAGTTTAGCTCCGGTTTCCTGGTGTGCGCGTCATCGAGCACCACCAGACCTACAAACTCGGGATGTTCCGCCGGCAGATAGCCAGCGAAAGAAACAACATACTTCCCCTGCTCGTATCCGCCTTTCGGATCAACTTTTTGCGCGGTTCCGGTTTTGCCCGCGATCGTAAAACCGGGCACAGCAGCAGCAGCGGCGGTGCCGCGATCACTCACTACACCGCGCAACGCATCGCCGATTTCTCTGGCGGTTTCAGGAGAAATTACCTGACGCAGCACAACAGGGGAAAGTGAGCTGACGGTTTTGCCTTCCGGCGTGGTAATGGATTTTATGATGCGTGGCGTGACTAATTTGCCGCCGTTAGCAATCACGGCCATCGCTACTGTCATTTGTAATGGCGTGACTCCGACTTCCTGGCCCATAGGGATACGCGTGATCGAGATTTTGCTCCATGCTTTCGGAGGCCGAATGAGTCCACCGATTTCACCTAGCAGCTCAATTCCGGTCCGTTCGCCAAAACCGAATCGGCGTATGTATTCGTAGAACCTTTGGTCACCCACACTCAGGGCGAGCTTGGCCGCGCCGATATTGCTCGATTTCACGAGTATATCGCGCACGCTCAGATACGAAAACGAGCGATGATCGTGCAGGGCCGCGCCGCCGAAATTCCAGAGACCGTTCTCGCAAAAGATCGTCGAATCAGGCCGCAGCTTGCGTTCGTTGAGAGCAGCAGCGGCGGCAACAATCTTGAAGGTGGAGCCCGGCTCCATCATGTCGATGATGGCCCGGTTTTTCATTTCTTCAGGCTTGGCCTCGGCGCGAAGGTTTAAGTCGAAATCCGGCCGATTAGCCATTGCGAGGATTTCGCCCGTCTGCGGCCGCATTAAAATAATCGTGGCTTTTTGAGGAGAATACTCCTCCATGGCGGCGTCGATCTCGTTCTCAACAATGTTTTGCAAACTAAGATCGACCGTCAGATGAACCTGATAGCCGTCGCGCGGCGGCCGCTCCTGTCCGCGATAAGGCACAATCTCCTGGCCAGCGCGGTTGTGTTCGATAAAGCGAAAACCATCCTGCCCATGAAGGTACTCCTCCATTGATGCTTCCACTCCTTGAATACCGTGATGGTCGAAGTCGGTGAATCCAATGACATGGCAAAGCATCGAGCCGTTTGGGTAAACGCGAGTGGCATCGTGCTCGAAATAAATCCCACGCAGATTAGCGGTGCGAAGTCTTTCACGCAGCGCGCCTGCCTTCGCCTCGGGCACTTCACGCTTGATGATGATGTAACGGCGCTCACTGCTTAACTTTTCCGCGACCTGCGGGGGAGGAAGCCCGAGTCCTTCGCTCACAAGATCGACGATTGCTTGCCGATTATTAAGATGCGTGGCGTCTGCCACTACGGTTTGAACAGGAATGTTGTCCGCGAGGACTTCGTTATTCGCATCAAGGATCGTCCCGCGTTCTGCGTGGATGACCTGCTTATAAACGTGTTTTTCAGCGGCGAGACCGGCGTATTCGTCGTGCTTAATTGCCTGCAGATAAATTAAACGAAATGAAAAAATGCTGAACAGTCCGATCAGAGCAGCACACACCAGTACGCAACGGGTTCGACTGTTTGCATTCATTTTGTGCTGGAAGCGTTGGCTACAGGTTGGATCGCGTCGTCGTCCGTTGAGCGGGCAGGCATGGTGAGCCGCACTATGTTGGCTTCCGAAATCGGAACCATTTTCAAATAGCCTTCCTTCAAACGGCGTTGCAACGCAGAGCGCGAGGTCAACGCCGCGATTTGCGCGTTGGCTATGTCGTTTTGGGTGCGAAGAGAAGCGAGCTCGTTTTCGACCGCCTTCCTGCGCTCGCCCAGATGGTAGAGCTGGAGCGTCAAATAAACGTAACTCAACCCGGCCAGCGCCAAAAACGCTGTTACCACAATCCAGCGCGCGAGCGACGCCGCGTTTACCGTGTTGCAATTTCTTCGATGCGAACGGTTCATTTAACTCTTTTCGGCTACGCGCAATTTTGCGCTGCGCGACCTGGGGTTCGTGCGCCGTTCCTCTTCGGTCGGCTCAACTGGTTTTGGCGTAATCAGTTTAAGATCGTAATCCGGGTTGGGTTGCGGCGCGGGCCACTCCGGCTTGTCGAGCCATTCCCGGCTACGATCGCGAAAGAAATTCTTCACGATCCGGTCCTCCAGTGAATGAAAAGTGATCACCGCGATGCGCCCACCCCGCTCAAGCCGCGCAGTTAACGCTCGCAGGCCATCTTCGAGCGCGCCAAGCTCGTCATTTACCTCCATCCGCAGCGCTTGAAAGACTTGGGTGGCTGGGTGAAGTCGACCATGTCGCCCGACAGCCTTTTCGATCACCCGCGCCAACGGCAGGGTTTCGCGAAACTGTGCAGTCTTTCGCATCTTTACAATCAGGCTTGCAATGCGACGCGCTGCCGGCTCCTCTCCCAACTCACGAAACAAGCGCGTCAACTGTTCTTCGCTGTATTCGTTTACGATCGTGGCAGCAGTCAGTTGGGCTCGCGGATCCATGCGCATATCGAGGGGACCGTTTCGCATGAAGCTGAACCCGCGGTCTGCATTTTCGAGTTGCCGGGAAGAGACGCCAAGATCAAGAAGCGCGCTCCCAATCGTTCGAATTCCAAGCTCATCGAGAACGCTGAGTACGCACCTAAAATTCGCCTGTCGCACAGCGAGGCGGTCGCCGAAGCGCGCCAGTTGCTCGCTGACGTATTGAACCGCGTCAGGATCCCGATCCAGCGCCAGAACATTGGCCCCGCTCTCCAAGAACGCTTCGGTGTGGCCACCGCCACCACACGTGGCATCTACGACGAGCGAACCCGGCTTCGGTTCGAGTAATTCCAGCACTTCGCTCTCAAGCACGGGACGGTGATATATAAATTCCTCCACTTCGGGTGCCTCCTCTTCGGCAGTAAACGGATCAACGGCCACCCACAAAGGCCGCTCAAACCAAAATGTATTGATTACAGTTTGACCAAGCATCTGATTATAAGCCAATGACGTTTGCCACGTGCTGGTAAGTAGCTGTTTCCTCCTCGTGCGCTCGTTTCCAGCGTTGCAGATTCCAAATCTCAAAACGTCCTGTCCCACCAACAAGAGCCACCTCGCCTTTCAGTCCGATCTTTCGACAAAGCTCCTCGGGTAGAACAAGACGTCCTTGTCGATCGGCAGACGCGTGCTGAGCGCGCGAATGCAGGTGGCGCAGAAAAATCCGGCGATCACGCGCGGAAACGCCCTGATTCGTTTGTGCCGCCGAACTCATTCGCGCAAACTCCTTCGGCGACATGACCAGCAAGAATTGATCAGTTGCCTCAGGCAAAAGGATGAATTCCATGGCTTTGTCCCGCCGCCAACGGGAAGGAATGGTGATTCGATTCTTATCGTCGATGGAATGCCGGAACTCGCCGGCATAGAAACGTTCGGATATAGAATCGTTGTCCATGGATCACTGGGGATTCATCCATTTTGCTCCACTTGACCCCACTTTTAACCACCTTCTTCCCACGCGGTCAATAAAAAATTTCAGGCCTGTTTGCGCCGACCCGCCTCAACCGTAAGCTCCTGGGATCATGAAATTTTTCCGGGGAGGACTGACGATGACTTTTGCGCTTATCGTCTGTGGCGCCACAATCGGATTGAGTCAGTCTCCAGAACAACCTCGGAGCGACGCCGTGAGGGTCACCGTTTCAATGCACCCCGATGGTTCACAAACAGTTTACAAGTTCGACAGCGCGCAGCACAAAGCCGTCGCGACAACCACTGATCAGGATGGCAAACTCCGAGAGACGATTCGTTACGAACTGGATGATGCGGGACGCTTTTCCAGCGGCGAAATTTCGGGACCTGATGGCCGGCTTCGATTCAAGAGCCGTTACAAATATGACGACGCTGGCCGTCTTTTGGAAGAGACTCAAAGTGCTGAAGACGGCACGCTTTTACACAAGATCGTTTATAGTTACGATGCATCGGGCAAACAGACCGGTTATTCCGTGTTTGACGCGTCCGGCAAATTAGTGGGTGGCAAAAGCGCCGCCAAGGTCCGCCCGTCTTCTTCTCCTAAAGGCCGCGATAAAGGTTCCCGACAATAGAAGCCATTTTGATCATCGCCAAATGCTAACTGTTGCATTGAGCGACCAGTCGTATCGACATCTGGTTGTCGGCTTGCCACAGCCGTTAAAGAAGACTACAAAACCAGCGTGATTGATTACATCCAAAAAGGCGGGTTGTTAATGTGGCCAATTCTGGCGTGTAGCATCATCTCGATCGCCGTTTTTGCCGAGCGCTTCTTCTACTTCCACCGTGCTACGATTCACGTGGGCGAATTCCTCAAGGGACTGTCGAATCTGATTCGGCGACGCAATTTCGCAGAGGCACTCCATGAATCGGCCGGGACGCCAGGCCCAGTAGCTCGAGTGATCCATGCAGCCATCATCCGGCACGATGCACCTCGCGCAGAATTGCGCGACATCGTGCAAGAAGCCGCCCAACTCGAAGTGCCGAAGCTAGAACGGTTTCTCCCCGTGCTCGCTACCATAGCTTTCCTGGCGCCGTTGCTCGGGTTGCTGGGGACGGTGGCCGGAATGATCGATGCGTTTGCGACGATCGCCTCAAGCGGCGGCTACGCCACTGTGACTGAGCTTTCCAGCGGCGTATATAAGAGCTTGCTAACTGCTGCGGCGGGTCTGGTTGTAGCTACACCCACTTTCGTCGCTTACAGTTACCTTTCTTCCCGCGTGAATAACATGCTCCACGACATGGAGCGGGCAGGGATCGAAATTGTGCACATGTTGACTGAGAGTCGCCCAATCAGCGGGATCATCAGCTTTCAACCCCCGGATGAGACCGCACGCGAGCTCGAAGCGCGCCCGGATTTATAACCACAAAGGTTTTAAGTTTTCAGTTTGAAGTTTTGAGCAGTCTGCAGGTCGGCAGTTAAGGGTTACACTCAAAACGCCCTGATTCATGAAACTCGTCCGCACAACTAATTATAACTTCGCCTGGCTTGTGCTCGTGGCACTGGTGAACGTCGCTTTCCTTTTGGTTTTTTTCCTGTTACTGAGTTCCAATTTTATTTTGCAACAGGGTATTTCCGTTTCAATGCCGTTCTCTCGTTTTACGCTTGGCCCGCAAACTAACCAGCAAATCATCAGCATCACTGGGGGTGCAGTTCCGGCCATCTATTTCCGCGACCAGCGGGTCACCATGGAACAACTCGGGCCTTTGCTGGACGCGGCCAAGCGCGAAGGCCAATCAATTATCATCAAGGCGGACCGATCCACTTCTTACGAAACGGTTGCCGAAGTGACAAATGCTGCGCTTGAGCACGGCATAACATCTGTCGCACTCGCCGCCGCGCCGCCACGATGAACAGTCTTAACCCTGATTTTGCAACAGAAGCGCTGCTCTTTAGCTGGGATTCACCGCGGCGTCGAAGTGTAGGCCTTCTACCCTTTCTGGCGCTTTCCTTATTGGCACACGCCGTCTGCTTTTACATTTTTCAGGTTGTTTATCCACCAACGGTCACGCTTCTGCCGCCGCCGGCACGCGTCGCTTTGATCACCCCTGCATCTGAAGAAGGCCGCACGCTGCTGCGCTGGATCGATGCAGAAGATCCTGCGGTTGCTTTTACAACTCATCGTCCGCCGGAGGCGGGATTCCGCGCTCTGCCGAAGGTTGAGCATGTGCCTTCCTACCGTGCAATGGAACCAACCCTGAAGGAACTTCCACCTTTGGAAGCGGATTCGCGCGCCCCCGACTCTCAGCCGCCCGGCGCTGTACCGTTCACGCGCCAAAAGAATGCTCCCGCCGCCAGGCCGATCGCAACGTCTGTTTCGTTTTCAAGCGAGCTCGATGCTTTCGGAACTGCGACATTGCCGGCGCCAAAGTTCGTTGCTTCAAATGCGGAGACGCCTGAAGCGATTCGTTTTCGCGTGGCCGTAAGCTGGCTTGGTGAAATTAGGTATTGTTTTCCCATGAATTCTTCAGGGGATCCGGCGCTGGATGAACAGGCGCGCCTTTATCTCGTGCGTTGCCGTTTCTCCGGACGCGCTCCGAGCGACGTTAAATCCAATACATTTTTGATCTGGGGGATCGCGACGATTGAGTGGGGAAGCGACGTTGCGCGCCCGCAGGCAAGACCGCCAAGCCACGCCACGCCGTGATTCGAGTTAGTCTCGCCGCGCTGGTCACGATTTATTTGCTGCTTTTTCTTGCGGCGGTTTTTCTCTTCTGGATAGTGGGAGAATGGAATCGCCGGCGGCGGGAGCGACGGGCTCTGCAGTATCGGCTGCGCTGCGTGATTTGCGCGTTCGAATTTGAGGATCGAACGGACGCCCTGCTTCCCCGCTGCCCGCGCTGTGGAAGTTTAAACGAACGATTTAGAATGGAGCAAATTTAACATGGGGATGTGGATAGGCCGGAATCGCAAAGCACGCGTGACCTACGGATTTGATGAAATTGCGCTGGTACCCGGGCGCGTGACGATTAATCCGAACGAAGTCGATATCACCTTTCGTTTACCGCGCAGAAAAGCGGAGCCGCTCGAATTGAAAATTCCGATCCTTGCCAGCGCCATGGATGGGGTCGTCGATGTGCGCTTCGCCATCGCCATGAACAAATTGGGCGGGCTCGCCGTTTTGAATCTCGAGGGAGTCCAAACGCGCTACAAAAATCCGCAGGAGGTGCTGCAAAAAATCGTCGAGGCCGATAAGTCCGAGATCACTGCGCTGCTGCAACGAATCTACCAGGAACCCATTCAGGAAGATCTAATTGCGGCGCGTGTGCGCCAGATCAAAGACGGCGGTGCATTGGCGGCGGTCAGTTCCATTCCGCAACGTGCCGCCGAATTCGGCAGGATCGCACAGGAAGCTGGGGCGGACGTTTTCGTGGTGCAAAGTACAGTTTCAACTGTGCGACACATTTCGTCGGAGTACAAGTCGCTTGATCTGGAGAAGTTTTGCCGCGAGATGCGCATTCCTGTGATCGTGGGAAACACCGTTGGTTACGAAGTGACCTTCGAAATAATGGAATGTGGGCCGTCTGCGGTTCTGGTCGGTGTCGGGCCAGGAGCGGCTTGCACTTCACGGGGCGTGCTTGGACTTGGTGTTCCACAGGTCACTGCGACCGTCGATTGTGCGGCGGCGCGCGACGCTTACTTCAAAAAGACATCGCGTTACGTGCCAATCATCACTGATGGCGGAATGAGCCGAGGCGGCGATGTGTGCAAAGCGCTCGCCTGCGGTGCGGACGCCGTAATGGTGGGAAGTGCCTTTGCCAAGGCGCACGAAGCGCCGGGCAGCGGATACCATTGGGGAATGGCAACGCCGCACGCTAATCTCCCGCGAGGGACGCGCATCAAGGTCGGCGCCACTGGCTCGCTGAAACAGATCCTGTTTGGTCCAGCAGAAGTTGACGATGGCAGCCAAAATTTAGTTGGTGCGATTACGACCTGCATGGGCAACGTTGGCGCTCGAAATATCGCCGAATTTCAGCAAACGGAGATTATCATCGCGCCTTCTATCAAGACCGAAGGAAAACTCTTTCAAACAGTTCAAAGCGTTGGAATGGGAACGAGCTGACGTTTTAACGTTCAACGCTTCACGCTTTAACGATTCATTGCCATGACCGATCGCAGAGTAGTTATAACTGGTCTGGGCGTCGTCACGCCGCTCGGCAACGACGTGGAGACGTTCTGGTCCAATCTCAAGAACGGGGTGAGCGGCATTCATACGATCGATGCATTCGATACGACTGCATACGATTGCAGAATCGGTGGGCAAGTTCGCGGTTTCGATCCGAAGCCATTCTTCAAAAATCCGAAGGACGTCCGCCGCACCGATCGATTTACGCATCTTTCAATGGCAGCAGCAAGAATGGCGCTGGACGACAGCGGGATTGACACAGCGAACCTGAAAGATCGAGACCGTTTCGGAGTCATCGTTAGCACTGGAATCGGCGGTCTAAAAACACTGCAGGATCAGCTGACGATTCTGCTGACGAAAGGACCCGCGCGAAATTCGCCATTCACGATCCCGATGCTCATCAGCAATATGGCCAGCGGCTTCATCTCGATGGAGTTCAACCTACGCGGACCTAACATGTGCATCGTCACCGCGTGCGCCACATCAAATAACGCCATCGGTGAATCGTGGCGGATCATTAAATTTGGCGATGCCGACGTTTTCCTCGCCGGCGGCTCAGAGGCGTCGATCGTCGAGATTGGTCTCGCCGGATTTTCTGCCATGAAAGCGCTCAGCACCCGCAACGATGAACCCGAGCGCGCCTCCCGGCCGTTCGATCGTGATCGCGACGGTTTTGTCATGAGCGAAGGCGCTGGAATTGTTGTCGTGGAGGAATTGGAACATGCCAAAGCACGTGGCGCGAAGATCTACTGTGAACTCACTGGATACGGTGTTTCTGCCGACGCCTATCACATGACAGCCCCGCCGCCAGATGGCGAAGGCGCGGCACGTGCCATGCAAATGGCACTGGACCATGCGCGCCTATCGCCTGATCAGGTCGATTACATCAATGCGCATGCTACCTCCACTGATATCGGCGACATCTGCGAGACGCGCGCAATCAAACAGGTGTTTGGAAATCATGCCCACAAGCTGGCAATCAGCTCTACCAAGTCGATGACCGGCCACTTGCTCGGCGGTGCCGGCGGAATCGAAATGGCAGCCTGTGCGCTAGCTATCCGCGATTCCGTCATTCCACCGACGATCAATCTGGAAAATCCAGGAGAGGAATGCGACCTCGATTACACACCAAACGTCGCCCGCGAAAAGAAAGTACGCGTCGCACTAAATAACTCTTTCGGTTTCGGTGGCCACAATGCCACTCTCGTGGCTGCTGCGTTTGAAAAATAAGGCAGAGCACACGTCCTTCGTGAACGAAAGAGTCATTCTGTGATTGGCGCGCTTGCCAATCACTTTGACTATTCATTGGTCACCAGCCACTATTCAGTCGTTACAGCTCGCGGGCATAGCTTAATGGTAAAGTTCCAGCCTTCCAAGCTGGCCATGCGGGTTCGATTCCCGTTGCCCGCTCTTTGCCTTTTTCATAGGTAAACTGCGGGTTTTTTTAACGTTCAGCTTGCGTTTTCGGTCACTTTTCGGACAGTGGAAACGCACTTAAGCGCTGAAAACATGAAAAGAGTCCGATTCCCTATTGTCAAAAAACGCGGGTCGTCCGAGGCCAAAATTTATCGTGATCGCAAGCCCGAAGGGACGTACTACCGCGTCGTTTACTACACGCGTGAAACTCAGAAAGGCGAGGACGAAAAGGAAAAGACTGTCTCGAAACGTCACCGGCTGAACTTTAGCGATCTCCAAGAAGCCGAGAACGTAGCCGAAGCAAAAGCCTCGTGGTTATCGCGTCTCGACGGGGATGCTCTACGCTTTTCGGGCCATGATCGTCACATCTATGCGACCGCGCTGGACGTTCTGGAAGAATTCCGTCTCCCGCTGGATGTCGTCGCGCGCGAGTATAGCGAGGCTAGGAAGCTTTTGGATGGCGTACCCCTGACAGATGCAGCGCGTTTCTACGCCCGGCATCATGGCAAGGGAATTAAGCGCAAGAGCGTTGCCGTTGCGGTTAATGAAATGATCGACAAGAAAACGCTGAAAGGTGTGAGTGACGTTTATCTCCGTGATCTGCGCTACCGGCTTGGGCTTTTCGCCCAATCGTTTCACTGTGACGTGAACCAGATCGCCCCTGATGATGTGGCGTCGTTCTTTGAGCGTCTGCCATTATCGCCACGCAGTCACAATAATTTCCTACGTGCTCTGAGAACGTTCTTCGTATTCGCGCAACGCCACGAGTGGCTGTCGAAAGAAGTTGATTTGCTCGCGCGAGTAGAGAAACGTAATGAGAAGCGAACGCCAGCGGACATATTCACGGCAGCGCAAGTTGCGGCGTTGCTCAGTAACGCTTCCCCGCAAGTTACGCCTTGTCTTGCATTGGCCGCATTCGCCGGATTGCGGTCGGCGGAAATCCTGCGACTGGACTGGTCGGACATAGAACGACGACCGGGATTCATTGAAATCGCAGCGCACAAGGCAAAGACGGCAGCGCGGCGAATCGTACCAATCTCAGAGAATCTTCTCCGCTGGTTGGCAATAGCGCCGCGCAATGGAGCGCGGGTCTGGCCGGATACCAAAGACAGCTTCTTCAAAGCAATGCGGCGTGCCGCTGACAACGGCAAGATCAAATGGAAGCAGAATGCTTTGCGGCATTCCTTCATCAGTTACCGGCTAGCTGAACTTCAGGACGTTAATCGAGTGGCACTGGAAGCGGGTAACTCGCCGCAGATGATCTTCCGGCATTACCGCGAACTGGCAACACCGCAGCAGGCAAAGACATGGTTCGCCATCGTGCCGGAGCACGCGTCGAATGTGGTACCGGTCGAGGTTGCTCGCGGCAGGCGATGAGCAATGGAGCAGTCACTGAAATCCTCCAGGGGGTCGGCGGGGCGGGGGCGGCAAGTCTGCGCTCATCGCAAAACGCTAAGAACCGTCACGGTCCCGGAAAAAAAGTTATGAGCAAAAAGCAGGGTAAGAAAAAAACCGAACCCATTCGCGGAATTCCTTGGACTGACCTTGATATTGGGACGGAGCAGATCCTGGCGAATCTAGATAAGGACACAGAGCTTGGAGAGATAGCGCGGATTCAATTTACTGTGTTGTTCGACGTATCTTTTGTTCGGCTGCTGCAGCTTATGTGGGAGCAAAACAGTATGCCTCGAGAATGGGTTAGTAGAGTGCTGGCACGCGCTTATGTGAGCCTTCACAAGCATCACGGAAAGTTCAGGAAGGAAAGCACTGCATATCGTGACACGTGGGAAAAGCTCAAAAGGATTCGTCCAGATGTGTTGCTTCCCACGTCCCCAGTCGGGCAAATCCTGCAGGAGGAACTGAGAACAGCGAAGCGTTCCTGGCGGAAGCTTCAGCTTCTATCTGAGCTACTAAAGCGACAACGTCGGCCGTGGCCGGGTAGTGTAAATAGAGAAGCGTTTGAGGAACGCAAGCGAAGCGAATTGGTGTGGCAACTTATGAACACTGGCGGTTGGGTGTACGGCACAGCGGAGCGCGGGCGAAAAAGCCCACCAAAAATACACATTTTCTCGGATGATGGAATAAAGGCGATTGAGAAGGCAGCGCGAGAGGCAAAACCGACGTCCCTTTATCCTGATGAAATCACGGAAAAGTACCGCAGCACATGGCAAGACATGGCGCGAGAGTGGAAGATTCCTGAAGAGCACTGGCCGCTAAAAAAATATCCGCCGCTCTCTGAAGAAACAGAAAAACAATGGTGGGATGTCATCTACTCGGGTCTCAATGCGAAGCAAAAGAAGCCGCTCAGTGACGGGCTGTTTGATACCAGTATGTGGGCGGCGAAGGTTTTAGCGCCTGCCGATTCCGAGGAAAGTGAGACTGCAAAGCAGTTTCTCAAAGTTGGACAAGCGGCCCTGATGGAAGGGTGGCTGAGTAATGTTCCATTTATCACGTCGATCATTTTTTTCTGCTCGATAATCGTGGCGTTTTTTTACCACTGGTGGGCAGCAATTGTGTTGTGGTTCGTCGCAACCGTGTTGGCGGTATTGACGAAATTATTCTGGGGACGCTCGGTCTCCTATTATCTTGTGCTTATCCATCACAAAATGGTGAACAGAGCGGCGGACTACAAACGCGATAACGACGTGGAGAGGTTCGAGGCAGCTGAATCCTATTGTAAGGACTTGCAGCGGCTAATGTTCATATACGAAGGCTCACAGTTGAGACCACCAACTCCCAAACAGCTTAAAGCGATTCCCTATGGCGATGTGTCCTATTGGCTGGAAGCGCACAACCACATGGGCGTGCAGGCCGGCGAGTTCAAAGGGGGTGACCAATGACGGAACCGATCAAACGCGAGCAACTGGCAGCGATGCGCCTTGAGGATTTCAAAGCGCACCTGCGCATGATCGCTGGCGAGGATCCAAAGACAGCGCTCGCCGGAGCGCCGCGGCCGAATCCATTGCTGGTGCGCAATCGCAAGAAGACAGCAAAGCGGAGAAGGCGTTGAGCCATCTGCTCGCGCTCTTTGTTCTTGTCGCTGGTGCGGCCGTAATCATCCTGTTGTGGCGCATGAAGCACACGAGCATGAAGCTGTTAGCAGATGTGACGGAGCGCGGCGCGGAGATCCGGACGCGCTTACGTGAATTCCTGGCACGCCACACATACACCACCGACACGCGAACGGTGCTCGTGATTGGAGCAGCCGATCAGGCACTGGAACATCATGAAGCGGTCTGGCGCTTGAGAGAGTCCAAGTTGAACGGGTCCGCGGTGGCGATGATCCGCTTGGTTTACGATGCCATGTTCCGCTCACTCTGGTTCAACGCGATCGCCACTGACGAACAAGTCGAGCAGGCGAGCAATGACGATTTGGACTGGCGGCGCATTTCGGTGCGCAACGACATTAAGCGAGTTTACTTCGGAACGGTCGAAGATCCGCAAAAGGCTGCGGAACTGGACAAGATATTCGGCAAAGAGGTCTGGAAAATCCTGTCCGATTACACGCATTCGGGTGCGCGGCAGCTTGCACGTCGCTTCAGCTTCGATGAGGTGAAGCCCAGCTACAAGGATCACGAGCTCGCCGAAGCGCTGAGCGCCGCCACGGAAGCGCTATTATTCTGTTCAGTGCTTTTACTCAAGAGCCTCAACTTGCACGAAGAAGCTGACGACACGATAACGATGCGGAATCGCTACCATGCCGACTTTGACGAGCGACTTCGGAGAGGTCAATGAGTTCGCTGTTGCTATAGTCGCCCTGCTCGGATCTCAGCACGAATCACCGCGTTGTAGCTACTCGAGCTTTGACACCGTTCTTGGAACGCCTGATCCCCGATCCTCTGCCTTTCCCTGCTCGTCCACGCGTCTTCTCGTCGCGACAACTCTATTGGGAGGGGGCGGTTGTCACCTGACGCGACGCTCATATCGTCAGGATTTCCCCAGTAGGGAAACAATCTCCGGACGTGGAGTGCTGCTTCCTCGTCACTCTGCCCTTCTTTGACCAACCCCTTCCACGCCGAATACATCAGAAACTGACCCAGTTGGTCGGTGGTTCTTCTCCACAGTTCTGAAGCATTCCAGTAGACGCGAATGTCTTCGTCGGTAACTCCCTCTCGGCGCTTTTTCGCGAGTTCGTTGGCCACATTCGCATCTGTTTTCTCGCGTTGTAGCAGAACGTCTCCGTAATTGGCTGGTAGTCGCTGGGTGCCTTCTTTACGAATTTCCTTCTTCGCCGTATCAATACAGGACCGCACGACAGAAAGCGCATCTCCGGTAGACATGCCGCATCAATAAGATCCTGAACAATTTGCGCTTGGATATCACGCTCCACATTACGTTCCTCTGCGCTGCCACTGAAGAGCGAACTCAAAAAGCTCATGCGACCCCTAGTTTTCCACCACAGACTGGCATAACCAAGAACGAATTTGGGCTTCCAAGTTTGACCCATGTCCGCTTTTTTGCGCACCTTACCCAGGTAGAATTGCCAAAGCGGACACGGACATGGGGTTTCGCCGACGGCATTCCTAGCCACAGGAGAAGGGATGTCTCCACCGCTGGCCGGCCAGACATTGAAAGGACCCGAACCGGGGGGGCTCGAAGCTTACGACTGACTGAAGAACCGCGAATGGACGAGATCTCGCGAGTCGTCGCCCATGCGACACCACAAGTCATCATAACGATCAATTCGATACGGGGCTCCCGGACGAAGCTTGACGTGACCACTTCCTACCGAGGGGTCACGTCGAGCGACAATCACGACGTTTTCGGATTTTGCACTCTAGAGAAGCACGGCGACGGATCGAAAGTCACCTACGTTGCAACAGACCTAGACCCTGCGCTGGCACAGATGACAGCGTGCGCTGAGTAAACCCCAAACAGACCTAACCGATCGATGAAGCCTCTATCTTCTTTAAAGGCACTTTGATCTGGTGCAAAAGGGCGGCAGGTGCGAGATCCTCGATGAAGCGGCTTGTGGTTAGACCAAGAGCGTCCGTTAGTTCGATCCGTACCTGCCCTTGGGCGTGTGAAGTAAACTCGAACAGTTACTGGAGCGACCAAGCCGGCTTTTACCCCGAGGGCAGGACCGGCCTGGCCAGCTCGCATCTTTAGAAGCAGGAGTTATTTATCACGTGAAAGAGCAACTTGTCTATATGGGAGTTGATATCGCCAAGTTTTATCTGGACGCGGCAATCGGGAACGAGAAAGGCCGTTTCTCTAATGACACCATTGGTCATGGAGAGCTGATCAAGTGGCTTAAACGGGTCAAAACACCAGTGCAGGTGATTTGTGAGTCCAGCGGAGGGTACGAACGCGCTTTGGTCCAGGGGCTCGCGCGGGCGCGAGTCAAAATCAGTTTGGTGCAAGCCAACCGGGTACGGCAATTTGCGCGAGCGGCTGGAACTTTGGCCAAGACCGATCGAATCGATGCAGAGCTGCTGTGCGAATTTGGTAAGGTGATGCGGCCGCAGACAGTCACCGCCGCAAAGCTGGAGCAAGAGCATCTGCGAGAGTTGGAGAGCCAACGCCGGCATTTAACGCACTTGCTCGTAATGGAACAGAATCGAGCAGCGCGGGTCAGCGATGCTTGCGTGCAAAAATTGAATCGCAGTTTGATCAACCAAATCAAAAAGCAGATCGAGCAACTCGATCTGCTCATCAAAGGGCACATCGACCAATCAGCCCACGCGCGTATCATCAAGTGCCACCAACAACTAAGCTATAGGTTTCTAAAGAATGCTTTCTTAGCTCGTAGGATGTCGGGCCCTACCCGTATACCCCGCTGGTTAATACAGAATCGAACTAGGCCTCTGCAGCCGGCGCCGTCATTTTGTTCCCTTCGCTCGGCTTTTTATTCTATATCTTCAAAGCGAAAGACGCTCGCTGAAGAAGTGTATCTACAAAATCGCGGGAGAGGCTCCACAGTCCATGGGCGGAAAAGGCCGCAATTAACTAACCTTCAATTCGCAGTGAGTAATCGTCGCTCGGGCCGATATGGAAATACTTCCAGAATCTGGCCCTCTCGAAGCTTCCGTTGCACGCTGCGCCAGAAATCCGGATGAAATAAATCCGCGTGCAGTTCGAGCAGCGCGGCACGCGCCGGTGCGGGCAGGCGGAGAAAAGTGGGAAATTCTTCGGGAAACACGTCATTCTCGCGCACGGAAAACCACGGCTCGGCCGCTATTTCTTCTTCGTACGTGCTGGCCTGCGGCAGATCGCGAAAATTGCAATCGGTTAGAAAACAAAGGTCGTCGTAATCGTAGAACACGACGCGGCCCCGCCGGGTGACGCCGAAGTTTTTGGTCAACAGATCGCCCGGAAAAATGTTCGACACGGCCAGATCCTTGATGGCCTGGCCGTAATCGCGAGCGGCGGCTGCACTCTGAGTCGCGTCGGCTTCGGCGAAGAAAATGTTAAGCGGACGAATGCGACGTTCGACGTAAGCATAAGCGATAACGACATCGTCGCCTTCCAGCCGCACCGTCTTTCCGGCCGCGCGAAGCAAATCTTCCAGCAGGGCTGGGTCGAATCGGTTCCGTCGCATGCGGAGGTGCTCGAACTCGTGCGCTTCCACTAAACGCCCGACGCGATCGTGCTCGAAGACCAGCTTGTAGCGGCGCATCACCTCGTTCGGAGTGGTATCCTTGGGAAAATCGAATCGATCCTTGATTACCTTAAAAACGACGTCGTAGCCGGGCAAAGTGAAGACGAGCATGACCATTCCGGGCGTGCCTTCGGCCGTTTTGAAACGGTCGGCCGAGGCGTTCAGCTGCGCGATGAAATCGCGATAAAACTCCGTTTTGGCATGTCGGTTAAAACCGATTGCGTTGTAGAGATCGGCTAAACGTTTG
>JBKOYG010000083.1:0-13039 GCA_046725285.1 Verrucomicrobiota bacterium
GAGCCTGCGATTCTGAAGGTCGTCGATCAAAATTTGCTCCTGCTGCCGCAAAGCCGGTGGGTCAAAGGTCTGCAACAAATCCTGAACTTCTCTCGAGGTAGGAGCATCAGCTTGCTGCTCGACTGAACGTTGGCCAGAAGGAGCGAGCGTCGAGACGCCGTGCCGACCAACAGATTTCACTCGCGTCAGAAAGCCCGCGATTTGCGGGCGAAACATCAGCAAGAAAATTACCGCAAACAGCAGCGCTGCGAGTGGCCAAGCAAGATATTGCATACGCTGGCGGGGAATTTGCCGAAGAGTTCAGCGTCTGGGAAGCGGAATCGTCGAGCTGCTTCGACGCCTGCGCCTTTCAAACTCGCTTCGGCAATTTCGATCGATGCAAAGCCGACGTGACGCAGATGCTCTTTGATCAGCTTTTGAAGTGCAACGATCTTTCTTGTCACGCAGGTTCGAACCCTGCATCGCGCACCAGGTTTATCATTTTACAGCGTGACAAATAAATCCTAAGAATTTTATGGCCCACATTCAGGAAGTTCTCGAAGTCATAAAAAAACGGAATCCCAACGAGCCTGAGTTCCTTCAGGCGGTGACCGAGGTGCTGGAATCGATCCGGCCGGTCATCGAGCGCAGCAAGAAGTGTCGAGATGCTAAAATTCTGGAACGTTTGGTCGAACCGGAGCGCATGATTCAGTTTCGGGTTCCCTGGATCGACGATAAGGGCCAAGTCCAAGTGAACCGGGGTTTCCGAGTTCAGATGAATAGCGCCCTGGGCCCTTACAAAGGCGGGTTGCGTTTTCATCCGACAGTCTGTGCCAGCATCATTAAGTTCCTCGCGTTCGAACAAGTATTTAAGAATTCGCTCACGGGCCTGCCGATGGGCGGCGGCAAGGGTGGCGCGGACTTCGATCCCAAGGGGAAATCTGACACCGAGGTCATGCGCTTTTGCCAATCGTTTATGACCGAACTGTTCCGGCACGTCGGTCCCCACACCGATGTGCCTGCTGGCGATATCGGCGTGGGCCCGTTCCTTCTGAGCCATTCCACGCGCGCGCGCGCGCGTAGCAGCAGTGGTTGAAGCTGTTGACGCCACGTTGACGTTATAAGCGTCTAGAATGGTCATTATTGGTCGTTAATGTTCGCGTTGGATGCTAGGCAAGTGACTAAGCACGAGTGGCTAACAACGGATTTTCAATCCGATCTCACGAAAGCCTGTGCGAATGAAACTCAAGACTCAACCTATACGAACTACGCTTCTTCCGATTCGGCCAATTTTGCCAACACGCTGAAGTCTTCCAGCGTAGTGGTGTCGCCGGTGACTCGCGCCCCGCTGGCGATTTCTTTTAGCAGGCGGCGCATAATTTTGCCACTGCGTGTCTTTGGCAGCGCTTCGGCGAAACGCACGTCATCTGGTTTTGCGATTGCGCCGATGTGCATGCCGACATGCTCACGCAGTTCTGCTTTCAGTCCACCAGTGGCGCTAACGCTCGCTTTCAGCGTCACAAATGCGACAACGCCCTGTCCCTTTAGTTCATCGGGTCTGCCAACCACTGCCGCCTCGGCGACCTGCGGGTGACTCACCAGTGCGCTTTCAATCTCGGATGTGCCGAGCCTGTGGCCCGCTACATTGAGGACATCATCGATGCGGCCAACGATCCAGAAATAGCCGTCTTCATCGCGGCGTGCGCCGTCGCCGGTGAGATAATTGCCTTTAAATTCGCTCCAGTATTGCTGCCGATAACGCGCCTTGTCGCCGTAAATGGTGCGCAACATCGAAGGCCAGGGCCTGCGAATGATCAGCTTGCCGCCTACATTGGGTCCGACTTCGTGCCCCTTCGCATCGACAACCGCCGGATCGACGCCAAAGAATGGTAGTGTTGCACTGCCTGGTTTCGTTGGGATCGCGCCCGGCAGAGGAGTAATCAGGATCGTCCCTGTCTCGGTTTGCCACCACGTATCGACAACCGGACAACGCCCGCCACCGATGTTTTTGTAATACCACATCCACGCCTCGGGATTAATTGGTTCGCCGACTGTGCCAAGCAGGCGAAGCGATGAAAGATCGTGTTTTGTCACCCAATGGTCGCCCCACCGAATGAATGCGCGGATCGCCGTGGGCGCGGTGTAGAGAATGTTCACCCGATGTTCCTCGACGATTTTCCAGAACCGGTCCGGTTCAGGCCAATTCGGCGCGCCTTCATACATGACGGTAGTCGCGCCGTTGGCGAGCGGACCATAGACGATGTAGCTATGCCCTGTGACCCAGCCGACATCAGCCGTGCACCAAAAGATATCCTCATCTCGAATGTCGAAGATGTACTTCGTGCTCGAGTAAACGCCGACCAAATAACCGCCCGTAGTGTGGAGGATGCCTTTTGGTTTGCCAGTGGAACCACTCGTATAAAGGAGATAAAGCGGATGCTCGCTGTCGAGGGGCGTAGGTGGACAGTTCGCGTGGACATATTCCAGCTCGCGATGCCACCAGACGTCGCGGCCCTCTTCCATGTGAATTTCGTTTCCTGCACGACGAAAAACGATGACGCGCCTGACTGTGGTGCCATCATGAAGTGACTCATCAACATTTTTCTTCAACGGTACAACTCCGCCGCGCCGATATGCGCCGTCGGCGGTGACGACCGCGATCGCGCCGCTGTCGGCAATGCGATCGCGAATGCTGTCGGAACTAAATCCGCCGAAGACGACTGAATGCACCGCACCGATCCGCGCGCAGGCCAGCATGGCAATCGCTGTCTCGGGAATATTCGGGAGGTAAATAATGACACGGTCGCCTTTTTTGATGTTGTTTCGTTTCAGGACATTCGCGAAGCGGCAAACTTCCCGATGCAGCTGCTGATAGGTAAGCGTACGTTTGTCGCCGGGTTCACCTTCCCAGATAATCGCCGCCTTGTTCCGGCGTGGACCGCCAAGATGTCGATCCAGGCAATTCTCCGAAATATTGAGTTTGCCGCCGACGAACCACTTCGCGAAAGGTGCCTTCCATTCGAGAACCTTTTTCCATCGTGCGCGCCAGTTCAGCTCACTTGCTTCGCGCGCCCAGAATTTTGCAGGTTGATGGATCGATTCTCGATACATGCGCCGATATTGACTGAGACTCTTGACTCGTGCGTTTTTCGCGAAATCCCTTCGTGGTTTAAAAACACGCTTTTCAACCAAGTGCGACTCGATGTTGTCGTGCATGAGCAGTCCCTAATATGCCGAAGAAATTCTCAGGGCAAGGATCGTGTAAGTTAAAAAGTTGAAAATTTACAACGTTGCAGCGGGCGCGGCCTTTGTAACCTTTCAACTTCGTAACTCTTGAAACTCCTTTGAACTGATGATCGAACCGCCAAATGATGAGTGCTTCATGCGTGAGGCATTGCACCAGGCGTTAAAAGCATCCAAAGCCGGCGAAGTGCCGGTCGGTGCGATTGTGGTGCGCGCGGGAAGAATTATTGGGCGTGCCTATAACCAGGTTGAATTGCTCAAAGATGCCACTGCACACGCCGAAATGCTGGCATTAACTCAGGCCGAGGCAGCGGTGGGCGATTGGCGGCTCACCGATTGCGATCTCTACGTGACCAAGGAACCATGCGCGATGTGCGCGGGCGCACTCATCCACACTCGGATCAGACGTGTGATTTTTGGCTGCGCAGATCCCGCAGCCGGCGCCGCAGGAAGCGTGATCAACCTTCTGCAAATGCCCACCTCGAATCATCGATGCGATATCGCATCCGGTGTCTTGCAAAATGAATGCGCTTCGATCCTTAAGGATTTTTTTCGGCAAAGACGCGACGCGCGCAACGAGATCGACCACCTTCAGTCAGGCTAACGTCGAGTAAGCATTGCGGTGAGATCATCAGCGATTCCGCACCATCGTTGTTGAACCGGGGATCAGACGGTGTGTTTCCTGCGCCACAAAATCTTGAAAAGGGCGGTCATGGAATCTCTCCACGCACCATGCACCGTCTGAAAATCTTGGTTGCCCGGTTTTGTGAAGCGTTGTGTTTCGCACACTCTCTAATCGTTGTCGAGAGGCCTGATGAGCTCCTGCATGGGAAGCTTCGTTTCATGCAGTTTTTAGATCGGACTCCGGTTGCGCTTCCCACTCTGAAATCAGTCTGGAGGGGTTTGGCGCTCGAACCCAAAGAAAAATCTCCGATTGCAAAAACACAATGCACATGATCATAGGCCCCGTATGTATTTTTTGGAAATGCGTCACATTTTTGGGAACTTCATCATTCGATTCCCGTATAGATGATTAAGAAGAGGGGGCGCCATCACCATTCCTCGTGATGGCCATTTGTTTCAGTATGGAAAGGGACCATGCCACAAGACTGATCGGAATTAGCGGCATCGCGGGCGCAATGTTGATCGTGCTCGCCTTATCTATCGACCAGAGTCACTCGGCAATCCCAACCATAAAAGTCCCTGGCGCCTATCCGTACGAAGAAACTGTGCGAATTGCGGCACCGCCGCCCGATCCAGACTCATCGACTTTGCTCTTGCCCACACCTGCGCCTTATCCGTATCGGGACTCACTCTCGCCTGCTGCTGTTCGGGATTCACGAATAGCAGACGCGCGCCGTCCGCTCACTGCGAAAACGGTGCGCGAGGCAGCGTTCAAATACAATGGCGTGCCAGATTTTTGTGGATTTCTGGCGGCACTCCCTGCTGACGTTAGCGTGTTCGATCCAAAACTCGGAAAAACACGGCCACTTATAAAAGGAGGCCGCGTAGTGCCCAAAAATGTAGCGTGGCTCCACAAACGTAAGCAGGCACGTCCAAAATCAAACGACCGAACGCTCGTCTCAGTCGAAGAACTCGAGGCGCGGCATTCGGGCATTTGATCAAACTGAAGAATCTGTCAAAAAGCGGGCGCAAGGTCTTTTACGTGGCTGCCTCGCTAGGATTCGAACCGCGCAAAAGGCTTCGCCTCAGGCGGTCGGTCGTTTAAATGAAAGACATGTTCTATGTCTACATCCTGCACTCCATTGCAGATAACGGTTTTTACATCGGCTTTACCGCGGATTTGAAGAGACGAGTATCGGAGCACAAAAAAGGTGCCTCATTTGCAACAAGCTACCGCGGGCCGTAGCGACTTATCTATTACGAAGCGTATACAGAACGACTCGATGCGGAAGGACGAGAGCGGTATCTGAAGAGCGGTGCCGGAAGGCGCTAATTTCGGAATCAATTAAGGTGTTACCTCGAAAAGTTTGGAACTCGGTCAGCCAGGTGAGACTGCGAGGTCTTTTATGTGGCTGCCTCGCTAGGATTCGAAGCGCGTAAAAGTTTTCAGCTGCCAACGCGATTTCTATTTGTATCGCGACATTGTATTGCCACGTGAGGTCGCGAGACCTTTTTACGTGGCTGCCTCGCTAGGATTCGAACCTAGACTTCCATTTTAGTCCTGGGGAAAACATTTCTTCCCTAGTGAAAAGACTTTGAGAAACGTGTTTGACATTATGAATTGTTCTGACAATGTTCTGACTACGACCATATGAACATAGCCCGAAAAACCCGAAAAAATGTTTCGGATCACAAGACCTCCGCGAACAGTTCGAGTCCCAGTCCTGCCCGACATTACAAGGCCCAGACAGCCTGCGTAGTTAAGGACGCCAGAGGTCGCAGCCCGTATTGGTACGCCGCCTACACGGACCCAACCGGCCGACGGCTCAAGAAATCGACCGGGCTGACCAGCAAGAGCAAAGCTATGCAAATGGCGATGCGATTGCAGCGCGCAGCGGACATGGCGCGCGAAAGGACGTTGACTGAGGAGAAAGCGCGCGAATTTATCAGTGAGATTGTCGCCAGCGTCCACGGCGGCGAAGGACTGCGGACGTTCGCCGTTCGGCAATGGTTCGATCATTTCTGCAAGATCAAAGTTGACTCGCAAGACCCGGACACGTCCGCAAAGTACGAACAGATCAAACGCGAGTTTCTTGAGTTTCTCGGCCCGAAGGCCGACCTCAACATTTTATCGATCACGAGCGGTGACGTGCGCGCCTTTCGCGCTCATCGCAAGCAAAGCGGACTGACCGCGACTACGCTGAATGACCACCTAACGATTCTGTCATCGTACTTCAACGGCGCTTGGCGTGATCACGCCATTTCGAACAACCCGTGCACGGCGGTCGAACCGGCCAGAGACAATCTCTCACCGACGAAACGCCAGAAGAAACCGTTCACCATCGAGCAGGTTAAAGCTCTTCTCGACGAATCTGCCGAAGGCGATTGGCACGGTCTGATCAAGGTTGCGTTCTACACCGGTGCGCGTCTTGAGAACTGCGCGAACTTGCGCTTCCGAAATCTGGATTTTAACTCGGAGCCGCCCGTCGTCGTGTTCGAGAATTACTCGAAGCATGGCGACGAACACACAGTGCCGATGCATCCGGCGCTGGAAGATTATCTGTTGTCGGTCCCGACACCGAAAAGCGACGACGCGTTCCTGTTCCCAACCCTGGCCGGACGACGTGTCGCAAATCTTTCCAAGCAATTTCGGAAGCTGATGAATGCGGCCTGCATCAAAAACTGGAAAGTCCGTGAAGCTGGCAACGGCGCCGCGCGCGACGTGTGGGCGCTCGGCTTTCATTCATTCCGCAGGACCCACGTCTCGACTCTGGCCAATGCAGGCGTGCCAGAAGAGCAACGCATGGCGATCACCGCACACGCAACACGCGAGGTTCACAAGGGCTACACGCACCACGAACTGGCACAGCTACACCAGGCCGTCACGAAATCGTTGCCCTCACTATGAAGCTCTTGACCTTGTTGCTGGCGCTGTTGGCGGTCGTGGGCGCAATGCTCGGATACTGTTTCACAGCCTTTTCAACGGCAATGCCATTCACCGCACTATGGAGACAATAAGAGTCGAATTTTATGAAGGGCAGACAAAGATCGGGGAAATAATTCATGACGATAAGGGATACAGCGCCACCGACGATCGAATTAAGCCGGTGCTCACGTTGCCGATCTGGACGCTGGGCAATAAAAAGCTGCAAGCAGACAGCGCGCCGCCGGAACAGTTCATGGAAAACCTGCGCTTTAATTACAAGACGGTATATTTCAAGGCAGGCCCGCCGATCGGTGTTTTGAAGTTGCCAGAGCAGCGGGAAGTTCGTTCGGACGACGATCAAGTTGCGGCCAATTCTCGCACCGGGAAGGAGGCGCAACTCTGATGCGACGCCCAACAAAGTCAGCCCAACGCGGGGGGCGTCCACCCAAAATACAAGATCATCTTGTGCATCGCATCGTGGAGTTGATCCAAATGGCAGACGGCATCCTTGAAAATGAGAAAGTGCAAAACGCAATGGCGCGCGGCGGGATACGTTTAATAATGGCGGACGGCACTCACGTTGACATAGATCGGCTGGATGAGATCGCTCTAGGGGTTGGCCGCTTTATCTGCGGAGGCCTCGGAGGAGTCCATCTACAACCGAAATATCGGCCACAATTATTGCGCCAAATTGCCGATGCACTGGAAGGAAAGTCCGCGAGAAAGCGAAAGTCGGGAAAGTCGGATGATATTGCGAAAATCCAAGCAGCTTGGCGAAAGGCCAAGGCTGCGCTCACTGGTCTTTATCGCGGCGAGAACCCCACATTTGCAGAAGTCGATGAGATTTACCTTAGGGACAACCCCGGACAGCATCTTGATCGGCGCGCTCTGAAACAAGCTGGTTGCCCTGTTCGCCCCGACAGGCGCGGCCCAAAGACTGGCAGCCAGTACAAATAAAGAAAAAGCCGCCCGCGTTTCGGAACGGACGGCTCTTCTTGAATCCTTATGCGGACTCACCAGTTGTGCGCTGGAATGTCGCTACATAACCAGCCTAACGACTAAAGCGCAAATTCAATGCTTGCTCGTTGCACACTGGCGATAATGAAGGAAAGATGCGAGCGGTGACACTTCGCCCATCACAGGGAACGAAGTGTCAAAGCAACTGGCGCTTAAAGTTAGGTAGCCATCGCGTATGACGTTTGCAGTGGGTAATCGGCGCTCCCGGTCGTCCGTTCCTTGACGCCTGGCCACTGCCTTCGGTGAGTTGTCTACACGTTTTCGCCTAACAAATGGTTAGGCTTCGTCTCGCTGGCATTGTGTCGTTATCAGGCGAGACAGGGATTTCAAGTCGATCACACCTTCGGGTCTCCCCTCATCGGATAGATGTGACTTGGTTCATGGGAAACGCTGCTCGTGTTTTCCCCTCGCCAGCGTACCGCAGCATTAGCGGCAGGCTCCGAAACGGTGCTCTTAATTTCAGCGCACGAGTAATGAAAGCACAAGTGCACCGGAGATAATTGTAGCAAAAACCCACCTAGTTTATGTCACGCGCATTTTTGTTTGTCGTCGTTGATGTCTTGGAATGCCAGCGGCGATCACAGAGGAACAGGCCAGCACGCGACCGGAATTTTTCCGCCTGCCTAAGCCGGGGAGCAGCGACAAGTTTTTTGGACTTTCGCGGTCGTTTTATTACAGCGCCGAGAAGCGCGGCTGGCTGCGACTGATCCGCATTCGCGATCAAGGTAAAGAGCGCGGCGTCACCTTGATCCCGTATCAGGCCGTCGCGGAATTCGTCCGGGCGCAAGCGGAGGCAGCACCCAAGTGAGTAACCAGATCAAAGGCGTTCATGATCGACTTTTGATTGGGATCAACAAAATTTATCCTTCGCCGGAGAACGCCGAGCTATATCGGCCTGTCACACCGGATGACGAAGCGACCATCGCGCTGGCCGACTCAATCAGGCTCAACGGCATCCTTGAACCAATCGTCATCAGTGCCGATAACTACATCGTTTCCGGTCACAGGCGACACGTTGCGTCGCGCATTGCCGGACTAACAAAGGTTTCATGCCGACGGCTCGACGTTTATCACAGCGGCCCGAAAGCGGACGGACAATTTTTGAAGTTACTCGCCGAGCACAACAGGCAGCGTATCAAAAGCCGTGATGAAGTTTTACGCGAAGCGGTTGTCAGCATCGACCCAGAGAAAGCGCACAAAGCGCTGACGGCTTATCGTCGCAAGAAGTCGAAGATCAAAGTCGAGTGTATCGACATCAGGGAAGGCAGTCGCCGAAAGGAAATTTCGCCCGCCAAGAACGAGTTTCTCTGCCGGACCCGGCTGGTTATCTCGGAGCAACATGAATTTTGGCCGCTGAGTCTCCGGCAAATCCACTACCAGTTGTTAAACGACCCGCCGCTTATCCATTCCAACAAGCCCGGTTCGCGTTACCGCAACAACAAGGCCAGCTATCGTGCTTTGATCGATCTCGTGACCCGCGCACGTCATGAAGGCTACATCGACTATGACGTGATCGAAGACCCGACGCGGCCCGTCACGATGTGGAAAGTGCAACCGAATTTGTCGAGTTACTACGCTCGGCAAATGGAAGATTTGCTCAATGGTTACTGGCGCGATCTCATGCAATCACAGCCCAACCACATCGAGATCGTCGCAGAAAAGAACACGCTCCAAAATATTCTGAGTCCGGTTGCGATGGAGTTTTGCATTCCGATCACCTTCGGGCGCGGGCAATGTTCGACGCGGCCACTTTACGACATCGCAAAGCGTCATAAGGACGGCGGCAAGGAGAAACTTATCATCCTCGCAGTCAGCGACCTTGACCCGGATGGTGATGCAATAGCGCATTCGCTCGGACAACGCCTTCGTGACGACTTCAAGGTCAACAAAGTCGAAGTAATAAGGGTCGCGCTTACAATGAAACAAGTCGGCAAGCTGAAATTGCCGACGAATTACGATCGAGCGAAGACCCGCTCATCAAATTACCAGCGTTACGTCGAAGCCCACAAGACCGACTTCGTATGGGAACTCGAAGCCCTAAACCCGAAGGTGCTGCAAAGGCTTTTACGCGGCGCAATCGACAGCGTTATCGACCGAAAGGCTTACAACGCCGAAGTGGCCGAAGAACGGAGGGACGCCGGACACAACGCAGCCGTGCGGGAGACCGCGCTGCGCACATTGCGCGAGCAAATTGCCGAAAGTCGCTCATGAACGCCTTTCAAACTCTGACCACCAACCCACGACCGCGACGGCGGCAAGTCGGGGGCGAAACCAGCCGCCTGAGACAGTAAGCAAAACGAATGAAAGCACACATCACATTACCAGAAACGCGCTCGGAGCATGAGGAGGCGCTGGCAGCCTACGACAAGGCGTGGGGCCGCTATGTGAAAGCGCCGGGAGGGCGCGAGGAAGCGCGTAGAGAACTGATTAAGGCACGCGAAGCATACGACAAGGCGTGGAGGGGAGCATTCAAACCATGAAGAAATACAACATCCATCCTGCGGCCCTGATGCTTCCGGGAATGTCACACAAAGAATTCGAAGAGCTGATTGCTGATATTTCAGCGAACGGGTTACTTCAACCAATTTTGCGGAAACAAGGCGTCATCGTTGACGGCGTCCATCGGCTAAGAGCCTGCGAGGCACTCGGCATCGAGCCGACCTTCGCGGAATTCATCGGAACAGACATAATCAGCGAAATCGCATCGCTCAATCTTTTCAGACGGCATCTGAGCGACGACCAGCGCGTCACACTGCTCGCGAAAATGCGCGGTCAGACCTTGACCGATGAAGCATTGGTCCGTCAGAAAGCGCACTTGCGAAGGGGCAACGAATCTCCCCGTCGGGACCAATCAGCCCCAGCCCCAGCTAGGACACGCGAGCTACTCGCCGCCGATGCAAGGGTGAGCCAGCGTAAGGCACAGCAAGCGCTGGACGTTGTAACCAACGCTCCGGAAGCCGTTGATGAAATCATCGCTGGTAAGAGGCGGCTCGCATCAGCCATCAAAAAGCGCAGGCGCAGGACACCGTTCCCCGTCGGCAGCGAGCCGGGGCGGCAGGATGTCATCAAGCGCCTCAACCGATTTTTAAACCACTGGCCCGTGGCAATTCACCCGGAAGTGAAAGAAGTCATTCGCGGATTCTTGATTGAAAAATGAAACACCATCCAACAACCACGCTCTCGACCGGCGGCAATCGCAGGCGTCAACAAACAATGCCGCATTAGAAAAACAAAAAACATATGAAGGGTACAGTAATCGCGGTTCATCCCGCACCAGATAAAACAGCAGAAACGGCGTCCGTCGGTCAGTACGATGGAATCGCAGTGACAGAGTACATGTCGCCCTGCGGAACACACGGCGACCATATCGACGTACTGGCGCTCATCGAGGGCAAGTGGATGACGGTGGCGACGTGGCGGAAACTGGCAGAGGAAAAGCTCGGAATAAATGAAACCTATTTTGAAGTACTACGCGGAAACCTCGAAGCGTCGCATTGCATCTGTCTTTCGACAACTGGCGACGACTTGAAGAGAATCGATCCACCCAAGCGGGGAAACAGAGAGGAGTTTAAGCGTGTTTGGTTCGACATGGACAACGGCAAAATTCTCCCGATGGACACCTGTGAAACATACCAAAACCATCAGCGCATAGAAATGGGCGACGATTACGACGGACTGGTTTCAGCGGTGAAACAGGAAATTCCAGTGCCACCAGAATGGTCGCGGTTAGAGGAGGAGGCGCGACAGAATGCGAGCGATAAATGCTAAAGTTGAACTGGCAAGCGGGGAGTACGATCGCCGATGCGCCGCCAATCCTGCAAAGAAGATGCCGGTTTTCCCGGTAACGATGCTTTTCGGAATTCGTCCCCAAGCCCTGATAAATTATCGGGCGAACTACATTTCCAGAAACCACGCTCAGCGACCAGGTGGCATGGTCGGCGAGCGCAAACAAGCGCCACTCAAGAGATTAAAACCACACCATGAACAACACTGATCGCAGAGAAGACCAAGCGCGATGGTTCGACAACATGGCGCGTCCAATTTACGGCGCCCACGCGCGGAACCGCCTTTACGCCGTCGATGCCGATGCGCGTCGCGGACTCGCAGCGACTCGCAAGGCCTGCAGGGAACAAGCTGGTGACGACAAAGAAAAAGCCGACAAACTGTTCGCTGAAACGCTGGACGGTCTGTCAGGCGTAGGCGTCAACGTCTATCAGGACGAACCGAAGGCAGCCCCGAAAGTGCCGGAGTTATGGATACCTAACGAGCCGCCTAAGAGAATCCACCTATGAATCCAACTGAAAACGAACCTCAAGAGATGTGGGAACGTGCAAAGCCCCACTACGCAGCAGTGCGCGAAATCGTCATGCGAACACTGCAAGAGGAAATCACTTTGCGAAGCGAAAATCGAGCGTGAGCGCGGGACGAAAAACGCTACTCGACGCGCAGTTGCAGCGCAAAATCTGCGGTCTGTTGGCGCAAGGCCACACGGTTTCGGCTGTCTGCGGAGCTGTCGGAATCGGCGAACGGACATTTTATGACTGGCGTGAGAAACATCCGCATTTTTCGCAGGCAACTACGCGCGCGATAGGGCAGTCCAAAATCGCGTTAGTGGATAAGGTGAGGCAATCAGACGACTGGCGCGCGCAGGCATTTCTGCTTGAGCGGCGCTGGCCTACCGAGTTTGGCAAAACCGAGGCACGTGTCGTTCAGTCCAGTACTGCACCTGTGGGCGAGGACGCGGTCGATTACGGCTCGACCGCTCGAACGCTGCGAATGCTCTTGGCTCAGACTGGTGACAAAGCGAAGATGGAAGCGCTGCGGTTAATCTTGGCCGAAGTGGAAGCAGAGAACACGCGGTTGTCGCGTTTGATCGAAGACTTGCGCACGCAAGGCTTGCTGTTGTAGGGGGCGGTGCGAATTGAGCACTGGAGTAGCAAAAATCGCGTGTGCATTTGCATAGGCCTGAAGAACGTCGACATGACTTGCGTGGGAATGACAACATCAGGCCAGTGAACTCCTACAAACATGAAAAAACTACTAACAATCACAGCAGCGATACTCGCGGCGTCGCCCTTAAACCCAGAGACGCTCTACGTTTACAGACTACCGCGCTTTACGGGCGCAGGCACGCCGTGGTCAGTCATGGTGGACGGGAAACAAGCTGTCATTCTGACAAACGGAACTTACGCAGCCATTCGAATTCGTGCGGGACGACATACGCTGTCGAATCTGATCGACGCACACGAG
>JBKOYG010000086.1:0-25149 GCA_046725285.1 Verrucomicrobiota bacterium
ATAATTGGCTAACCTGAGGAGGCTGAGTCGCTCGGAGAAGATGGCAGGCCTTAATTGGAAGTCAGACGCTACGGCGACGGTCATCCGCCCGTTACAAAAAGGGAACGGGAGATCCGCCTAAACGGCATCAGCGGGGTAACACTTCAAAAAACCCGGATCGAGATTTCGATCCGGGTTTTTCGTTTGAGCATTCAACACTCAACTGATTTGAAAATGGCGCGCGAAGATCGACAGTGCCCAGTGACATGCGCGCACTCCTAGCCCTCGAAGACGGTCGATTTTTCGAGGGCGAATCATTTGGTGCAACCGGCACGCGCGTTGGCGAAGTTTGTTTCAATACCGCGATGACCGGTTATCAGGAAGTGTTAACCGATCCTTCCTATCGCGGACAGATCGTGGCGATGACTTATCCTTTGATTGGCAACTACGGCACGAACTCGCTCGACCAGGAAAGCCGATCGCCACACGTACGCGGTTTTATCATCGAAGAGCTGAGCGAGATCCCCAGCAACTGGCGCTCGGAAATGTCGCTTGATGAATATTTGAAGAAATGGAACATCCCCGGCGCGCAAGGAATCGATACTCGTGCGCTGACCCGACACCTGCGCACGCGCGGCGCGATGAAAGCTTGCTTGACCACGGAAGAGATTCCTCCGGAAGAAGCGACGCAGGAGGCCATCAAAGGCGAGGGCGTCATCGGAATGGATTACGTTCGCGAAGTTTCAGCGCGCGAGATTTATCAATGGGACCCTGAGGACAAGCTGAGTGAGCCGTGGTCAATCAGATCTAATAACGGTGGAATCAAACCCAGCCTTCCAAGCGTCCGGTTTCGCGTCGTGGCTTACGACTATGGAATCAAGCAAAATATTCTGCGCCTTCTGCGCCAGAAAGGTTTTCGCGTCACGGTTGTGCCCGCAAACACAACTGGCGAAGAAGTGCTCGCGCTAAATCCGGATGGCGTTTTTCTTTCCAATGGACCGGGAGATCCCGCAGCTCTTCCGTATGCGCATAAGGCAACGCGTGAGTTGATGGGCAAAAAGCCGATTTTTGGGATTTGCCTCGGCCACCAGATTCTTGGGTTTGCGTTCGGCGGATCGACTTACAAATTAAAATTTGGACATCACGGCGCGAACCAGCCGGTAAAAGATTTGAGCAACGGCAAAGTGGCGATCACGGCGCAAAATCACGGGTTTGCCGTCGATCCCGAGTCGCTGCCGTCAAACGTAGAGGTGACTCACATAAATTTGAACGACGGCACCGTGGAAGGGATGCGGCACAGGGAACTGCCGATCTTCAGCGTGCAATATCATCCGGAAGCCGCGCCCGGCCCCCATGACGCATCGTACTTTTTCGATCAATTCGCCGATCTGATCGAGAAACAAAGATAAGCCTCGATCACCGTGCGTTGACCAACGCGCCAACCAGCCCACATTTATTTCATGTATAATTCAACGAGCAATAGACCAACTGTTTTGAGAGTTGCCGTGACTGCGACTTTTATCGCGGCCTTGGCGTGTGCGCCGCTAGCGATCGCGCAGGAACATCAACATGACAGCGACGCGGCCGCTTCAAAAGAGGTAACCGGCGAAGTGGTCGATATGATGTGCTACGTCGACCATAATGCCGTCGGCGAAAAACATGGCCAGTCCTGCGGTGCAAAGTGCATCAAGAATGGTGGGCCGGTCGGCATTGTCAGCGAGGGCAAAGCATATCTCGTTGTTGGCGACCACAAGCCAATTAACGATCAACTCGCTGAATACTGCGGTAAAAGCATCACTGTAAAAGGCAAACTGGCCGAGCGTGGCGGTATCGCCATGATCGAAAACGCTGAGATCACTAAGAAATGACGAGCCCCTTAGCGGCTCGTGATACTGAGCGAAGCGCAGGATCTCTCGCAAGGCTCGAGCGTCACGGTGAATACATTCCCGCGATGCTTACTTCGATTGTGTGGTTCCTCGCTTCGCTCGGAATCCCAATGGCGGTTACTTGTAATATGGCCGCAATGATGGCTGCAATTTTCCAACTTTAAGGGCCGGCTCAATTTGCAAATCAGAAACCGGCGCGTCGGCGAGTTTCCGAATCTCGCCTGCCTCGAGCGCCGCGATCGGCAACCCATCGAAAAACAAAATTCGGTTTGGGGTCAGCGCTGCGATTCGCGGCCCCGGCGTCAGAATGCCTTGCAAATTCAGCGGATCGGCAGCGCTCAGTGCAATCAGATGGCCATCTGGTGACGCCTTGCGAATGGAACGTAACAGGCCGATTGCCTCAGGCATGGCGAATTGTTCACCGCTGATTCCTCCCACGAAATAACCACCGCGAATCTCGCCACGCGCCTCCCAGCGACGATAAATTCGGCCCAGCTCATACCACGTAACCGGAAAACTCTCGCGTTCGAGCAAACTGCGAAACACGACGCCGCACCGGTGCAACAACACCCGCGCAAATTTTTCAACGGCGGCTTCGCGCGCCGAGCTTTCCGCTCCATTTCCCGATGGTTGCGAGCCAACGTCTGTTCTCAGCAACGACCAACGTCCTGCAAACTCGATGCTGGCAAGATTTGTTTTGCGCCGCCGTTTCCCAACGTTTCGACCAAACGTAGGACGCTTATTTGACGGCACTAGAAGAGCTCGCAATCCATCGAAACTATCCGAAGTCACCAGACCGAGTGCGGCAAGTTGTGACAAAGCTTCTTCAACCTGGGAAGGCAGTAGGCCGCTGCGGCGCACCAACTCGGTGAAGAAGAGCGCCCCGCCATCTGCGAGCGTATTGAACAGAGTTTGGGCGGCGACGGAAAGTTCCATCGAAGAGTTTGTCTGGGTCAAGACGAGCCAATGCTGGAGGTTCTCGCGTTGATAAAGGGCGATCGGGCTGGTTCGCAGCGGAGCGCTCGTGCGCGCGTTTGGATTTTGTGGCGCGCTCAAACGTGCCCAGCCAATCCGACCGGAAAAACAAAGACGGTCGAGCCATTCGGGATCGTAATCGGCAATGCGTTGGACAAGGACCGCGGATTCCCAGGCGGCCAACGGCAGCTCGCATCCGTCGAGCTGCTCGAGAACAGATTGCAAACCTTCAGGGCCTTCAACGCGATGTTCGCGATCGGCGCGCTGCCAGGCGAAGAGAAAGCGATAAAAATCCTGCGGCGAGACCGGCTGAATTTCTGCGCGCAATCGATCGATCGTGAGTCGGTGAATTCGCGCGAGTAACCTGCGGTCACACCATTCCTGCTCCGTTGCATGCGGACGAAACTTGCCTCGCAAAACAAATCCTTCCGCTTCGAGCGCGAGTAATGCGGCATCGATGTCCGAGCGCTGCAAGATCAAAAGGTCGGACAGCTCACCAATCGTGATTGGCCCGCAAACTTCCATTCGCCCACGAACTAATTCGCGAATCGCATCACCGCGTTCCAAAGTTTGTTGCCGCGCGATCTCGGGCGCGACCAACTCAGGCTTCAATGTGGCTTCTGGATAAATCGCATGCAGCATCGCCAATCGCTCCGCTACTACCCAAAAAGTTCTTTCCGCAAATCGCAGCCGAGTTGCTCGATGCGACGCAACCAGCTCGTCCAGTTCCGGAATTTGGTGAGGTTCTGAGGTGGCGCTGTTCACTTCGTGTCGGGTCGACTCCGTGCGCGCAACTTCTTCTGGTGTCATCACGCCCAGCAACACCAACGCGTCATGCAATTCATCCGCATTCGTTGCTTCAGGCCACGCTTCCTTCTGCACCTTTTCAATCGCTGCGGCATCGAGAATTCCCAAGCCATCGCTGCCGTTGCGCTCCGAAGCGCGCCGGGTGTAAACCGCCTGCGTGCGGCGTTCTTCCAAAGGCGCGTTATCCAGAAACGCATACGGCCGCGCGTTGAGAATTTCGGAAGCCAGCGGTGATGGCTCCGGCAGATCGTGCGCGATACAGCGAATCTCACCCCGTTCGATCTTCCGCAACACCTCTTCCAGTCCCTCGATATCCATCGCCTCGGTCAAACAATCGTCGATTGTCTGTTTCACTAGCGGATGATCCGGAATTTCGCGATCGCCCACGATGTGTTCCAGACAAGCGAGCTGATCGGGGAAAACCGCCGCCAAAAGATTTTCTGATTCCATACGCTGCAGTGGCGCGGCGATTTTTGCGCCGCCACGAAACCGGGGCACCGCAAGGGAACGCGTCGCGTTCCAGCGCCAGCGAATGGTGAACATCGGCGCGTCGAGCAACGCTTGGACGAGCAGGTCGCGAACCGTTTTGGAATTCAGATAACGAAAAACTTCCTTGAGCGGGAACGAATGCTGTGTGCCGAGCGAAATCACAATCGCGTCGTCCGTCGCCGCTGCCTGAAGCTCAAAATTAAACGAACGACAAAAACGTTTTCGCAAAGCAAGTCCCCAGGCGCGATTGATCCGGTTGCCGAATGGCGAGTGAAGGACAAGCTGCATTCCGCCCGATTCATCAAAGAAGCGTTCCATCACCAGAGTCTGCTGCGAAGGAATTGCGCCAAGCGATCGATAAGCTTCGGCGAAATACTCGCCCAATTGTTCAGCAGCGTCAGCCGGGAACCGCATTTCCTGGGCGAGCCACCCGCTGGGATTTTGTCCACCAGCGAGTCTATTTTCGATTTCCATCCGCAAATCGGATACGGCCCGCGACAACTCCGATGTGCGCGCCGGGGCCTCGCCCAGCCAGAATGGAATTCCCGGCGGCTGACCTTTTGCATCTTCGACACGAACAACGCCGGAGTTGATGCGCAGAATTCGCCACGACGCATTGCCAAGCTGAAAAATGTCGCCGGCAAGACTTTCAACCGCGAAATCCTCGTTCACTGTGCCCAGGAAAGTTTCCGACGGATCGAGCACCACCCGATAATCGGCATTGTCGGGAATTGCGCCGCCGGATGTTAGAGCAACGAGCCGTGCACCGCGTCGCCCACGCAAACGATGATTGACCGCATCGTGATGAATCAACGCCGAGCGCCGGCCGCGCTTAGTGCTGAAACCGTCGGCGAGCATTTTCACGACAGCGTCAAATTCCTCCCCAGTAAGATTTCGATAAGGCCAGGCTGAACGCACCAGCTTGAGGAACTCATTTTCATCCCAATCTTCAGCCGACGCCGCGGCGACAATTTGCTGAGCAAGGACATCCAACGGTTTTTCCGGAATATTGAGGCGATCAAGCTCGCCACGATGGATACAACGAAGTATTGCCGCGCATTCGACCAGTTCATCGCGGCTCAATGGAAAGATGCGACCCTTCGGCAAGCCGTCGCGCTTGTGCTCCGCGCGGCCCACGCGCTGCAGCAGGCTGGCGATGGATCGCGTCGTGCCGAGCTGGCAAACCAGATCAACGGAACCGATATCAATCCCCAACTCCAGCGAAGCGGTGGCAACGAGCGCTTTCAGTTCGCCGCGCTTCAATCGATCTTCCGCATCCAGCCGCAGCTTTGCGGAAAGGCTTCCATGATGCGATGTCACTGCGTCCGCGCCGAGCAGTTCGCTCAGATGATGTGTCACACGTTCGGCCATTCGGCGCGTGTTCACGAAAACCAAAGTCGTCCGGTGCGCCTGAATCAGCTCCGCGAGGCGATGATAGATTTCCTCCCAAACTTCATTAGACATCACCGCTTCAAGCGGCGACTTCGGAAGCTCAATCGCCAGATCCAATTCGCGGCGATGGCCGATGTCGATGATTTCGCAATCCGGATTGCCAGCGGCGTCCACTGCATTCGCGCCGACCAAAAAGCGCGCCACTTCTTCGATTGGTTTCTGCGTTGCAGACAAGCCAATTCGCTGGAGCGATCCGCCTGAGGCGGATTTCGTTAACGCAGCTAAACGCTCGACGCTCAGGGCGAGATGAGCGCCGCGCCGGTCATCTACAACAGCGTGAATCTCATCCGTGATGAGCGTTCGCGTCGTGGTCAGCAGGCGCCGACCCGATTCGGAAGTAAGCAGCAGATAGAGTGACTCTGGTGTGGTAACGAGGATGTGCGGCGGCTTCTTTATCAGCGCTTGCCGCTGCGAGGCAGTCGTATCGCCGGTGCGAACCTCGGCGCTCACATCGATCTCGCGACCTTCGGTTTCTCGCAGCAATGCGCGAATTCCGGCGAGCGGCTCTTGCAGGTTTTTCCGGATATCGTTGGTTAACGCCTTGAGCGGCGAGACGTAAACGACTTGCGTTTCATCGGGCAAATCGGTCTGTGCGTCTCCTCGGAACAACCCATCCAGTGAAGCGAGAAACGCAGCCAGCGTTTTGCCCGATCCGGTCGGCGCAGAAATCAGCACGTGCCGACCAGATTGGATCGCTGGCCAGCCGCGCAGTTGCGGTTCTGTCGGTGATGCAAATGTCTGCTCGAACCACCGTGTGACTGCAGGATGAAATTGGAATGACTCCATGAAAACAAAACCGCGAGACGCGGAACATGTAATTTAAGCGGTGCCGGGAGAAAGAAAAGTTGCAGCGCCGTTGTAGCCGCATCTCTGTGAGACGCGGCGCGCGGGTTTCAAACATCTGAGCGTCGCGCTTTGCGCAGCGGAGAGGTTACGCTCGTGCGCGCAGCGCGATTACTTCGCGCAACATTCGCAGGCTGTCCTTAAAAAACTGAACTTTGCTCCCCTCAGCGTGATTCCAGCGCACCGGAATTTCTCGAATTCGCAATCCGGCACGCTGCGCGAGATAAAGCAGTTCAACATCGAAGGCGAAGCCAACGAGGCGGGCGGCCTCCAGGATGGGGCGGCAAACGTCGAGGCGAAAAGCCTTAAACCCGCATTGAGTGTCCCAAAACGACAGACCTGTCGCGAGGCGCACGATTAAATTGAACACGCGACCAGCCTGCTCGCGTCGCCACGGTTGATGGATGCCGATCAATCCGCGATCCAAGGCGCGGGAGCCAAATGCAATGTCTATCTCGTTATTTGCGATTGGTTCGATTAATTTCGGCGTCTCTCCCAGCGGCGTGGAAAGATCAGCATCGAAAAAGAGGCCGATCGGTTCTCGCGCGGCAAGCAGCCCTGAACGAACCGCTGCGCCCTTGCCGCGGTTTGGAAAATTCTCGAGCAAGCGCGTTTCGATCTTGGCATCTCTCAATCCCTCACTCGCAATTGCCCCAGTCGCATCCGTTGATCCGTCATTCACAACGATCAATTCACCCTCCGGAGCATTAGCCGTGAGATAATCGAGCGTGAGGCGAATCGTTTCTTCAATGCGCGCCGCTTCATTGAAACAGGGAATAACGACGGAAAAAGGCGGAAGCATGAGAGCGTTAGAGAGCTAAACACCTCAAAAGGGGAAACGCTTCAAGATTGGCAGCTGTTCTGTCATTCCGAGCGAAGTCGAAGAATCCTGATTTTAACGGCAAGAGATGTCTCGACTCGGCTCGACATGACGGTCCCTACCGATAAATCTCGACGACAAGCTTACCGTTTGGATCGACGTAGCCGCGATACATTCCAGCCGTGTTGAATGGCAAAGTAATGTTGCCCTGATGATCGATTGCGATCAGTCCGCCTGTGCCGCCAAGTTTGGCGACTTTATCCAAAGCGGCCTGCGCAGCGTCCTTGAGAGACATCCCGCGGTATTCCATCAACGCCGAAACGTTCTGCCCAACTGTCGCGCGAATGAAATATTCGCCGTCGCCCGTGGCGGACACGGCGCATGTGGCGTTGTTCGCGTAGGTGCCTGCCCCGATGACTGGCGTATCGCCAACGCGTCCCGGTCGCTTGTTGGTTGTGCCGCCGGTTGAAGTCGCTGCGGCGAGATCCCCGTTTTTATCCAGCGCCACCGCGCCCACCGTGCCGTGCCGATCTTGATCGGTAATCACAAACCTTTTCCTGGCTCCGCTCGTGCGATTCTTTTCAGCAGCTTTAATTTTCTGCAAAGCATCCCAGCGGTCCTGCGTGAAAAAGTATTTCTGATCCACCAGTTCGATCTCGTTTTCCTTCGCGAACGCTTCTGCGCCTTCGCTATCCATCATGACGTGTCCGGATTTCTCCATCACCAACCGGGCAAGGTTGATGGGATTTTTGATGTGCTTTAAAGAAGCGACCGCGCCAGCAGCAAGCGTTTTCCCGTCCATGATCGCTGCGTCCATTTCGTTGGTTCCGGCGCTTGTGAATACTGAGCCCTTGCCTGCGTTAAAATGTGGATCGTCTTCGAGCGCGCGCACAGCAGCCTCTGTTGCGTCGAGACTCGAGCCGCCGCGCTTGAGAATTTCGTAACCAGCCGTGAGGGCGCGTTCCAATCCAGCGCGATATTCACGCTCGCGCTCCGGCGTCATGCTGCTTTGTTCGATAGTCCCGGCACCGCCGTGGATCGCGAGTCCGATTTTTTGTGTTTCCATGTTTGGCTGATTCTCAGGGCGTTTTTCCGCTGCACCTGTGAGGGACCGGGCCGGTTCCTCTGCCAGCACGCATGCCGCTGCACTAAAGAGCATGAAACCAAAGAAGCAATTAACTCCGAAAACTCCCGCCAGTTTCATCAAACAAATGTAAAGGCTTGCTTTTAACAATGTCGAAGGGTTTCGAAGACGCCATGATGCGTTAAGCCGTTAAAGCGTTGAAGCGCGTCACTTAAACCTTAAGAGGAATTGACCCGAGCCAAGCGCCAGTGGTCTGACAGCCAGCGCTCGCTGGCCTTCGCCAGCCGCTTCAACGGTTCAACGCTTCAACGTCTTCACTCTCGGCAACAGCAACTTTGCTCTTTTCCCCACCGCGAAGTGAGGCAACTTCTCGTTCATGGCGAACGCTGAACCGCCACCCGTTGTGATTGCCGAGGGAATCGGCCATGTCACGCGCTATTTTCTTCGCGAAATAGGCAGCGTGTTCTGGTTCATTGTGAACACGTTCGAAGAAACGTTCGAGCGGATTCAACACGGGCGCGTCCCGTTTCGTGCCGCCAGTTTCTTCCGCCACACGGAACGCGCCGGGGTCGATTCGGTACCGCTCGTGGGACTGGTTTCCTTTTTCCTCGGTCTGACGATGGCACTCTTGACCGGCTACCAGTTGCAACGCTTCGGAACGGAACGGCTGATCCCGGGTCTGGTGGCAATTGCCTTTACGCGCGAGCTGGGACCTTTGATCACCGGCATCATGCTCGCAGCGCGCATCGGCGCGGCGTTTACAGCGGAATTGGGAACAATGCAGGTTTCCGAAGAGGTCGAGGCGATTGAGGCGATGGGCATCGGTCCGCTTCGTTTCCTGGTGGCGCCACGAATGCTGGCGTTGTTTCTGCTTATGCCGTGTTTGTCCACTGTTTCGAACATCGCGGCCATATTCGCGAGCAGCCTGGTCTGCAAAGCCTATTTCAACATCGCCTTTCCCTATTTTCTCGATCTCGTGAAAGATTCATTGCTCATTCGCGACATTATCACCGGGATTTTGAAGAGCTTTCTGTTTGGTCTGCTCATCGCCGCTATCGCTTGCTACCGTGGCCTGACAGTAAAAGGCGGCGCCGCCGGGGTTGGCACATCGACAACCTCCAGCGTTGTGACTGCGATCACCACGGTGATTGGCTTCGATACACTATACAACGTCGTTTACACCACATTCTATCCGACGTGAGCACGCCGCGCGACATGGTCGAACTGCGTGACGTGCACATGCAGTTCGAGGAAAAAAAAGTGCTCGACGGGCTTTTGCTCAAGGTCGAGCCGCAGGAGCGTCTGGTGATCATGGGCCAGAGCGGCAGCGGCAAGAGCACCATTTTGCGATTGATTCTCGGCACGCTTCGTCCGGATTCCGGCTCAATTTTCTTTAAGCAATTTGAAATCACGCGGTTGTCGCGCCGGAAGCTTCAACGGGTGCGACAGCACATTGGCATGGTCTATCAGTATTCGGCGCTGCTGAGCTCGCGCAATGTGCGCGACAACGTCGCGCTGCCACTGGAAGAGCTAACCGATAAATCGCGTAGTGAGATCGATAAGATTGTCGAGGAAAAACTCGACCTCGTCGGGATGGAGGATTCCAAAGACCTGCTGCCGGAGGAGTTGAGCGGCGGGATGCGAAAACGCGTCGCCCTGGCGCGCGCGCTCGTGCTCGAGCCCGAATTGCTTCTTCTGGATGAGCCTTCGGCCGGACTTGACCCGGTCATTGCCTCGGTGATCGACGAATTGATTATTAGCCTCAGCGAGAAATCGAAGGTCACATCCATCACCGCAACGCACGAAATGGACAGCGCCTTTCGCATCGCCACGCGAATGGCTATGTTATACCAGGGAAAAATCATTGAAGAAGCCGAACCTGACGAATTCAAAGAATCCAAAAACCCGGTGGTCGCGCAGTTCGTGAGTGGGAGCACCGAAGGTCCGATTCTGGAAGGCAGCCTCGATGCAATTACAAAGAAATGAAATCATGACTGGTCTGCTCGTGATCGGCACGATCGCAGTAGTCGCATTCCTTCTGGTCTTGCTCGGCGCACCCGGATTGTTCCGGCCGCTGGTGACCTACAAGATTTACTTCGATAACGCTGCGGGAATTAAACAAGGCGCACCAGTCATGCTTGCGGGTCGCAAGATTGGACAAGTCCAGAAATTGTATTCACCGGTTTCGCCCGAAGAAGAAAAACGGGCAGAGGAGGCCGCAGCTGCGATTAACCGACCCGAAGCCAACGCGAGCCCCAGCCCCTCTCCGATGCCGGGCAAACCGAGATTTGAAGTGCGCGTCGATGTTCAGGTGGACAAAAGCGCGAAGGTCTATCGCGATGCCAAGGCGCGAATGATGCAGCTCGGATTGCTTGGCGATATGGCAATCGACATCACCCAAGGCACTGAGAAATCTGGACGCGCGAAAGACGGCGAGATATTCGCCGGGGAACGCACCCCCGACCTGGGCGAAGCCGCGGCCAAAATGCTGGAAGTAATCAAACCCGTCGCAACCGAAGCGACTACTACTATGAAAGACCTTCAGCAGACTGCACAAAACATTAATCGTCTCACGGACGAAAACTCCGACTTGCACCTGGCGCTGGGCCAGTTCAAGACCTTCGGCCAACATCTTTCCGATCTGACTGCGCCGGACAGCGCGCTCTCGCATTCGCTCGCCAACATCGAAAAAATCAGCACCAGTCTGACGGAGAACGACAACATCGAAGTCACGCTGCGAAATCTGCGGAACTCGTCAGAGAAATTAAAGGTCGCGACTACTGAGCTCGAGCCCGCCGGTGAAAACATTAAGCAATTCAGTGAGACAATTAAAACTCAACCGTGGCGTTTAATCTGGCCGACCACAAAAAAATACGCCGAAGCGTCACCAACTCCGGCCACTGGCCAGGGAACGATCACCGTGCGAAAAACCGCGCGAGCAAAATCTCGCCCGCGCTCTACTCCCGCTGAGCGCACGAGCCAACGCTAAGGTTAGCGCACGAGTCACGCATGCTGGTGATCCCGTCCCCGCGATCGTAAGCCTTTCTCATTTTACCCTGGCTCGCAGCGATAGACTCCCGCAATTGGCTAAGTGTATTTTTGGAGAATGGCCCCGTTCTCGGATAACGCAGATCAAAGCGAGTCCAAAGAGTCGAAATGAAGAATGCGACCATGTGCTTCACTCGGTCTGACTGGCGTGACAGCGCCTCCGCAAACTTCTCATCTCCGACGCAAGCCAACGCAACCGCAAGTCGAGAGGTCTGAGCCTCAGCACGCTCGCCATCGAGGGTTGGATTAGCCGAAGCGCGCAGCAGCATATCAGGCTGCGCCGAAGTGTAGCTGGGTGCTGACAGATCGCGCTTCCAGTAGTAATTGCCGACGAGAACATGCATTTCTTCGGCACTGATGCCTGAAGCGGCGGCGTTGCGCATAGCACAGCCAACAATTACAGCTGCGCTGCTGATGGCTACTGCGGTACGAGTAATGCACGAATGCACCTAACAAGTTTATACAGAGTCTTTGAGCCCCATTTCATTACGGACGCAGGCCACCCCGAGAATAATTTTCGAAACGAATCACCCTATGGCCCGTAGCTCTTAGTGAATTTCTTTCTCGATTCCGTCTCGGGGTCGGTCGATGTAATCGGCGCTGAGGACTCGGGCTGTGACGCTGCTGCTTGCTCAGCTACCTCCGGTGGTGGCGCGGCCGTCGGCGTTTCAGGCTGCGGCGCGGTCTGTGGTCGGGCACTACCCGACGCTTCCACGTATGCCATCTGCAAATTGGAAAGCGCGTTGCTCAAGACTTTTGCCTCTTCGCTACTGAGGTTGCCACGCGTTTTCTCCTGAATCATGGCCAGTTGATCGATGAACATTCTAGCCAAATCCAGGTTGATTTCGGCTTCGCCGGTTTTTGGATTTGGGATCTGACCAAGAAACAGCGCGGCGTTCTGCGCGTGCATCACGACGAATTCAATGAAGCGCTGGGAGAGCTCGCCGCTCAGTGTGGTTTTTTGGACTTCAGCCATACGTCATTTCTGTTTCGCGGCTGAGGACTTCTCCGGCGGTCGCACCGTTGCCAAAACATATGGTTGATCGCGAAAATATTTCGCAGCCACTTGTTTAATATCGTTGAGCGTTATCGCGTTCACATCGTGCTCGAGTCGCTTGTAGTAATCAAAGCCCAGTCCATAGAGCTCGTCTAACGCACAATGATAACCGAAAGCGTCGTTGCTTTGATAGGCGATTTCTTGTTGCCCAATCAATTTCTTTTTCGCTCTGGCTAGTTCTTCAGGGGTGAGGCCTTCATTTGCGAGCTTGTGAATCTCATCAAGTAACGCGGCCTTCACCGGCTCGATTTTCTGCGGATCGGTACCGAGATAAAATGAAAAGAGACCGGGCACGAGGCCCTGCATCTGGCTCGCGCCTACGTAATAAGCCAGGCCCATTTGCTCGCGAATACGGATAAAGAAACGCGACCCGAGATCGCTGCTCGCTTCATCGATCAACTCCAGCGCGTACCGATCGGGGCTCGACAGACTTGCGCCGCGAAATCCAACCATGATCACGCCTTGCGCCTTGTCTTTGCGGCTTTCGACGGTCTCCGGTTTGCCCAGTGGCGTCGACGGCTTCGCGTCAGTCAGGGCGAGCGCGCCGGGCGTCATCTTCCCCAGCGCCTGCTCTACAAGCTGTTTTACCTCCGCAGCTTTAACGTCGCCAAAGACGTAAATCACGCCGTTTTTCGCGACCACATAACGATCGCGAAATTCGATCAAATCTTTTTGCGTCAACCGCTGGACGGACTCGACCGACCCATTTGAACGCAGTGCGTAAGGATGCTGCGGAAAAAGCGCCTGCCGCATAATGTTGCGCGCGACAGTCGTCAATTGTTCTTCTTCCTGTTGGATGGCGGCGACCTGGATCTCTTTCTCGCGCGCGATGGCCTTCTCCGGCATGGTGGCGTTAAGCAACACGTCCGAGAGCAGGTCCACGCCCAGTTTCAAATCGGGCTTCATAACATCGACCGACACACCAAAGCTGTTGTTGCCCGACTCGCTCGAAATGGAACCGCCTACGGCTTCGATCTCATTGGCGATTTGCTCAGCGGTGCGCGTCTTGGTTCCTTTCAACACCACTTTCGCCATCAGATGCGTGATGCCGTTGTCCTGCGGATTCTCCGCGAGAAGACCGCCGCGAAAAACCGCGCCCATTGCCACGAGTGGCAGCCGCGGATCTTCGCGAACCAGAAGGCGCAATCCGTTCGACAACTCAAATTTTTGGATCTCACCGGCCGCGACTGCCTTCGGACCCTCGGTTTTCGCAGCGAGCGAACCCTTTGGATTCAACGAGATGACCGTCAGATTGTTTTCTGTCAGGTATTGCCCAGCGACGCGCTTGATATCGTCGAGCGACACTTTCTGGATAGCATCAAGATAATCGCGGCTAAAATTCAGATTGCGGGTGAGCAACCAGTTCGAGCCAACGTCGGAGGCCTGGCCCCGCATGGTCGTGAGCGCGCCGAGATGATGACTGAGCGTGATTTTTTTTGCCTTGGCCAGTTCAGCCGCAGTGACCCCAGCGTGTTTCACATCGTCAACAATGCGCAGAGCCAGTTGCTCAGCTGCTTCGCGTTTCTTTGGATCGACCGCAGCATCGATGCCGAACAAACCGGGATCCCCTGGCGTGTAGGAAAATGCCGATATGCGAAACGCGAGGCCGGCCTCTTCGCGAACGCGCCGATACAGACGCGAGCTGCGCCCCTCGCCGAGAATCGTTGAAAGCAGATCAAGCGCGGGTACGTCCGGGTTGGTGACCGCCGGGATGTGCCATGCCAGTGAGAGATGCGTCAGCTCCGTGGCAAATTCGTGATGCACTTCGCGCCGGCCAAGTTGCGGCGGTTCCGCCGGAATGAATACCGGCTGGAGTGATTTCTCCGGATACGGCTTGAATAAGTCGGCAAGCTGTTGCCGCACTTTTTCCGCATCGACATCGCCGACTACGATGAAGGTAAGATTGTTCGGGACGTACCGCGTTTTGTAATACTGCATCACCTGCTCCTGGCTGAGCTGGTTATAGATCTCGATCTGACCGATGACCGGGAAGCGATAAGGGTGTACCTGGTACGCGGTTGAAAAAAGGAGCAATCCGGCCATTCGATCGGGATCATCCATGCCCATCGCGAACTCGCGCCGAATCACTTCCTGTTCTTTCTGATATTCCTCGGGCGGCAAAGTCGAATTCATCATTGCATCGGCCAAAATATCGAGCGCGGTAACAACACCATCCTTCGGCACGTCGATCCAAAAAACCGTGCGATCGAACGATGTATAAGCGTTAATGTAGCCACCCGCGTCCTGGATTTTTTGCGCGATCTCATTTTTACCGCGCGTTTTCGTCCCTTTGAAGAGCATGTGTTCGAGAATGTGGGACAACCCAGCTCCGAGATGCTGGTCCTCATCGATGCTTCCCGTGGCGCACCACGCCTGCACGCTGGCGACGGCGGCGCTGTGATCTTCCTGGACAATGATCGTCAGCCCGTTTGGCAAAATCCATTTGTGCGCCGAGCTCGGCGGAAACGTGATGACGGGCGAGGGTTCAGCGATAGCAGCTTTGAGATTGACCATCATAAATAATAGAACCGTTGAGGAAAACTTTGCTAGTATGCGAGCCATTGATGTGACGGTGGCCCCTTCATCAGTGATCAGTGCTTGCTGATCACTTTCTCGATGCAGCAGGCTTGGGCGCCGGCGGTTCAGCCCGTGCCTTGGTCGCCGCTGGTTTTTCCGGCGCGAATGGCTTCACGAAAACCTCTTTGAAATCATAAACATTCCTGAAATCTTCGATCGAATCCTCCTCGGTTTTTCCGAAAATCCCGGCGCCGATCAGATTAAAAACCATGTTTCCAATGTCTTCGCATGAATGAATGCCCCAGTTATCGAAAACGGTCATGACCATCGGCCCGAACTCTTTCAGCGCGTACTGCCGCAATCCCTCCAGGAGTTCCGGCCCGGTCACATGGCGGATGCTGGTACCTTTCGCTTTCTTCTGCTGTTTGGTCGTGAAATCGAGCCCGTCGCGCAGAAAAACATATGCATCCCGCTGGTATCGCGGGTCGCTCCTCACAATGGAATCAAGCGCTTCAGGGAATCCAATTTTTTGCATGGGATGAAAAAGGCGCGTCTTAAACGCGCCATTAAGCATAATCGGCAAACTCGGAACCGGCAACTGCAGCGCAGTGAATGGAGTGTTGGAGTATTGGAGTGTTGATGAATTGACTTCCCCCATTACTCCACCACTCCATCACTCCAGCCCGGAAGTCTCGATCTGGTCTTCCAAAGCATCGAGATACACTGAGAGCGGGTCGCGTCGCCGTGGCGCGGACACCTGCGATTGGTTCGCCGCCTTGAGGTAATCGCTGAAAGCACCGCTCTGATTTTTCATCTGTGTAGCTTCGAACCAGTTCAGGTAATCATCGATTTGGCCCATTCGTGCGGCGAGGTCATTGCGAGTAACCTCCAGATGCGACAGGCGCTTTGCGATTCCTTTCCGCTTCCCGTGTGCAAGGAGCGCTGCAACTTGCTGATACTCTCGCGCCACCGGTCGCAAGACTGGATGCATCGTACCAAGAATCAAAAGAAAGCACTGGCTCATCTGATCGACCGCGGCTTTTTCATCCGGCGAGGCCTTGCGTCCTGCAAGCTCGCCAAGATTCACCGTCTTTTGCTTGCCGCGATTGCGCGAGTGATCTGAAATTTTGATCTGTAACAATTCATCAAGTCGTCGTTCGCTTTCTGCAAAGGTCAGCAGCTCGTAAGTTTGATGCCCGCTGAGTCGAGCTAACGTTGAACGCCATGTCTTTTTCAAGTCCTCGCGCAACGGCGGAAACCACGCCTTCAAATCGGCAACGGGATCGTTCGACGCATGCGAAAGATTGGCGATGTACTGAGCCAGAGGCGAGCGGCCACCGCGCTCATCGAGGAGCAATTGCACAAGTGCAACGGAATACGCTTTGTAAAGCATGCGTCCGGCGGAATCGAGAAGATCGAAACGCTGGCCGAGGAATTCCTCCAGTGACTTTTCTTTATCAGTGGTTGAAAGCGCCTGTATCAGAGGCTCCCGTTCTCGCCCGGGCGTCAAGGCCAGCACACCTTCCAGCAGCCAATCCGGCGGTTCGACGAGCATCGTACCGGCTACGAGGTCGCCCTCGTCTCGATAAATCATCTCCACCAGAATCGCGCGCAGTAGCTGGCGCTCGATTAACGAACCGTCGAGATTTGGGCCGACAGTCAAATCGAGTTGCAGCTTCACGCCAAAGCCGGTCTGGCTGACTCTCAAGTCGACCGGTGGAACTTCGGGAAGGTTCGCCTGTTGCGATTGCAAATTGATTACAACGGCAGTCTTCCATTCGTCGCGCTGGGGCAAAAGCGCGAGGAGATTGGTCTTGGTTTGCTCTGCCAGTTCGGAGATCGTCCCGCGCAGCGCCTCATCAGCGCCGTAAATGACGAATTGTCGGGAGGGACTCACACTGTGTGCCGGCAAAGCGGCGTGAAGCACGTGCCCTGCGAACACGAGAGATATCAAGATCGCAGCACGCACCATGGTGATTAAGGCGCGATGATAATCGCGATGGCTCCGGCCTAAAAGCAAAGAATCAATGCGAAACTTCAGCCGCTTGGCGGTTTTTAATTAGTACTGCATCTCACAGGCGCATCTGCGCGGGGGTTCAGTAACGAATTCAAGGTACGTCGCGCCGGTCCCCAAGGTGTAAGTCCGCTGGGCACCTCCGTCTCGGAGAACCTCGTATCACTTTGGGGCAGCGCTATGTGGGAAAGGATAATTAGAAAGGAAGGGAGTTACCTTATGAAAACTAAACGCTTAGCACTGATAAGCAGCTTGGCCGCAACGGTGTTGATTGCATCACCTGCATTAGGCGCGCCAAAAAAGAAATCAGCGACTTCCCAGTCGCGGCCGCAACGAATGACTCCGCGAACCACACAAGTGACGCCGGCATACCAGCGTGGCAGTAATTCATCTTACATGGGCACTCGTCATTATGCGGGCACCCAAAGATATATAGGTACACGGCAGTATTCGGGCGGCCGTTACTACACACAGAACCGCTATGCGGGTACGGGTTACTACGGCGGTACTCGCTATTACTATGGCGGTCCGAGCTACTACTATGGAGGATCAGGATATCCGTATTACGGTTACTATTCATCCTGGCCGTCTGCGTCCTATGGGTACTACCCCTATGCATACTATGGTGGTTACCCGTATTCATACTACGGGGGTTATTCCAACAGTTACTCTTACTACCAGCCAGGGTATGGGTACGACGTTGCAACGGTTGCAGCGGTGCAGCGCCGCTTGGGTGAGCTCGGATACTATCACGGCGTAGTTGATGGAGTGATCGGGCCACAAACCGGGGCAGCGATCGCCGCTTTTGAAGGCACCCACGGGATGATGGTGGATGGTATGATCACCACGCGACTTCTCTACCGAATGGGTTTGGCCTGATTTGAACCGGGGTATCTAACTCGATTCTGTTAGCCGGCGGCTCGCAAGACAAGAACTGCGAAGCCGCCGGTTTTATTTAATTCTTTACCGCCGTAAAAAAACCGAGACTTTCCGAGGCGTGTGGTGTCTAATTGATTAGAAACCCCACCTAACATGAATCATTCAAAATTTGTACTTTCCTTGAGTTGCTTTGTTGCCGTAACACTGGCTTCCCCATCAGTCACAGCCGCGCCGCGCGGCGGGGGCGGCCATTTTAGTGGCGGCCACCGTGGTGGTCCGATGATGGCCGGACGCCCCGGAATGGTTGGACGCCCTGGGATGGGTGCATGGGGCGGCCGCAACTGGAGCGGCCGCAATTGGAACGGGCGAAACTGGAATGGCAGCAATTGGAGCGGTCGTAACTGGAATGGCCGCAATTGGAACAACTGGAACGGTAATTGGCATCATCATCATAACGACAACGATGTCATCTTTATCGGCGGTTTCGGCTTTCCGTGGTGGTGGGGCTGGGGCTGGGGCGGAGGCTGGGGCGGAGGCTGGGGATATCCATATGGATATTACGGCTATGGCTATCCGTACGGCTACGGTGGTTACGGTTACGGCGGAGGGTACGGCTACGGTGGTTATGGTTATGGCGGAGGCTATGGATACGGTGACTACGGATACGGTAACGGCTATGGGTATGGCTACGGTTCTGGCAGCCAATACGGCTCTGCCACTCGGTCGAGAGTAGCCGAGTTACAGCGTCGACTCGCCCGTGCCGGCTATTATCGCGGATCAATTGATGGAGTCCTAGGGCCTCAGACCCGGCGAGCAATCCGGGCCTACGAGCAGGACCACGGTTACGCAGGCTCAGGCTGATCCGGTTTGCACGACTGGTTCCCCGCGGGCCAGTTTCTTAGTCTCTCGGTTGGTTGACCGGCAGAATTCGCGAGGGGAAAAGGGCGAAGCCGCCGGTCTTATTTACTTCTTATCACCGTAAAAACCGAGACTTTCTAGGGCGTGCGGTGTCTAATGATTAGAAACCCCACCTAACATGAATCATTCAAAACTTGTACTTTCCTTGAGTTGCTTTGTTGCAGTAACACTGGCTCCCCCATTAGTCACAGCTGCGCCGCACGGCGGCGGCGGTGGCGCCCATTTTAGTGGGGGTCGTGCCTTCGCCGGGCGTCCCGGAATGGCTGGACGGCCTGGAATGGGCGCTTGGGGCGGCCGCAACTGGGCTGGCCGAAATTGGAGTGGGCGCAACTGGAGTGGCCGAAACTGGAGCGGTAACTGGAATGGACGGAACTGGAGGAATTGGAACGGCAAATGGAGCTGGTGGAATGGCAACAAGTGGTGCCATGCCAAGTCTAATGTTGTCTTCATTGGCGATTTTGGCTTTCCGTGGTGGTGGGGTTGGGGCTGGGGGCCATGGTCGGGCTGGGGCTGGGGTTACCCCTACTACGGCTACGGCTATTATGGTTATGGGTACCCGTACGGCTACGGATACGGATACGGTGACTACGGGTACGGCAACTACGGGTACGGGAACGGTTATGGATATGGCTACGGCAGCCAATATGGCTCCGCAACTCGGTCAAGAGTAGCTGAGTTACAGCGCCGACTCGCCCGCGCCGGCTATTATCGCGGGTCAATCGATGGAGTCTTGGGGCCTCAAACGCGGCGAGCAATTCGAGCTTACGAGGAGGAGCACGGTTACGTAGACGCGGGCTGATCAACTCCGTTCCACTGATTCATTTCGGGACGGTTGCTAGACTTTCGGTTGGTTGACCGGCGGAATTCGCGAGGGCGCAAAGGGCGAACCGCCGGTCACCATTTTTCGCAGCGCTAGGGCCCATTAGTCGCGAGCTGCGGCGGGTGCGCTTCCGATTCTTTCAATTCCTCAATCCAGGAATTCTCTAATTTTTTTCTTTTCATCCGCGGATTTTTTGGCATACGACAGGATCCCGGAGGAACTTTATCTGTCCAGTTAGTCATCGAATTCTGCTCGGCCCGCAGCTTCGCGCAGCGATTCGGGCGTGGCTCTGCGTCGTTGTATTAGTAGGGATTGTTCCATCTGTGACGGCGGATGTCTTCCCGGAGTCTGGACCTACTGTGTCTGGCAAGAGCGCGCGTCTTCGTATTGGCAAGGCAGCTGCGCCAAAGAATGCGCCGCTCTCAGTGAAACGCGCAATCTGGGCAGCCAATCAACTTCGCCACAAGCCGTATCGCTACGGCGGCGGTCACAAATCGTTTGATGATCGCGGCTACGATTGTTCCGGAACGATCTCCTATGCGCTGGGCGCGGCGGGCTTGATCAGCTCGCCAATGAGCTCAACGGAGTTCCGCAGGTACGGTGATCGCGGCCCAGGGAAATGGATCACCATCTACGCACGGGAAGGTCACACTTTCGCTGTGATTGCCGGCGTGCGGCTCGATACAACACCATACGATCGTTACACCGGGAAATGGGCGCCGCGCTGGCAAACCATTTATCGTCCGCCGCGTGGGTTTGATGCGAGACATCCCGTTGGGTTGTAATCGAAAGCTCCAAATTCCAAACCCCAAGCCTAGGAAAGCGGCAAATTAACATCCAGAATGCTTCGTAAATGATGAATCAATACTCAAATGCCACACAGGGGGGGCACTGTGCGAAATTCGCTGCGACATTCCTGCCGATTTTGCTGATGCCATTGTGCGTACCCGCGCAGGAAAGAACTCACGTCATTTCCGAGCAAGTGACTCACGCGGTCGAGCAACTCGAAAAACTCGCACAAAAGGAGATTCAAGAAGACGCGTTGCCGGGATTGGCGATCGCAGTGGTATTTCAAGACAAGGTTGTATACGCGAAAGGGTTCGGCGTTCGCGATGTGAACACAAAAGTGCCCGTCGACGCGGACACGGTGTTTCAGCTCGCGTCGGTTTCCAAACCGATTGGCTCGACAGTGGTTGCCGAACTGGTTGGCGAAGCGAAAATCACCTGGGATTCAAAACTCAGCGTCCTCGATCCCACCTTCGAGATGTTGGATCCGTGGGTTACGCGCGAAATCACCATTCGCGACTTGTACGCGCATCGGAGCGGCTTGCCCGATCACGCGGGTGATTTGCTCGAAGACTTCGGTCTCATGCGCGCGGAAATTTTGCACCGCCTGCGCTATCAACATCCCGCAAGTAGTTTTCGTTCGCATTACGCCTACACGAATTATGGACTGACCGAAGGCGGCGTCGCGGCAGCGAAGGCGTACGGGCTGGAGTGGGAAGATGCGTCGAAGCAGAAATTATACGACCAGCTCGGGATGAATTCGACCAGCTCGCGCTATGCGGATTTCGTTGGTCGCAGGAACAAAGCCCTAGGGCATGTGCTGGTCGACGGCAAATGGGTCCAAAAGGTCAAACTCAATCCGGACACAGAATCGCCCGCAGGCGGCGTGAGTTCTTCGGTGAATGATTTGACGAAATGGATGAGGCTGCAGCTCGCGAACGGCAAATTCAACGGTAAACAAATCGTTGATGAGAAAGCGTTGGCCGAAACGCATCATCCGCACATGCTCACCGGTTTTAGTCCTTTCACGAGGCTGCCCAATTTTTATGGGTTGGGATGGAACGTCAACTACGATGAGCAAGGTAGATTACGCCTGAGTCATTCCGGCGCGTTTGCCTCGGGCGCGGCGACTCAGGTGATTCTCGTGCCCGCCGAGCAATTGGGCATCGTCATTCTAACTAATGCTTACCCTGTTGGCATAGCGGAAGCACTTGGGATGACGTTTGTGGACACGGCGTTGTACGGCAAGCCGACCCAGGAATGGCTTGCCATCTTTAAGCAACTATTTTCAAACCCGGCTACCCTCGGCCTGTTCCCAGGCTTCGATTATTCAAAACCACCAGCATCGCCTGCGCCGGCACTGAAAAATAGCGCCTACGTTGGTCGATACACGAACGATTTCTTCGGTGAAATCTCCATTATCGAAAAAGATAGTGGCTTGGCGATCGTGCAAGGCCCGAAGTCCTTCCCAATGAGACACTACGATCACGACACGTTTGCGTATGAGACGCAGGGCGAAAACGCTGTTGGCACAAGCGGAATCACCTTTGCTATCGGCCCGGATGGCAAGGCGACACAGGTTGTCGTGGAAAATCTTAATGTGCACGGCGAAGGAGTATTCAAGCGCGTTCTGGGCCAGAAGTAGAGGACTCAACAGGGAACGGTGCCTCCCCAGCCGTCGTCTCTCCTTGGCGCCTCCCAAAAGAGGGAAGCACAGGTTTGGAGTTTGATGCTCCATAAAATACTGTGCGGTCTGTGGCAGCCATGAACAGTTTCGGTTTCACGCCGTCAGAATTGCGCCGGTTGTGCGCTCTGAAAACGCCTGACGGCATACAGAAATTTCTCGATGAGCTGCCTTACAATCTAAGCTTCACGGCGCGTTCACCAAAGAAAGTCCTGCGCGATCACACCGCGTCATGCCTCGAGGGCGGAATTTTCGCGGCAGCCGCGCTCCGTGTAATCGGCTTTCCACCGCTAATCTTCGATTTGGAAGCGGAGCAGGACACCGATCACGTCGTCGCGATTTTCAAGGTGCGCGGGCATTGGGGCGCGGTGGCAAAATCCAATTTTACCGGCTGCCGTTATCGCGAGCCGGTGTATCGCACTCTGCGCGAGCTGGCGATGAGTTATTTTAATATTTATTTCAATCTGCGCGGCGAACGCACGTTGCGGCGTTACTCGCGTCCTGTGAACTTGGCACGCTTCGATCACCTCAATTGGATGGCCACCGAGAAACCCGTCTGGTTCATCGCAGAATATCTCTGCGAAATCTCGCATATTTCATTGCTCACGCCTGCAATGAAAAAGAACCTCACCCGCGTCGATCGCCGTACTGTGCGCGGCGAAATGGTCGGCCACAGAAAAAAGTCTGCGGTTCGATAACAAATACGCTCGCACCTATTGTCGGCGCTGAGCAGTATTGTCCGAATCACAGCCCAGAGCATTATGACTATCGATGAGTTTCGAAAGATGGCACTGGAAATCCCTTCGTCGGTCGAGCGATCGCACATGCGTCACCCCGATTTCCGTGTCGCCGGAAAGATTTTCGCGTCACTTGGAGTTCCCAATCGAGATTGGGGAATGGTAAAGCTTACTCCAGAACAGCAGCGCGCATTCATCGAGAAGGCGCCTCAGATCTTCAAGCCCGCTAGCGGCGCCTGGGGCCGGCAAGGCTACACGAATGTTTATCTACCATCCGCGAAAACGAACATCGTGCGCGCTGCCCTGGATGTTGCAGCGAAGAACGTCGCGAAGAAAAAGCAAAAGAAAACTCCCAATATCCGACGTCGAACATCCAACTCCCAATGATTCCGATAAACGCACACAGCCGCTACAAAGCATTTTGGAAAAACGCGTTCTCGAAAGTCGGCTGAAACGGGCCGGGCTCGGTTTCGCCGAGTCGAAACCGCGGAGTAATTTCGAATTGCGTGGCGCAATGGATTTCCACGTCCATTCTGCCGCACTTCACCAAGGACGTGCGCACCGTCTTCAGCGCCAACTCGGGCGTGTTGCAATCCCGGCTGAGATGTCCGAGCACTACGCGTTCGATTTTTCCCGCCAACAATTCCTCGATCACGCCTGCCGCGGCTGTGTTCGAGAGATGGCCATGCCGCGATTGGATCCGCTGTTTCACCGGCCAGGGCCTATGCGTGTCGTTTTGCAAAAGTTTTTCGTCGTGGTTCGTCTCGATCACGAGCGTTTGAACCTGGCGCAACCGCTCCACGATCAACTTGGTCACGTAACCGAGATCTGTGATAAACCCGAGAGTACCGGAGCCGGCGTGAAAGACGAACCCGAGCGGATCCACCGCGTCGTGCGGGACCGGAAACGTTTGCACAGTGATGTCGCAAATCGAAAACTCGCCACCAGTCGCGAAGATTCGCCAGTTACGATGCCGCTTGAATGAACTGTTACAACGCACTGCTTCTGCGGTCAGCGCATTGCAATAAATCGGCACATCAAATTTGCGGCCGAGAACTTCAAGTCCACAAATGTGATCGCCGTGTTCGTGTGTCAGAAGGACGCCGTCGAGCTGCTCCGGCGCGACCCCGCACTGTTCCAAGCGCAATACCAATTGCCGCGCACTCAGTCCGCCATCGACAAGAAGCTTGCCATGATCAGTTGCGACAAGGGCACTGTTTCCCGCGCTCCCGCTGCCGAGCATGGTCAGGCTGAACACGGGTCTCAAGGTAGCCTCGTTGCTTCAACTTGCGCAAACGAAAATAGATAATTGAGCGCGAGAATGTGCGTTGATCGACGAACAGCAGCCATCCGCAATCACATTGATGTTTGAAGTGAATCCCTGATAGTACGCGACCAACCCCCAAACGCAGATGGATATAGCGATTTCCGGGATGCATCGCGGCTTGCGGCTGCCATCTTTCGCAGCGGTACTGATCACGGTAGTCGCGAATCTGTCTTTAGCGGCGGATGGACAAACAGCGCCGGCGGGCAACGGTGCCGTGAGCTCTGACACCATGCTCCCTCCCAATGTCGCCATCTCGGTCAACGTGGTTACTCGTTTGTTCCCCGAAGTCACCCAAGAAGCTGCCACTGGTCAAAACGCAACCGCAGTCGGAAACCCGAAAGCCACACGGAGCGTCATCTATGCCGATCACCATAGCTCGAAGAAAGTGACAATTAGTGTCGACCAGTACGCAAGTCCGAGTGACGCGTCGTCGGCTTATGATGCGGCTGTTCAGAAGAGCAGGACGGTTCCGGGGTTCAAGCCAATTTCCGCGCCGAACATCGGCCTGCACGCCTCTGTTGGAACCGTGAGCCAGGGCGCGGAGACGCACATCGGTGCGGGCGCGCTGGATGGCACGTTAATCGTGGGCGCAACGCTGGCGGGCTACGAACCCACGCCTGGCAATGTAGCCAAGCTGATCGAGCTGACCCGCACGGAGCAAGAAACTGCCAAAACAGCTTTGAATACGCCGGCTTCGCCTGCGGCAAAGGAGAAGATCGACGCGCTTATGCAATCGCAAGTTACCGATGGCAATACGCCGGGAATCGCAATCAGCATCGCAAAAGACGCGCGCACAATGTACGAGAAGGCCGCTGGCGTTCGCGACACATCAACAAAGGCTCCGATGCTGATCACGACGCCACAATCGATCGGCTCGACCACCAAACAGTTCACGGCAGCGGCTATTCTCCTGCTGCAGCAACAGAAGAAGCTCTCAATCGATGACAAACTCTCGAAATTTGTGCCGGAGTACGTTCATGCCGACAAAGTCACGCTGCGTCAGATGCTCAACATGGTGAGTGGCATT
>JBKOYG010000017.1:0-72133 GCA_046725285.1 Verrucomicrobiota bacterium
CACTGGTCCGAAAATGGATTTGCATTCCGGCGTCTTTGGCGGGGCCGTTGCGAATCCGATCACGGCGCTCGCGCAATTGCTGGCCACGCTTCACGATCGCGAAGGCCGCGTAGCGATCGCTGGTTTCTACGATCGGGTGAACCCGCTCGAAGATTGGGAGCGCGAAGCTTGGCGCAAACTTCCCGTCGATGGCGATAAACTGGTTCTGGAGGAAACGGGCGTGCCGGAACTTTTCGGCGAAGCCGGTTACAATTCATGTGAGCGCATCTGGGCGCGTCCAACGGCCGAGATCAACGGGATTGGTGGCGGTTATCAGGGACAAGGTACAAAGACTGTGATTGCCAGCCACGCGATGGCGAAGCTGACATTCCGCCTCGTTCCAGAACAACACGGAGAGGAGATTCTAAAGCTGGCGGAAAAGCATTTGCGAAAGAATCTTCCGAAAGGCGTGACGATGGAAATCACCACCGGCCACAGCGGCGCGTGGTATCTCAGTGATCCACACTGCTCGCTGGGCGAAGCGGCCCAGCGCGCGTTACGTAAAGCTTTCGATCGCGACCCCGCGCTCATACGTGAGGGGGGCAGCATCCCCATTGTCTCGGAGTTCCGCGGTATCCTCGGTATCGAAACGCTGCTAATGGGACTCGGATTGCCTGATTGCCGGGCGCATTCGCCTAACGAGAATTTTCCCCTCGAAAATTTTGAGAGCGGGATTCGGCTCAACAAAGCAATTCTTCAGGAGCTCGCGTAATGTCATGTCGACCGAAGTGGAGACATCTCTTGATGCTTCAAACGAGCGATTAGAATAAAACCAGAGATTCCTCGACTTCGCTCGGAATGACATACGCACGGTCGATGGTCGCTCTCAAATTTGTCGGACTGCTCCTAATCTCCGCGCTGTTATTCGGCGCTGTCGTTATCGAGAGCCCGGCCGAAGAGTCGTTGGGCACAAAGATTAAGAAGATTCTTGCGCCGACACCAACGTCAGTTCCGACGCGCAAACATCGGAAACGCTCAACCAAGAAAGCGACGCCCAGCCCATCGCCCACAGCTTCGCCAAGACACAAGAAAATTTTGCCGACTCCATCTCCGAGCCCGACAGCGCGAAAACACAAAAAGAAATCTCCGACGCCCACGCCCAGTCCTGAGGAGATACCATCTCCGAGTCCAACCGAAACTCCCCAGCCGACTGCGAAGAAAGGCGCCCCAAACGTGACTCTTTCCTCTGATGAGATTGCAGGCTTCGAGAATTATCCCGCGACCGTGCGCCAAATCATCGACGCCGGCCTTGAGCTGACAAAACAGAATCTCGGTTACATATATGGCTCAGCCGATCCAGCACGTGGCGGCATGGATTGCTCCGGCTTCATTTATTATCTTCTCAACCAAAACGGACTCAAAGATGTGCCGCGCGATTCGAGCCAGCAATATGTCTGGGTACGCAAAGCGGGAAATTTCAATGCAGTCTTGAGCCATCATGAGGATACGTTCGAGCTCGATGCGCTTAAGCCAGGCGACTTGCTCTTTTGGAGTGGCACTTACACCATCGATCGAGATCCACCGGTCACGCACACAATGATTTATTTGGGACGCGAAAAACGAACCAAAAAGCGCGTGATGCTCGGATCAAGCGACGGCCGCACATACGATGGGAAACAACGCTTTGGTGTCAGCGTCTTTGATTTCAAAATGCCGCCGCCACCAAATAGCGGCGATGCCAAAATCAGTCCGGTCTTTGTCGGCTACGGTCGAGTTCCCGGATTAAGCGAGAATTGAAACACCAAATGTTTAGGTTTGACCCTTTTCGCCCTTCAGAACCGGGTATGCATAGAATTGATCTTCATCGCAACTGCCATTCGGACCATCTTGAGTGTTGGAGCTACCGCTCCGCGAAATCGGCGATAATAGGTGGCGATGACACCTTGCCCTGCCAAAACTCCGGATAGCGGTGAATAACCCGACGAACAGGATGTTCGATGGAATCGTAATCCATCGTAACCGCGTATCGTCCAGGGCTTGGTAGCGCTACCGCAGATACCAGGAACAAGATGAACAAGCCGCGTCTGTTGTTTCCGTATTCACTTGGAAGCCTGTCGACCACCTGAACTTTCAACTGGCGAGAGCATGTTTTTCCAGGTCCAAGCGTTACCACATCCTTGGCCCATTGCTCTACATCAATGTCAATCTCAGAATACTTTAGAAACGTGCCCTGCGTGCCGTTTGACACATTCCGGAATTTGAACGCCGCCGCGGGGTACACGAGGAGATTCGGTAGAAGTCGGACAGCGCGCCGCTGTCTGTTTCGGTACTTGATTTCAATGGTTAGTCTATCTCCCGACTTGTAGACCGGTTTCTTAGGTCTAAGAGAAATGTTGAGCTCTATGGGGCTGCCCAGAGCAGTTGCCATCACCATCAAGCCTAGGAGACTGACTATCGTGGAGCGCATTGGAATGGGGAAGAATGAGTCAGTCCTCATTGTTGACAGAGGTCATTCCCGAACACCGAAGTTTAGTATTCATCCTCAGCTTGCACTGGACTGGGAGACGGTTTCGCTTCTGTTGCAGAGATCGATTGAAGCGGATGCTCATGAACGCGGCGTTCGTATCCGATGAACGCGACCGTCACCAGAACAAGCATAACGATCAGAACGACGCGCTGTTCGTTTTTCGTGAGATCGAAAATCCGGAACAAACGTTTCATTCTTTGGCGTAGCGAATCGGATCTTTTATTCCGGCTTCGCGAAAACCTTTGAGCCGCAAGAGACATGAATCGCACTCGCCACACGCGACGCCTTCCGGTGAGGGATCGTAACAACTGTGGGTAAGCGAAAGATCGACACCGAGCTCGACCCCTTTGCAAATGATTTCAGCCTTCGAAAGTTTGATCAACGGCGTGTGAATTTGAAAGCGTCTGCCTTCGACGCCGGCTTTTGTTGCAAGATTGGCTAGGTTCTCAAACGTTTCGATGAATTCCGGCCGGCAATCGGGGTAACCGCTGTAATCAATCGCGTTTACCCCAAGAAAAATGTTGCTAGCCGGAATCACTTCCGCCCACCCAAGCGCGTAAGCGAGAAAAATTGTGTTGCGTGCGGGGACGTACGTCACCGGAATCCCATGCGCGATTTCTGTTTCCGATCGCTGTTTTGGTACATCGACATCGTCGGTAAGCGCGGACCCGCCGAAGACGCGCAGGTCAATCTTTGCGATGCGATGATCTTTTGCGCCTAACGAGTCAGCGACGCGGCGAGCGGCTTCTGTTTCGATCTGGTGACGCTGCCCGTAATCGAACGAGAGCGCGTACGCCTCATAGCCCTCCGCGATTGCAATCGCCAGCGTCGTTGTCGAATCAATTCCACCGCTCAAGAGAACGACTGCGGCTTTCATTGTATTAGATTAGCGAAGCGCCGTTTTTGTAGGGGACGATGTTGTCGCCTTCGGGGAAGCCAACGGCTTCCCCTACAGACCATCGTGGCCAGCGTTTCGTAATTTCGTCTCCGGATACTCCGCACGAACAGTGAGAGCGATTCCACCGCGGGCGGAGAATTGCGCTGTTACGATTGCCTCGCGCGGCGCGCATGCTTTTACGAAATCGTCTAGAATGTGGTTGGTCACCGCTTCATTAAAGGCGCGCTCAGCCCGATACGAGGCGAGATAGAACTTAAGCGACTTACTTTCGACGCAGAGACGGTCCGGGACGTAATCGATATCGATCCTTGCAAAATCCGGCTGACCCGTGATTGGACAAACTGAAGTGAAATCGTCCGTTTCAAAATGAATCCGGTAATTCCGGCGGGGCGCGGGATTCGGGAAAGTCTCGAGGCGTGCCTCCGACGGTGAGGCGGGCAGTTTTGCTTCGCTCTTGCCGAGCAGTGTCAATCGGCCTGCGCTTTTTGCTTTTGCCACAGCAAGATAAAATCGCCCGAAGCCGATCGAGGTCAATCGCCCCTACCCTGTTGGAACGCCCGCAGATCGTCGGCCGCGTCTGGATATTTTTCGGCCAACGAATCGACATCGCCGATCTCGACGTCAGCAGGCTCGACGCCGGGCCATTCGGTGCTGGCACCAAGAAACCAGCGGCGCTTTCCAATTACATGCGCTGTGTGAAATGTATTGCCTGGAATAAGAAGCTGAACGCGTTGACCGCCTCGCAGATCCGGACCGACAACCACACGCTCGGTCTTCCCATCAGTGTGAAGCATCAAGACCTCAATCGGATCCCCGAGGTAATAATGATAAAGCTGATCGTTTCGAATGCGGTGCAGGCGCACCGGTGCGTCGGGCGTTACCATGAAGTAGAGCGCCGAACCGGCGGGACGTCCTTCGGCGAATGGCGGCGGCAATCCACCGGCTGCGATCCGCTTTTCGCTTATGAAAATCACGCGCACGAACCCGCACGTGGCATGCGGCTCAAGCTTAAGCAGTGCACGAATTTCCTCGGCGGTTAGATCATCGGTCATTTTCTATGTGTAAAACGTCCAACGCCGAACCCGCCTTCGCGTAACTACGGCGTGGCACGCGCGACTCCGAAGGTTTTCGAGAGCAGGCATCCAATGTCCAACGTTGAATGAAGAGCTCGGAGTTGAACAACCGGGAGCTAAAAGCCGCTCGGTGGCGGCAGCTATTTGGCGGCGATGCCCTGTGCCCCCATCGGCAGTCCGCCGGCAGTATCAACCAGCGTCAAGCTCCCATTTCCTCCGATGCGAAAAGAGGCCACTGTCTGGGTTCCACCCAGAAGCACAAACAGGATCCGACTGTTGACACTTAGAGTCATGTCTATCGGTGCGCTGCCCATTCCCGTACTCGCAGCCACAGGATTAAGCAGGGTAAGCGATCCGTCTTCGGCATTGATGCGATAGCTGGAAATGGTGCCGCTGGCGGTGTTCGACACAAAAGCCAATTTTCCATTGTTGGTGATGACCACCCAGCAAGAGGCGGTTTGTGAATTTGGCACCGAACCGCTGATCACGCTTAGAGTGCCGTCATCCGATGCGCTATACGAGGATGCCGCTGATTGATTTGGCGCGCCGCCAAAAGCTTCTGACACAACCAAAGTCCCAGCGTTGTTGAACGCAAACCCAAACGGGGTCATTCCGTTGGACGCATTGTCTATCGGTGCGCTCGGCAGTCCATCGTCGTCGATCGTGTAAGTGTTGATCCGGTTGCCCGCTTTTTCTGTTACGACGAGCAGCGAGCCGTCGGAACTGAAACCGATTTGGGCAGGATCTGCTGCGACGCCGCCAATCAACGGCTGAGTGGAGCCCGCCAATGGTGTCAGCGTTCCGTCCTCGTCGAAGTCGAAACCAGTAATATTGGGAGTTCCACCCTCGTTGAGCACGTAGAGGAAATCGTCGCGGGAGAGCGCCAGGCTGATGGGGCGGATGCCTCCCGAATCAACGACGTCAACCAGCTGTAATTCGTTCTTCTTAATTTTCAGAACCGAGATCTGGTTGCTCCCGGCGTTAACGGCAATTAGAAATCGATTACCATGGGTTATGATCAATGCGCCTTGCGAAGCGAGGGGATCGGTCGCTGGATCTGGAGGTTGCGGGGTCGGATTGCCGGCACCGCCGGTTGGAAACTCGCCCGCCGGAGTCAGCATTCCTTTGGCGTTGCGGCGAAAAGCTGCCACTGTATTACTAGCCTGATTTGTCAAAACGTACACGGCACCAGCGCGGAAGTTCTTCGCCTTACGTCCGTGCGGGTGTTTAGGTCCCCGAGCGAACGTCGGCGTGCTAAGCGCCGCCAGCAGTAACAAACTGACACCTACTGTTATAGCTTTTATTTCCCTGCCCATATTCCCTCCTTTGTTGTATCGTTGCTCGATAATCGTATCCTAGGCTTTGCCTGATCTCAATTTTCTTCTTTGGCGTTTTAGTTGTGGCAATGATTCCCGATCGAACAGGTGTAATCGATGTGGTCGCGCACGACCCAAGAACAGGCGAAGCGGTTCTCGTGATGAACGAGCCCCATGAGTGGGATGGTTCAGACGAAGAATTGCTCGCCTTACAGGAGCGCTTCAACGCATACGTTTCATTCCTGCTCGACGGCGAAATGGCGGAGGCGCACCCGGAGCTTGCCGTTAAACCGGCGCGGATCGAGCTGCGTTGTCCGCACGTGCCGGACGCACAGGTACTTGAGTTACTCGGCCTGATTCACGATCAGCTCGCGTTTCAACAGATAAATTTGGAAGTCGTGATTACCGAGCAAAGGCGTTGCGACGAGGACTGCGATTGCCGACCGCAGGATGGCTGATCGCGCCGCCTATCGTTGCAGGCGCTGTTACAGTTCGATCGCGTAGCGCTTCATCTTGTTGTAAAGCGTGGGGCGCTGGATACCGAGAAGTTCCGCCGCCTTTTTTTTGTTGCCGTGGCATTCTGCGAGCGCCTGAACAATGGCGTTCCGCTCGACGTCGTCGAGGCTCTGCACGCCAGTACGCGGCAGCGCGGCGCGCTCGGTTTGTTGCAGCGCGGGAGGCAACTGTATTTCCGTGGGCAGTTCTTTCACGCCGATCATTCCCTCTCGTGCCAGCACAACGGCATATTCGATCGCGTTTTGCAATTCGCGAACATTTCCCGGCCACGAGTAATCGAGCAATTTTTGAAACGCCTCTGGCGAAATGTCTGGCTCCGGTTTGCCGAGCTGCTGAGCAAATTGCCTCACGAACGCGGCGATCAGCGGTGGAATATCCTGTTTCCGTTTTCGCAGTGGCGGCACTTCAATTTGAAACGTGTTTAGCCGGTAGTACAAATCGCAACGCAACCGGTTCTCCGAAAGCGCGTGGGCGATTGGCCGATTGGTCGAAGCGATCGCCCGGAAGTCCGCTTTCATTGTTTGTGTGCTTCCAAGGGGCCGGTACTCGCGTTCTTGTAACACGCGCAAAAAGCGTGTCTGCAAATCTGCCGGCATATCCGATACTTCGTCGAGAAAAAGCGTGCCGCCATCCGCAGCCGCGATCATTCCTGAGAAATCCTGCGTCGCGCCGGTAAAGGCCCCTTTTACATAACCAAAAAGCTCTGCCTCGATCATCGTTTGCGGGAACGCAGCGCAATTAAGCTTTACCATTGGCTTTCCAGCGCGCCGGCTATGCGCGTGAATGGCATTGGCGATTACTTCCTTGCCCACACCGCTTTCACCAACAATGAGGGCGTTGGCGTCCGAGGGTGCCATCGCATTGATCAGGTCCTCGATCTCTTGCATCGGTTTGCTCTTGAAAATCAGCGTGGGCCGCGCCTCTGCCATTTCCAGACGCCGTTCGAGTTGCTCTGTCTTTTCCCGGAGTTCTTCGGCTTCTCGCAAGAGGAACTGTTTTTCCAATGCCTTCTCCACGAGGCTGAGCAGCTCCTCAGGCGCGTACGGCTTGCTGATGAAATGGTAAGCGCCGCGTTTTATCGACTCGATGGCATTGTGCAGCGAGTCGTGTGCCGTCAAAATAATGACCTGTGTCTGGGGAACCTCGGTCTTGATCTGATCGAGTGTCTCTAATCCGTCTGCGTCGGGCAGTTGGAGATCGAGCAAAACCAGGGTGGAAGGTTGAGACCTTAATAACTTGAGTCCTTGCGAGGCCGTGGAGGCTGTGTCCACGTGATAGCCGTGTCTCTTTAGCAAGGCCTCAAGCGTCATGAGCACCGGGCGTTCGTCGTCGATAATCAGGACGCGATGGTTATCAGTTTTCATGTCAGCGAGTCACACTGCTCGTAATACGCACGACGAGTGCGCTCCAGTTTCTTCAAAGACAGTAAATGGCGCTGCCTCAAGCATCTTTGGAAGAGTTGCCTGAGGCGGGGAGGACAAGTGTCGTAGTGAATGTCGAAACATTCGGATCATATTGAGCATACATTTCGCCACCGTGGGCTTCTATGATAGCGCGAACGCGATTTAGACCAAGACCGTAATGGCCCTGGCTGACTTTCCGAAGCGGCTCGCGTCCCCAATTGTCGGCAGGGATGTCAAATTGGGCTTTTGGCTCCTCGACAGTAAAGAGAAATCGGCCGTTCTCCATTTTGGCAGTCACAGCAACGTGGCCCCTGCCGCCACTGTGCCGAAGGGCATTGGCAAAAAGCTCGGTAAGCGCTTCCTCCAAGAGCTGAGGATCAACATTCAGCAGCACGTCGCCAACTTGAATGTTCCAGTTGATTTCCGCGCTCTCGCCGGAGAAATCATGATCGATTTTCTTGCGCAAATCTTCCGCCAAATCCGAGGCCCGGTACGAGATCAGATCAGGTTTGACCTCGCCGACTGCTTTGGAAAGCGATTGCAAGGTTGAGGTCAGTCCAGAGATCATTTCACGCAAGCGCCTGATCTCGCCCTTGAGTTCGGCATCTCGCTCCAGCTCGCTGATATAAGCAGACTGCAGTTCGATCGCGTTCAGATGATTGCGTAGGTCGTGACTGAGTTGGCGGATGAAACGAACGACGTCGCTCCATGCAACATTTGAAATCTCAGTTCGACCCTCGGAAGGCGGCTCCGCCATATTCTGGCCTGGTCTCCAGCATTCTATTTGGTGTAGGAAAATTGATCTTCGGCCGGATCCTCGCCGGGCGAAACCCGGATATGCGGATCGTTGCCCGCCAAATGCCGCAGCACATGAAAAACGTCTTCCGGGTCCGCGTCGATGGAACGCGCAATTTCTTCAGCGGTTTTGCCAGCGCCGCCGGTCAATTTCGTGCGCACTTGTTTTTGAAGTTCCAACAATCTTGTCGCCGCTTTTTTTCCGGCTTCAACGCCGGGCTGATCATAGGCGTTTATGTTAACCAGTGAGCCGTAAAAGCCGACAGCGCGTTCATAAAGTGCGATTAATGCGCCGACATTAAATGCATTCGCCTCGGGAATGCTCATGGTGATCGATTCGCGCCCACTCTCGTAGAGCGCGCTTCGTGTCCCACGCAGAAATCCGTGGAGGTAATCGCCGCTCGTGACTCCGTCTTCGATTTGGATCGCTGGGCTGCGCCGATCCTTGTCCACTTCGATGAAGGTCACGAAAAAATTCAAAACACCATCACGCACTTGTTGCACATACGCATGCTGGTCGGTCGATCCCTTGTTGCCATAAACGGCGATGCCTTGGTGCACGATGTTCCCGTCGAGATCCTTTTCTTTGCCGAGGGATTCCATCACGAGCTGTTGCAGATATTTGGCAAACAATGCCAGCCGGTCCTTGTACGGAAGGATCACCATATCTTTGTCGCCTCTACCGTTGCCGGCGTAATACCACATGAGCGCCAGAAGCATCGCGGCATTTTGGATCACATCCTGTGTGCGAGTGCGCTCATCCATGGCCGCTGCGCCGGCGAGAAAATCGTCAATGTCAAAATCTTGCAGCGCCATCGGCAAAAGCCCGACCGCGCTCATCACCGAAGTGCGTCCGCCAACCCAATCGTGCATCGGGAACCGGGCGAGCCAACCATTCTTTTCCGCGTACTTGTCCAGGTCGCTCCCCAGGCCGGTTACTGCCACCGCATGCTTGTTAAATCGCAGCCCTTTTTCTTTGAACCTTGCTTCCGCCTCGAGCATCCCATCCCGCGTTTCCTTTGTCCCACCAGATTTAGATACCACCACGACTAGCGTCTGTGCGAGCTCATCGCCAATCTTCTCGAAAATGCGATCGAACCCGTCCGGGTCTGTGTTATCGAAAAAAAAGATGTCCATTGGATCATCTGATGATCCGAGCGCGCCTGACACCAACTGAGGTCCAAGCGCCGAACCGCCGATGCCAATGAGCAACACGTGTTTAAAGAGTTTTCCATTTTCAGTCCTGATTTTTCCGGCGTGAACATCCGCAGCGAATGTCTTGATACGTTTGATCGTCTGTTCGATCTCGGTGCGAATTTCAGGAGTGGGGGCCAGCGTGGGATTACGAAGCCAATAATGTCCAACCATTCGCTTCTCGCTGGGATTAGCTATTGCCCCGGCCTCCAGCGCTTGCATCGCTGCAAACGCTTTGTCGATCTTCGCCTGCATTTTTTCGAAGAAATCATCCGGGAATTTCATCCGGCTGATGTCGAGAGAGAAACCGAGATCGCGGTAAGACAAGAAATACTGCTGAAAACGCTGCCAAAGTGAAGAGGAAGACATTTGTTAAAATACGAAGATTGCTCAGTTATTAGATGAGACTTGAGTATCGATCCTCGAGTCCGCAAATCCAAATAAAACCACACGGGTTAGAGCTGCGTCCCCATGAAATTTCAATTGAAGCGCCAGGTCTCCGGAATAACTTCGCGGCATCATGGCACGTGCTCACGCCGCGCAAGGCATGCCACATTTGTTTTCAGGACTGGCCGCTTGCAGCCTGACGGTGGGCGTCTTGGTTGGTGTAAGAATGGTAGCAGTTCATCTCGAACACGCGACCATTCGTGCGACGGCTCCCGAGCAGTTTCCGCTTAAGAAACAGGGCCTGGCCTTTCAACGCGCCGCGGCACGGGCACCGAACGTATTGCCGCTTTATGGCAGTTCAGAGTTGGTGACACCTCCGATTTCGGAGAGGGCGAGCATTTTCTTTAGCACTGCGCCAACAGGTTTCCAAGTTTCACCTGTCGGCGCTGGAGGCGCGAACTCACTAAACATGCTGCAAAAAATTGCCGCACTCGGTTCGGATTTCCGCGGCAAGAAGCTTGCTATCTCGCTTTCGCCCGGCTGGCTCTTAAGCTCCAACCCTCGATGGCGGGAGGGTTATGAAGGAAGTTTTTCACCTATGGCAGTGAGCGAAATGGTATTCGGAACCATACTCGATTTCGAGCTGAAGCGGGACATCGCCTCACGCATGCTCAAGTATCGGAGTACACTCGAAAACAGCCCGTTCCTTGAATTCGCGTTGAAACGGCTTGCGTCCGGTCGCTGGCTCGATCGCGTCCTCTTTTGCCTGCTCTGGCCGCTCGGAAAAACGCAGACCGCTTTAATGGAGTTGCAGGACCACTTTGCAGCATTGAATTACATTCGCCATAAGATCAAGCCCGCGGCGCCGTTTCATCCAGAAATACTCGATTGGTCGAAGCTCATTGCGAGCGTGGACCGAACCAAAAACACCACCGATGCGGACAAGGTTACAAAAGCTTCGACTCTGAACGAAGAAAAAACCCTTGGCCATCGTGACGAGGCATTTCGGAACGACATGAATTCATCCTCCGGTTGGATCGATTTAGAATTGCTTTTACGCACGCTCACAAGGGTTCATGCTTCGGCGCTGCTACTTACTATGCCAATCGCCGGCGACTTTTACGATCGGCAAGGGATATCACGGTCTGCCCGCGAAAAGTTTTACGCAAAGCTTCGGGCGCTTGTACAGCAATACCATTTTCCGCTGGTTGAATTTGAGGAGCATGATGAGGACCCGGCTTTTCTTTACTTTCACAAGAGTCACCTCACCGCGAAAGGCTGGATCTATTACGACCGCGCCCTTGATGATTTCTTTCATGGGCGTGTCCCCCGGAGTTGATTGAAGCGCTGCCCTGATGCGCGCTCGTTGGATGGTTTGCTCTTGTAGGGTAATATCCTACATGATCTTCATACTTTAATTTACATGCGTTGCCTTACGCGCACGCATAATCTGCAGACATCATGAGCCCCGCCCGGACCGGCGCACCGCATTTGTTTTCGGGCATTATCGCTGTTGGCGTCGCTGCGACGATTTTGTTCGTTGGTCGAATGATGGCGATTTATCTTGAGGACAAGACTCTCCACACAGTCGCTCCCTGGGAATTCCAGCTCAAAAACCAGGGACTCGCCTTTCAACGTGCCGCCGCTCGAGCACCAGATGTGTTGCCGCTTTATGGAAGTTCGGAGCTGCTTATTCCTCTTCCTGAAAGGGCGGACGCTTTTTTCCGTAATGCCCCGACGGGTTTCCAAGTTTGCCCCGTCGGAAAAGTGGGAGCCACTCCGGTGATCATGTTGCAAAAGCTGGCAGCCCTCGGATCCGACCTGCGGGACAAAAAGATTGCGATTTCGCTTTCACCCGTCTGGTTTTTAGCCGACATCCCCCAGTTCTCGTATGAAGCCAATTTTTCGCTGTTCACCGCGAGCGAGCTGATGTTCAACAGCGCTCTCGATTTCGAGCTGAAACGGGCAATCGCTTCCCGAATGCTGCAGTTCCCACGAGCAACGCAAAAAGATCCAGTGCTGGGATTTGCTGTTAGGCGAATGGCTTCCGGAGGGCCACTTGACCGTATCGTTTTGTGCGCGCTCTGGCCGCTTGGGAAACTGCAAACTATGATACTGGATTTGCAAGATCATTTTGCGGCAGTGACTTATATTCTGCACGAGCGCAAGTTTGGCGTGTCGCTGCATCCGCAAACGCTCGATTGGCGGGACCTCATAGCAAAGGCAAGCGAAACAGCGAGCGCCCGCGAGAAGCAAAAGGGAACGGCTTCGGGCTCGGAGCAGCAGACGGTCCCCAGGCTGAATGACGCGTGGTTTCTTCGGAATCTTAACCAGTCAAATCAATGGAGGGATTTAGAGCTACTATTGCGCGTTCTGACGAAAGTCCATGCCCGGCCCCTTTTGCTTAGTATGCCTATGGATGGCCAATTTTATGATAAGGCCGGCGTTTCGCGTTCGGTCCGTGAATGTTACTACAACAAGTTGCGGGCGCTAGCCGAGCGATACCGTTTCGCCTTGGTCGAGTTTGAGCAGCACGATGAGGACGGGCCTTTTCTTAACCGTGGAGTCCCTCAGATCAACCGGGTCGCTTCGGCTCACCTCACCGCCAAAGGCTGGATGTTTTACGATCGTGTTCTTGACAATTTCTTTCATGGGCGTGAGCCAGGGAGTTGATTGCGGCGCTGACGTTCTGTTCGTACAATGTACGGCCCAGCGTCGACGATGTTATTGACTATGAGTGCGGCCTTTCCGGAGAGGGTGTTGCAGCTTGTGGCTTCGGTTGCGGAAACGGACGAGGTCTGCACGAACCTCGAGTTGCCTCTGTATGAGTGCCAGCTTTTGGATTCCATCAAGACTGTGGAGCTGATGATAAGAATTGAAGAAGAATTCGGTCTGAAGATTTCTCCGGCGGAATTCGAGCGCGAAAGTTGGGAGACACCGCGCAAGATTATCGCCGACCTTGAGCGCCGGGCACAGGTAAACGCGTGAGTTGGATCAGAGCACATCCGACGCTCTGGCGAGCGCTGTTGATTCTGTACTACCTCGCTGTTATTGCCGGGTTGATCGTGATGTACGGCCGTGGCGACTTTTCCACGCCGCCATTTGTCTATCAGGGTTTTTGAGTGAATCTGCTCGACCAAATCAACCACTGGGCTTTGAAGGCCCCAAACAACATCGCACACATTAGCGGTGATGAGATGCTGAGCTACGGCGAGCTCGGCCGCCGTTCAGATGCTCTCGCTGCCCACCTGACAAACCGCTTCGGCGATGACCGCTCGCCAATCGCAGTGCTCGGACATCGCGAGCCGGAGATGCTCATTGCATTTCTTGGAGCAGTAAAGTCCGGCAGGCCCTATATCCCACTGGATACAGCGTTGCCACCGCAGCGCATCGAAAAAATTCTCGCGATCTCGAGTCCTGAGCTCCTTCTTACGCCGGAAGACGTCTCACGACTTTCAGTCTCTGCCGCCCGTCCTCCTGCCAATTGCATGCGGCGCGACGACCCATTTTACATTCTCTTTACCAGCGGCAGCACTGGGGAACCAAAAGGTGTCATCATTACCCTCGGGTGTCTCGAGCATTTTGTCGCATGGATGCTTGAGGAACAAAAATTCATGCCTCTCGGGGAAACTTTCCTGAACACGGCGCCCTTCTCATTCGATCTCTCAGTGATGGACTTGTATTGCAGCCTGGCTACGGGAGGCACTCTCTTCAGCGCCAGCCGCGATCTGGTGGCAAATCCCAAAATGCTTTATCGCGCGCTCGCAAATTCCGGTGCCAGCACGTGGGTCTCCACGCCATCGTTTGCACAAATGTGCCTGGTCGAAGAGAAATTTGCACAAGCCATGCTCCCACGCATTCAGCGTTTTCTTTTCTGCGGCGAAATACTCGCCGTGCAAATTGCGGCTCGTCTGCTAGACCGCTTTCCAAAAGCCGAGGTCTGGAACACCTACGGCCCAACCGAGACGACTGTCGCCACCACTTCCGTGCGCATAGACGATTCAATTTTGGCAAAATATTCGGCCTTGCCAGTGGGCCGTGCGATGCCCGGGACCGATGTTTTCGTAGTGAATAGAGCAGGGAAAAATTTGCCAGCCGGCGAGCGAGGCGAAATTGTGATTGCGGGGCCAAATGTTAGCCCTGGCTACCTCGGACGTCGCGATCTTACGTCGGCGGCTTTCTTTGAGTATTCTGGTCGGCGCGCTTATCGAACCGGCGACCAGGGCCGGTTTCGTGATGATCTGCTTTTTTTTGAGGGTCGCATGGATTCGCAAGTCAAGATCAGCGGCTACCGCATCGAACTTGGCGATGTTGAAGCAAACCTTCTTGCCTTGGCGTCTGTAAGAGACGCAGTAGTAACGCCGGTGATCAAGAATGGCGCGGCCCAATCGCTGGCCGCTTTCGTGGTGCTCAGTGGCCAAACTGAGGCGTCGCATTTCGAACTCACACAATCGCTGCGACGGCAGCTGGGCGAGCGGCTTCCCGCCTACATGTTGCCGCGCAAATTTGTTTTTCTCGATGCTTTTCCGCTGACGGCGAACGGCAAAACCGATCGAGCCCGGCTAGCCGAGTCGCTGTGATTCCTTACACCGACTTTACATATTTTGGGCTGCTGCTTTACGCGGCAGTTCCGACGCTCATTCTGGGGTTGTTTGGCAAAGCCGGCTGGCGCTGGGCGACCCTCGCGACTGCGGGAATGCTCGTCGTGCAGTATCACGGGTTGTTGAATGTTCGGCCGCATTTTCCGCTGCGCGAAATCTGGATCGTCATTGGTTTCGCTGTCTGGCAATGGGCGACGGTGTGCCTGTTCGCAAAAAGCGGGGCACGAGCCGGCTGGCCGTTTTATGCTGCGATCGCGATAAGCCTGCTCCCGCTTGCAGCGTCCAAATTTTTTCCGGTCATCTCACCGAGAAGCGAGTTCGGTTTTCTCGGAATTTCCTACATCACGTTTCGAGCACTTGATGTCGTATTTTGCCTGCGGGATAACGTCATCACTCTGCCCGGGTCCCTGGATTTTTTGATGTTTCTTTTTTTCTTCCCAACCATTTCAGCCGGACCAATTGACCGATACCAACGGTTTGCAGGTGAATGGAAGAAGAGGCGAACCCGCGCTGAATTCCTTGTCGATCTTGACGGTGCAGTGCATCGAATTTTTCGCGGATTTTTTTACAAATTCATCCTCGCGGCACTCATTAAACAATACTGGCTGGAACGGGCAGCCAGTAGCGGCAAGTTCATTGCGTTGGTCAGCTACATGTATGCCTACAGCCTCTATTTATTTTTTGATTTCGCCGGCTACAGCGCTTTTGCCATTGCTCTCAGTTATCTTTTCGGTGTCCATACTCCGGAAAACTTTGATCGACCGTTTCTCGCCCGGAATATTCGCGATTTCTGGAATCGCTGGCACATCACCCTTTCGTTTTGGTTTCGCGACCATGTTTACATGCGCTTTTTGTACGCGGCTATGCGGGGCAAATGGTTTGCGAATAAGGAGGTCGCCCCAGTCACAGGTTATTTTTTAGCGTTCGGACTGATGGGTCTCTGGCACGGACCTGAGATCCACTACATTGTTTACGGAATTTATCAGGCGACGTTGCTTTCCGGATTCCACATTTTTTCTCGCTGGAACAAGGTTCACCGCTTTTGGCGAGACGGTCTGGTTTCGCGGACGCTGGCTGTCTTCATTACCTTCCAGTTTGTCTGCTTCGGTTTACTGATTTTCTCAGGGCGCATTGGGGCAGCTCCGCTGCCGCATCATGTCGGCAACGTCGAGCGGGTTTCCTGCTACGACATTTACGGATGGGTTTGGGACAAACATCAGCCGGATGCGGCAGTTGATGTCGAGCTTTGGGATGGCGAAAAATATTTGATGACATTTCCCGCGAATCAATTCCGGGATGACCTCGTGGATGCCGGTTATGGGAACGGCCGACATGGCTTTCGCATGTTGACACCGCCCCAACTCCAAGATCACCGCTCACACGTGATCCACTTTCGCGTTGCTGGCACGAAACAAGAATTAACCGGTTCACCCCGAGTGATTCAATGTCAGTAATCCTAAAAAGCCGACCGTTGCCAGTGGACCCTAGAGGTCAGTCAAAGCGTAACCGCCACGATCCGGATGACGAATCAGAAATGACGAACGTCGAAGAAATGACAAAATTCGCATGACGAAAACGCCCTTTCGTCATCTTGTCATCGAGCTTCCTTCGTTATCCGCCTCGGGCGGCTTTCTTCGCTGGCTCTTCTTCTTGTGGCGCCACCTCGTATTCCGGCTTGGGCATACCCATTAGCCAGTGATCAAACCAACCAACGATGTGTTGCAGACGCTCGACCCGGTGCCAGGGCTGACCCGAGCGCGAGAGCTCGTGCGATTCGTTGGGAAATCGCACCATTACAGTCGGAATCTTGAGGAATTTTAACGCACGAAACATTTCCTCACCGCCGGCGCCAGTCGGCGTCCGGTAATCTGATTCACCAAGTATAAACATCATCGGCGTTGTCACATTCTTGATGTAGCTGATCGGTGAACGGGCGCGATATTCCTGCGGGTCTTCAAATGGCGGCTCTTTGAACCACGTGGGCTGGAAGAGTGTGAAGTCCCCCGAATACCACCAATCTTCCCAACTGGCGATGTCACGTTGCGCTACCGCTGCAGCAAAGCGGTTGGTTTGGCCGACAACCCAGTTGGTCAGCAGCCCGCCGCCACTACCGCCGGTTACGCCTAGTTTTTTATTATCAATGTAGCCGCGTTTGATTGTTTCATCGACGCCAGCCATCAGGTCTTTGTAGTCGTCCCCAGGGTAATGATATTGAATGATGTTTCCAAACTCCTGGCCGTAACTCGTGCTCCCCCGTGGATTCGGATAAAGCACCATGTAACCCTTCGCTGCCATCCACTGAAATTCGTGGTCGAAAATGTGACCATACGCGACGTGCGGTCCGCCGTGAATATTCAGGATCAACGGATATTTCTTGTGTGGATCGAAGTTCGGCGGCTTCTGCAACCAAGCCTCAATGTGCTTGCCGTCAAAACTGTCGTACCAAATCTCTTCCGGCTCGGTTAGGTTTAGCTTGGAGAAGAGCTCGTCATTGACGTGCGTCAATTGTTTGGGCGTCGCATCACCGGCCGTGCGGTCCACGGCAAAAAGATCGTTGATGCGGGTCGGCGTCGAAACTACGTAGATTAATTTCGAGGCGTCGGGCGACGCGCGAAAACTCATCACGCCCTGGTTTCCAGAAGTTAAGTCGTGCACTCCAGTCCTGCCGGAGTCGGTGCCTCCGGCTACAGGTACATCGAACAGCGCGAGATTCGCTTTCCCTTCCTTCGTGTAAACTGCGATGAGGCCTTTCCCATCAGCCGTCCAGATCGGCGCGTTCCGCCCGCTTGCCCGCGGCGGCGCGCTGTCCGCGATCACAAAGCCGGGCACATCGAAATCAAAGTTGGCTGTCAAATTGCGCGGTTTCGCATCCGGCAAAAGATCGAGGACCCACAAGTCAGGCTGCGTGTATGAGTTAATTGGATGTGTAGTTGCAGCACTGAACGCTACCTGTTTACCATCGGGGCTGAGGGACAACGCGCCTCCGGCGGGCCCGAACCCGCTATCCAGATCGATCGTCGTGATCTTTACTGGCTTGCCGCCGGCTGCCGCCACCGAGTAAAGATCAGTCCTGGGCAGTTCATAGTAAGGCTCGTCGATCCGATTCGACGTAAAGTAAATCTGCGAGCCGTCCCTCGACCAAATCGCGTTCTCCTCGTCGAATCGGCCCGTAGTAAGTTGACGCGGTTTTACTTTTTGGTCAGCGCTATGCGGTGCGGCCACCAGCCAAATATGCGTGGGATGCTTTGGATCAATGTAGCCTTCATTGTCCTGCCGATAGATAGCGCGCGAGATCACGCGAACATCGCTCTCGCGTTCATCTGCATCCGGGGTCGGTGACTCCTGTCCCGCGGGAGCGTTCCCGCTACCTGCTTTTTTCAGTTCTCCTTCTTTGGATTTTTTCTTTTTCTGCTTGGCCAGGTCTTCCGCGTTGGTCCCACTGGCGAACGCGATTGTTTTTCCATCAGGGACCCAGCTTGAATTTTCTGCGCCTCTCGGCAGATCGGTAAAGACAAATGAATCGCCCCCTGCAATTGGCAGGATCGCCAGTTGCGGCGGCTCGGGCTTGCCGTTCTTTTCAGTCGCACGCAGAAAGAGCAAAAATTTTCCATCCGGCGACCAGCGAGGTGCGGAATCGTGATCGCCTTTTGTTAGTTGATGAGGTTCTTCGCCGCCTGCGACCGGAACACTCCAGATGGAAGTATTGTAACCTTCCTTCTTCTCATTGACCGTAACGCGCACAAACGCCACGCGCGATCCGTCCGGCGAAACTTGCGGGTCTCCAATCCAGACGAAATCGAACAGATCCTTTTCGGTGATGTTGCGCTTCTGAGCGAAAAGCGCGGTGGTTGTTGAGATGAATGCAACGCAATAAATCGCAAGTCTATTCATAATGGTTGGCTAAGAAGTGGGCGTTATCGCCAGAACGCCAGGCGCGTGCGCTCGCTCGAGCGATCACATATGCTCGATCACATTGTCGCCGAATTGCGAACATTTGATCTCCGTCGCTCCCTCCATCAAGCGCGCGAAATCGTAAGTAACACGTTTGCTCGCAATCGCGCCCCTTAAGCCTTTCAGAATCAGCTCGGCTGCTTCTGTCCAGCCCATGTAACGGAACATCATTTCGCCTGAAAGAATCACCGAGCCAGGATTGACTTTGTCCTGATTGGCGTATTTCGGCGCGGTGCCGTGGGTCGCCTCGAAAACTGCGTGGCCAGTGATGTAATTGATATTTCCTCCCGGGGCAATTCCGATCCCGCCCACCTGCGCGGCAAGCGCGTCGCTGAGGTAATCGCCATTCAAATTGAGTGTCGCGATCACGTCGAAATCTTCAGGCCGCGTCAACACTTGCTGAAGCGTGATGTCGGCAATCGCGTCTTTGATCACAATTCCGGCGCCCGATTTGCCCATGGGAATCCTGCACCAGGGGCCGCCATCGAATTCTTCCGCGCCAAAATATTTCTTTGCGACTTCGAAACCCCAATCGCGGAATGCGCCCTCGGTGAATTTCATGATGTTGCCCTTGTGCACCAGTGTCACGCTCTTGCGGCAGTTCGCAATCGCGTAAGAGATCGCGCTGTGCACCAGGCGCACACTGCCAGAATAACTGACCGGCTTGATTCCGATTCCCACGCAAACGTCGTCTTTTTCCGCCGCGCCGACTTTTTTCCAAAACTCCGCCGCTTTTTCTCTTGTGCCGAAACGAATCTTATCGAACTCCTTTGGAAATTCCTTCTGAAGGAAACTGAGAATCTTTTGCGCCTCGGGCGTACCGGCGGCGTATTCAATACCTGCGTAAATGTCTTCCGTGTTTTCGCGGAAGATCACCATGTTGACTTTCTCGGGATGCTTAAGGGGCGAAGGGACCCCATTGAAGTACTGCACCGGCCGCAGGCAAACGAAAAGGTCGAGGAGCTGCCGCAGTGCAACGTTGAGCGAACGGATGCCGCCGCCTACTGGGGTAGTCAGTGGCCCTTTGATCCCCACATGATACTCGCGGAACGCCTCCACGGTATCCTCCGGCAGCCATTCGCCGAATTTGTCCTTCGCTGCCTGGCCGGCGTACACCTCAAACCACGCGATCTTTTTTCTGCCGCCGTACGCTTTCTCTACCGCGGCATCGAACACGCGCACACTCGCAGCCCAGATATCCGGCCCGGTGCCGTCTCCGCGGATGAACGGAATGACCGGTTGATCCGGCACATTCAGTTTATCGGTTCTGGTAATCTTTTCGCCTGCAGGCGGAGCGACATCTTTATATGGCATAAGGGGCAAACTGTAGAGGCGGCTGTGCTCAGCCGCAACAGAAGTCAGTACTCCCTGGTCATTGGGAGGAGACAGAAAGCGAGAGCTTGATTACAATCGAGATTATGAAAATTACTGCGGTTTTTGCGCTAACATTTCTGGCGAGTTTGCTGGTTGCGTTTGCACAAGATAGTGACGAGGCGAATGCAGTCCTCCAGACAGAACGCGACCTGGCCAACGCTTATCTCAAGAGCGACGCCGACGGTATTGCGCAGGGCGTGATGGAGGATTACACGCTGACAAATTCCGTGGGCAAAATCACCACGCGCGCTAACGATATTGCTGAGGCAAAGAAGAACGATCCGAAATACGAAATCTTCGAGAATAACGACATGAAAGTGCGCGTCTATGGCAACGCCGCAGTCGTCACGGGCAAGACGCACACAAAAGGAATCTCCGGCGGGAAACCGTTCGATTTGCAGTTTCAATTTACCGATACATTCATCAAGGACGGCGGCCGCTGGCGTTTGCTCGCCGGCCATGTCTCCAAGTTGCCCGCGAAAGAAAAGTAAATTGGAAAAAGCAACACGCAGTCTGCCTGCCCACACCGTAGTTGATGGCTCGCCGTAGCCTTCCGCGGAGGTGGCTTGCGCGAAGGCAGGCCTCTGCTATAATGCGCGTTCCTCCTACACTCCCATGTTTCCCCAGCGTGGCCAGAAGTCCGTGGTCATTGGTCACTGGTCCCGCGTACGCGCGGCTCAGGCGCGACAGGCAGGGGTCGGCATGATTCCGCAGCGCGAGCAGGCAGCGTCGTCTCTCAACTCCGTAAAGGAGCGTGGCTCCCACGGAGCTTTACGCTCTCAACTACCCGTCCGCGGTAGCCAGGGCGAAGGCGGATCAACTATCGACTCAGTTCGACCAGGCTTTACCGTGCAGAAACAACGTGAGCACGCCAGCGCTTTTACGTTGCTCGAACTTCTGATTGTGATCGGCATCATTGCACTGCTGATGGTTCTCATCGTGCCAGCGTTTACAACCATTAAAAGCGGCACTGACGTCACCAGCGCCGCATACACGATCAAAGGCGTGCTCGACACAGCCCGCACTTATGCGAAAGCAAACAACACCTACACCTGGGTCGGCTTTTACGAAGAGAACGTCTCGAACCCGTCCTCACCAAACGCGGATACGCCACGAGTTGGGAGACTTATCATATCGACGGTCGCTTCCAAAGACGGCACCGAGGTATACCCTTCAGTAGGAAGTCCAGCGGCGGATATAGATCCTAATGGCACGAGGCTTTCACAAGTCGGCAAACTTGTGAAACTCGACAATATGCACCTCCGAACGTTCGCGAACTGCACTTCGAATTGCACGGGTGACAACTTTCCAACCAGGCCGCCCGTTCCGGGAAATTTACCGGAAAATGCCAAGATAGGTGATACGAGTCCGCCAGACTCACTCAGGTATTTTCATTATCCCCCGAGTGGCACCGAGGCAAACGCACAATATATTTTTCATAAAATGATTCAATTCAGTCCTCGCGGCGAATGTCGCCCTCAAAACGACAATTACGAAATGAGGACGGTCATCGAGGTAGGATTTCAGCCGATTCACGGGACCGACGTATCAACCGTTGATGATAGTAAAGATTGTGCCGTCCAGTTAGCCGGCTTTAGCGGCAACACGAAAATTTATCAGCGATAACGGTGATAGCATGCTGAGACGATTACATTGCGGCACAAAAGCCCGACTGTTAGCCTGCCATAGATGAAAGGTAATTCGCGTGTACCCGCAGCGTTTTCACTGGTTGAAGTGACCTTAGCATTGGGTGTGGCTGCGCTTTGCCTGATTGCGGTGTTGGGCTTATTGCCCACGATCCTAAAGACCCAGCAAGCGAGTATCGAGCAGACCACTGCAAACACCATCATCTCGCAAATTGTAGCCGATTTAGGCGCCGCGCTCCGGCTTCCTCCGGGGCTGCAATCCAAGCAATTTAATTTGCATGGGCGCTGGGCTAGGGGCCTACATCCTGACACCCTATGTTTTGCGAAGGACGGAACTTTTATCCCGAATTCTACTGACCAGTCATGCGCAGATGCCTTCATCGCCGTCGTGACGTATCTTGAACCGCCGACCGAAACTACATCACTAGCGGATATTACTGTCGCCTGGCCAGCAGCCGCTGTACAATTTGATGCAGCCGGGCAGCCCGACTTCTCCAACGCCGCTGGAAAAGTCGAAACATTCGCCGCGATCAACCGATGAGCGCGAAACTACTTCAACTCGCAACGTCGATGCGGAGGCGGGACGCTTTCACGCTCGCAGAATTACTCGTTTCAGTCTTCGTGCTTACCATCATTATTCTTATGCTGGCGCAGCTATTGACCAACGCGACAGCTATTACCCGAACCGGCCACAAGCATATTAGTACCGACACCCAGGCAAGAGCTGTGTTTGACCGAATGGCTGTTGATTTCGCTCAGATGCTGAACCGGACCGACATCGATTATTACGTAAAAGGGCCTACCAACATCTATAACGGGCACAGCAATGGCCATGCATGGGGAAGAAGGCGGCAGACCGGCCAACAAGGGAGTGACCAAATCGCTTTCTTCAGCGAGGTGCCGGGATATTACCCTTCGGGCTCAGCCAGTCCAATTTCCTTGGTAGCTTATCGCATCTTCGAAGGCTCGAGCACTGACCAAGCCTACCTAAAGCTCCAACGGCTGGGGAAAGGGCTGCTTTGGAACGGAGTTTCCAATCCTAACCAGCCTCCTAACAACACGAACTATACTAGCCCGATGATCTTCTTGCCGCTTGTTATCAACGACAGATGGCCGGCTGCGACCAGCGGCAGCACATCAAACGATGATTACGAGACGATCGGGCCGGGAGTGTTTCGATTTGAATATTACTACCTTCTTAAGAACGGGCAGTTGACCGACATACCGTGGGACATGGTCGCCAGGCCAAACCAAACAACACTAAGTAGTCCAATAAAGATAGGCCTTGCAGACATTGAGTCGATTACAGTGGCAATCGCCACCATAGATACCGCAAGCCGCGCGCTCATTACCGCTGCGTCTTCGACTAGCCTTGATGATATCGCATCCGACATGGCGGACTTCAGGAGTGCCCCAGGCAGAGGCTTCGGTGGAACAAAAAACATAGGTGACCTCGAATACTCATGGCAGACCTCTCTGCTACGCATCATCAGCGGAGGACAGACCAGTGCTGGTTCGCCAGTTCCACCAGAAGCGGCAAAAGCGATTCGGATCTACAGCAAGACCTTCGATTTAAAGACCCTGTAAGATGAATCGGGCGCGCAAAGGGGACACTTTTTGCACGCGAGGCGCCGCGCTCCTCATTGTCCTCGCGTTCGTGGTGCTTTTAACGGGGTTAAGCGTTGCTTACCTCTCACGGACTACTAGCGATCGTCAAGTTGCCCACGGCAGTTTCAACCAATCAAAAGCCGATCAATTCGCGGCGAGCGCGATGGACAATATCATTGGCGATCTCCGGCAAGAAATCAGGAATGGATCAGTAAATCTCGCCCCGCCTAGTGCAACACCTGCTTACAGCCCATCGCTACCGGCGTACATGGTCCCTCAGCGCAGCGGAAATGTAGCTGCCGTTCCGAACCTTATCCGGCGCAGCGTCAGTCCGGATTCATTATCGGGAAACCCCGGATTGCCAAGCCGTGCTTCGGCTGTGAACTCCGCCCCGGCTGACCCCTCCAATCCACAGCGAGGCGAAATCGCATTGGCTCGGTGGAACAAGCATTACCTGATTCCCAGGGCTAACGCTAGCTCCAACGGTAACTACGAGAGTGCTCCGATAGGAGCGTTCACGGCACCGGATTGGGTGTTTGTTACAAGTGACCCTGCGAATAGGGATGCGGGACGACGCGTCATCACTGCTCCGGATCCACTGATCATTGGCCGCTACGCTTACGCGGTTTACGATGAAAGCGGATTGCTTGACATGAACGTCGCAGGATACCCGAACGATCCTTCAGCTGCTCCGATACCAGCTCAGCGCGTCGGTCGTAAGGGATCTGTCGCCTATGCGGACCTGACCGCCTTGGGGAATTACCCGATTCCGAACGGATCGGGTGGAAGTGCGTTCCAGGTCGACAAAATTGTCGGCTGGCGCAATTACGCGACTACACAGCCAAACAACTTTTTCCCCGACTCCAACCCACCGGCCCAAGCGTTCGCCAGAAATTTCCAGACGAGCACCGTGCCCGCGACAAATTTCTATAACTATGCGATAAATAACACCAGCGGCTTCCTTAGCACGAGCACTACGGTGTGGTCTCCCACTAATAACAATAACGCGCTACGGACAGATCAAAGCTTTGTTCAACGCCAAGAATTAATCGCTATCGGAAAAACCCTCGGATTTTCCTCGAACGCACTACAATATCTCAGCACGTTCTCGAGAGAGACCAATTCGCCCTCGTCTAGCCCAACCACAGCGACCACCGTTAATCCAAACTTTCTTCTCAGTCGTGTGACTACGGCGTTCACTCGTTTCGATGGCACGGCCGCAGTCGTGGATGAACCTCTGGTCAAAACGCGGTTCCCGTTAAGCCGGCTGGCTTGGATCACTTACAAGGGCCCGAGCGCGTCTCTGGCTACTACCGACGCGGTTTATACCGCGTTTATCAATGCCGGAGTCAGCGCTACAACGATTGCGGCTGGAACGGCGGCGAACATCCAAGCCTGTTTCGGATTAACCTTCCCAGCCGGAGGCGCCGCCGGTAGCCCGTGGACATACACTAATCACACTACTCCCAGTGACACGACCCAAGCGAGTAGGATCCTCAGACTCGATGAGGTCGCGGCGCTCGGCCAACCGCGCGAGCCGGACTTCTTCGAACTCCTACAGGCGGGAATCTTGAGTGGCTCACTGGGTCAGAATACTGGTGGAGGAGTAACAGGTGGAAACGTCTTTCCGGATATCCATATGAACAGCACGACACACCATATCCTTTCAATTGGAGCGGCAATTATCGACCAAGCGGACCCGGACTCGGTTCCGACGCGCATCCAGTTTACCGGGACAAACGGTAATACCTGGACTGCGTACGGCGTGGAAAGTCTCCCGTACATCACGCAAATTTACCCCATCACTGGAACCAGCCCCGCGAATCCCGCACAATGGGCAACTTACCTACTTTTTCAGCTTTGGAATCCGCATGTAGGGGGAGCCCTGCTCGTACCTGCCCCGCAAGTGCGTCTGCGAGTGGATGGAAATGTAGGCGTCTTCACCGGTGGCAATGGTCAGACATGGAGTACTGACCCCACACACAACCAAACCTCCGCACTTCCAGCCGGTGGCGTATCGATCGCACTCACGACAGGCGCGTTTCCTCAGACATTACCAACGCCGGCACCACTTGGCACCCCTGGGGTGGCCATCCCCGTGCCGGGCGTCGGCTCCGCGAGCGCTCCGGCGGGCTTCGAGCGACTGCCGGGAACCGGCGGAAACAGCCTAACCAACTATGTCGGCTTAAGGCTTTTACCAGATTACACACTAACACCCGCCACTTCTGGAAACAACCCACAGTTGACGTTATACCTCGGAACGGACGCCACCCATCAGTTCAACGCCACCATGGAATATACGCCGGACGCCGGCACTACCTGGGTGCCCTATAATCGTTTCATCGGGCTCAACGATGCTACTTCGTGGATCACCGGCGATACTATCCCGGTCCGAAATGCCAGCGCCCTGAACGGAACACCAGGCTCCGGCGATGCATTTGATAACAATGCTGTAAACCGACTTAGAGATTCCGCACTCCCTGATTGTTTGATGAAGGCCGACCCGCGAGCTACTCGATTCGGCATTTTTCAGTTTAGAGCTGGGTCAAGTTGGACGACTACGCGTGTAACGGATCCTCTTTGGCCGACTGGCAATTCAATAGTTCCGAACGGCTATGGCGGCACCATCACCGATCCCGCCCCGCCGAGCCCGACAACTGGTATTGTCGAACACGCGCCTCTTCGTTTCTCTACTTCCGGAGGAGGAAATGGCATTTATTTTCCGGCTACGCTTTGCATTAACAATGCTGCCAGTACCAGTACTACGACGAGCTATGCAGATGGAGATGGAGTGATTCGACCAGCCGATGCAACATATCCCGACCCGTCGGTGGCGACAACCGGGTCATCGACACCTTATTATTCAACATCGACGGATTATCACCCGATTATCTTAAATCGTCCATTTCGAAACGTGGCTGACCTGGGCTACACGTTCCGCGATCTGCCTTGGAAAACCCTTGACTTTTTTAGTGAGAACAGCGCTGACGCTGGGCTGCTCGACATCTTCACAATCAATGATGGGGCGCAGGTGTTAGATGCGAACGGTAGCATTGTTGGTATGGCCCCGCCTACAACGGTCGCTGGGTCTGTTAATCTGAATGGCACCCAAGCTGCCGATCTTCAGTCAGTGTTCGCCGGGGCTATCTTGGATGAACTGGATGCTACAAATGCGGTGTTCAGTACGGGCACAAGTGCCACTGCCGCGCCGGTGTTGGCTGCGAACGTCGTGAATGCAACATCGACGACTCCTATGCGCAACCGATCCGAATTGATTACACGCTCCGGGTTGCCAACAAGTATCCTGCCGGTGCCTCTATCCGGGGCGGCGCACAATCAAAGGGTTAAGAGCAGGCGAGAAGGGGTGGCTCGGGCAATAGCTTCTCTTTCGCAAACGCGTACATGGAACCTGCTCCTTGATCTCGTGGCCCAGGCAGGTCACTACAAACCGAATGCGCAGGACCTCCGGAACGATTTCGTTGTTGAAGGCGAGCAGCATTATTGGGTGCACGTGGCGATTGATCGTTTCACTGGCCAAGTTCTCGATAAGCAGATCGAGGTAGTTAATGAATAAGCGGATGGCTGATAGTCAGACTGCCGGCGGCGGAACCGCGGACTACTGCTTGATGGCATGAATCTTGACGCAGATGCTCGCTAGGAGCCGTGGGCAACGTGAAAGATTCTGGCTGCAACTACCAACTATCGCCTATCAGCTATCTACTCTTGTCGCCATGCTGAAGCAATAGGAGCGACGATCATAATTATGGAGAAGGCGCCTGTCGTTTGGAGTGCAGGAGCGTTTGTAATGTCGTGGTTGCCCGGTCGCCCCACTGGCTAAACGGCGTGTCCCATCCAAGATAAATCAACGCAGCGATAACAAGTATTTCGATCAACAATCGCATACAAATCAAGCAGCTTTGCAAAAGGGTGCGGGCAAAGGCAAGCTCAATTTTGTGAGAAGGTAGTTGGTCAGTCCGGGATCGACGATCTCGGTTACAACGATCGTCCTGCTCAAGTGGCTACTCTGGAGGCTTCGTTAGGCCTTCGACCAGGATCATGTTTGTCCTGGCTGTGCGGTGGCGCATTTTGCGCGGTTCGCGGTATTCCTCGCAGTTGAGCCACTCCTTCGCACGCTCCGCAGATTCGAATTCGAGGACCACGATGCGCTTCGGTTTCCAGTCGCCTTCGAGCACTTCCGTTTTGCCGCCACGAACGATGTATTTGCCGCCGTACTTCTCCACGGTCGCTTTGGCGAGTTTTTTGTATTCTTCGTACCCAACCGGATCGAGAATATCGATTTCAACGATGATGTAAGCCGGCATTGGTTCTGATACTGAGAGTTGTTGGTTGACAGTCGATAGCTGATAGGTCGGTGCAGTTAGCGGCCGTTGTGGCTCCTGTCTTTCGCGGCTAACTCGGGGATTTTTTTCCGGCGCCGCAGTCGCAGCCAGTTGTTCCAGGTTTTGCGAAGGCTGTCGCGCGGGGTCTGGTATTTTTGAGTTAATTCGTTGCTCTTTACGATCTGCTCGAGAATTCCTTTTGCGGAAAAGTCGTCGGTATTGACGATCGTGTAAGCCGTCCCCACGGCGGCTGCATGGTGCGCATCGCTCGCTGCAGTCATGGGCAAACCGCGAATTTGCGCGTACTTGAAAGCGTAGCGGTTATAGCGGCGAAGAGTGGTTGCGGCATTAAAAACCTCGATGGCATCGATAGGCAGCGTTTCCAGAATGGAAAAACGAATCCCAGCGCGAAACAAATCATACGGATGCGGAGGAATGGCGAGCCCGCCGCGCTGGTGGATGATGTCACAGACCTCGCGTGCCGGTCTTCCCTTGAGGTAGGGAAGCTCCGCGCCGATGCAGAGAAGATGGCCATCGGCGGTCGTGACTTCCACTCCCGGGAGAACGAGAAAATCATCGACCGGCAATCCGTCCAGTCGCATCAAGCCTTTTTCGAGCAGGTAATTGACTGCATCGCATGTGTTGTGATCGGTAATGGCAATGCCATGCAAACCTTTGGCACGCGCGGCTGCAATCAAATCTTCCGGACTGGAGATACCGTCTCCGGAAAAAAAGGAATGTGTATGCAGGTCGATATTAAACGCCATTGCGTAAAGGGCAGAGTTAAAGCGTAAAAATTACAACGTTAAAAGAAGGGGAGAATCGCAAAGTATAACTGTAACCAGGTAACCCTTTAATGTCTTACTTTGTTTGTTAGACCAACTCCTCAACGACAAAGGCTGATTCGGTGGCCGGTACCTCCTGAATACGATTGAATTGGTGATCGTATAAGCGGCGGTAGTAGCCGGATTTTCCGAGAAGCTCAGCGTGCGTGCCAATCTCCTTAATGCGGCCGCCGTCCATCACAATGATCTGATCGGCGGATAAGACTGTGGATAGGCGATGGGCAATGGCAATCACCGTGCGGCCGGCAGCCAGCTCGGCGAGCGCCTTTTGAATTTGTTTTTCCGATTCGGAATCGAGCGATGACGTTGCTTCATCCAGCAAAAGAATTGGCGCGTTCTTCAGAACCGCGCGCGCGATGGCCAGACGCTGTTGCTGGCCGCCAGAAAGGAGGCATCCTTTGTCGCCGATCACTGTTTGGTAACCCTTCGGCTGGGCCATAATGAAGTCATTTGCATAGGCGGCTCGCGCTGCTTCGCGAACTTCTTCCTGTGTCGCATCAAGCCGGCCGAACTGGATATTGTTGAAGATGGTGTCGTGAAACAGGAACGTCTCCTGAGTGACGAGCCCGATCTGTTGGCGCAACGATTTTTGTGTTACGGAGCGCAGATCGCGACCATCGATTTTCACAGCTCCGGAAGTAGGATCGTACAGGCGAAGGATCAGCGATAGAATCGTGCTTTTGCCTGCGCCGCTGGCGCCGACTAGAGCGTAGGTTTTTCCCGATTCAATCCGCAGATTCAAATCGCTAACCGCGTCAGTGCGGGTTTTGGTGTAACGGAACGTGACGTTTTCAAAATCGATCCGCCCCGTTGCGGACGTCAGCTCGATCGCGTCTGGCGTGTCGCGCACGGTCGATTCGGAATCAAGAATTGAAAAAATAGAGCTCGTAGCAGCAATCGATCGCTGCATCACGATATGGATTCGGCTGAGCGTCTTGATCGGATCGTAGAGAATGAAAATCCCTGAGATCAGTCCGAAAAATCGACCGACGCTGAGGTTCGCCACGTAAACGTAAAGCAGCGCGATCCCCACGCCTATTGCAGCAATCGTCTCAACCAGAGGGCTCACCGCTTCCATCGATCGGATCATGCGCATCATCTGGGAAAACTGCATTTGATTGCTGCGTTTGAACTCCTTTTCCTGGTGCGCTTCACGCGCAAATGACTTGATCACGCGAATGCCGGCGAACGTTTCCTGCATGGTCACGACCATTTCGCCCATGCCTGCCGCCTCGCTTTGCACTGCCTTTTTGGCGCGTCGGCCATAAATCCGAAGCGGCAGCAAACACAATGGAAAGAGAATCAGCGTCACCACTGTAAACTTCCAATCCATCACCAGCAGCACACTGATTGCTCCAACAATGGTGATCGGCTGTTTAAAAACGTCGCTGCCGACGGTGGTCAAAGCCATCTGCATAATGCGGGTATTGTTCGTGATAAGCGACATCAGAAACCCGGAACGCGCCTTGTTAAAGAAATCCATCGACTGGCGAAGCATCTTGCTGAAGAGCTGGCTCCGGATATCACTCACTACCCTATTGCTCACCCACTGCATGCAGTAGGTGCTTCCGTAGGAACAAAGGCTGCGCAGGGTCATAATCGCCGGAATGGCGAGACAGACGAGCATAATCGAATTGATCTTCGGGCCCGTGTCCAAGACGTGAGGATTTAACCGCATGCCCGTTGGATTGGGGCCCGACCCCTGGAAGATCGTGCTTGTCACACGGGCAATTGCCAAGGGGAAAAGCGAATTGACTCCGCCGTAAGCAAGGCCCAACGCCAGGCCCAGGATAAAGCGAACCTTGTACGGTTTGACATACCCGTAAAGCCGCCGGTACGCGGCGGAACCGCTCTTAAGGGTCTCCCAGAATGACTGCTTTTTCTTAGCCGCCTTTGCGCCGCTCATGAAATTCGGGCCGCCGCATGACGCGACAGCAGTAAATCCATAGCACTCATCACTGCTTCCGTCGAGATTTGACTCACCGGAAGGCGTGACTGGACCGGGGAGAACTCAGTGACCGGCTCAGGTGATTTTCCTTGCAAAATGAGAGCCGGACTTTCTCTCGGTCGCCAGTGAAACGGGTTGGTTGGCCCGAACAGGATCACTTGTGGTGTATGTGTCGCCGCCGCAAGATGCATCGGAGCGGAATCGACGGTCACCAGGAGCCGTGCCTGGCCAATTAACGCTGCGAGAGTAAGCAAATCTGTCTTCCCTGAAAGGTCGATGATTTGTCCCTGCGTCTTGCTCTTAATCGCCTTGATGTGCGACTGCTCATCGTTTGATGCTCCACTTGTCAGAACAAGATCGAAGTCATCGTCCCGGCCGAACCGTTCGATCACCTGCGCCCATCGCCCGGCTTCCCAAAGCTTTTCCTGTCGCGCCGAGCCGGGATGCAAAACAAGGTATGGCTTGTTGACGTTCCAATTGCGTCGGAGCGCATCGGCTTTTTCGTGTGCCGACTGGGGCAACTGCAGCTGCAGGGGGCAGGAAACGTCCCGGATGCCTAGTGGTTCAAGCAAAGCCAGATTGTAATCGATTGTGTGCAGGTCCCGCATACGGACATCAACAAAATCAGTGTAAAGCCGGGCGCGGCTCTTTGACTGATCGCGCACCCGGTATGACACGATGCGTTTCCGGGCTCTGGACAAGAACGCCAGAAATGCGGAACGATCGTTCCGTGTGAAATCGACGCAGCAATCGAATTTCTTGCCTGCGACCATGAGAAAGAGCGTGAGATCGCGCAGATTGCGTCGCGCCATCAAAATGCAATCGACACCTGAAATGGCTGGCAGCAGGTCGGCGCATTCGCTGGAAACAACGATTGTTACGTGTGCTTCCGGGAAGCGTTCGCGCAAAGCCGCGACTGCGGGAGTTGTCAGGGTCAGATCGCCGATTCGCTTGAGTTGCAGGAGAAGAATTTTCATCCGCCTTCGTTCCACTACGGCGCGACAGGCAGGCCACCTGTCACACGACAATTACCGCGCCATTCGCATGGCCATTTCGTATGCGCTGAGTAACCGCGTTCGAAAATGGTCCCATGTAAAATTTTCAACTACACGGCGCCTCGCGGCGCTGCCCATTTCCTGAACAATTTCAGGATGTCGATGCAGATGCTGGAGTGCTGCTGCGATCGCATCAACATCACCCGGCTTCACGATGATTCCTTCCACGCTATCGCGCACCACATCGCCAGCCTCATGGGTGGTGATTTGGGGGAGCGCGCAGGCCGCGGCTTCGTATGTCACTTTGGCGCTGCCCTCCCATTGCGACGGAAAAACATGAACCGTGCCCTGGTTGAGGTAATTCTCGGGGTCGGGCACAAATCCCACTACTCGGATGTTATCGCACCAGAATTGTTTGAGATACGTCTTTGCTTCATCATGCACGTAGCCAACCAACCACAGCTCCGCGTCAGGAAGATTAAGGCGATGCCACGCCTCGAGAACGTGTTGGATGCCTTTGCGTTTAATCAATGCTCCGGCAAAAACAGCGCGAAATTTTCCTGGTCGCGTACCCGGCTTGAAGCGTTCCACATCTACACCGCGGGGAAGATAAAAAAGTTTTTCCTCCGAGAAACCGCGCACGCGAAAAGTGTTGGCGGCCTTCTCTGATAAGACAAGCAAGAGATCAGCCAGTTGATATTCTTCTATGAAGCGCTTTCGCTCCAGTAACAGTCTGGCTTTCCATCTTTGAGGCCCATCGCTCGTGCTTGCCCTTTCAGCAATTTTCCGACGTTCCACCTTGTGTTTGCCACCATCGCGATGCCAGGTCGGTATCTCGACGATCGAAGGGATCCGGCGTTGTTTTGCCACTTGTAGCGAGCGCAAACAGTCGCCCGACCAGCTATGAAACAAATCGTAACGACCTGTGGCAAGATGCCGGGATGCGATCCAATCAAGATACTTTTTCTTCGCACCGTAGTAGTAGGGCCGATCGAAAAACGAGATAAGGCGCACCGGATGCCAGCGCAGAGAATGAATCAGCGAAGCAGGAATTTCCTTTTGCCGGTTATCGTAAGCGATCGCTTTGCCCAGGAATCCCCCGCGGTACGATGCACGCAAGGTTTCAAATGCATCCGTATCCAGGCCGGAGCCTCCAATGCGGGCGAAAATGGAATAGAGCAAATGGGTGGGCAAAGTACGCACGACGGGCGAGGCGGAACGTAATGGCGCAGGAGCGTTTAAGGTTTCACCCGGCATCGGCTTACAACTATTCTGGCGAACGTGAGGCGTGTAAAGTGACCTCTTGTTGTCATGTCGAGCGGAGTCGAGACATCTCTTGATTTTTGGCTTGGGACTAGCGCCTATTTGGAGGTCGAGAGATTTGATGCGCTCACATCCCGTTCGCTCACCCTTCGGCCTTCCCGTCTATCTCACGGCTTCCCTAGCCGCTCGATTCTCCACTGCGCGAAGTTCACCCATGAGCGAGCAAAGCGAGTCGAATGCGTTCAGTCGAAATGACAAGAAACATATGAGCAGGAAACTCAGCATCGCCTTTGTTCGACGCGGCTATTCGCCGACTGGTGGCGCGGAGGCGTACTTAAAACGCCTCGCAGGCGGTGTTATCGAAGCCGGACATGACGTGCAGCTTGTTGCAACGAATGATTGGCCCGACGCCGAGTGGCCATTCGGATCGATCACGCGCTTGCGTGCAGGATCAGTAATTGGTTTTGCCGATGAGTTAGAACAAATTCGGTCGTCGCTTCCCTGCGACATTGTGTTCAGTCTTGAGCGAGTGTGGAGCTGCGATGTCTATCGGGCCGGCGACGGAGTGCATCGCGCCTGGCTTGATCGCAGAAGGAAGTTCGAGCTGCCTCTGAAACAATTTGTCCGGAGTCTCAGTTCGAAGCATCGCGATCTGTTGCGCTTGGAACAATCGCTTCTTTCCGGTTGCAACACCAGCCGCGTGCTCGCTGCTTCACAGATGGTCAAAGACGAAATCGTCAATCTTTATCAATATCCGGCAGAAAAGATCGACATTGTTCGCAACGGTGTCCCACTTGAAAAGTTCCGGTTCGATCCGGAGCTTCGCGAAAAATCGCGGGAGGATTTAAAATTAAAGCGAGACCAAATCGCGCTCTTGTTTGCCGGCTCCGGCTGGGAACGCAAGGGCTTACTTTTTGCAATTGAAGCAGCGGCGCTCTGCGCGGACCGCAAGATGCGGTTACTCATTGCTGGCCGTGGAAATGCAAGGTTCTACAAGACGAAAAGGCTGCGCTTTTGGCGCGAAGAGCCGATGCAATTTCTGGGTGAAGTTGCAGACATGCGACCCGTTTACGCTGCCGCGGACATTTTTATTTTGCCTACAATTTACGATCCATTTTCCAATGCCTGTCTGGAAGCGCTCGCCTGTGGTTTGCCTGTGATCACCACGCGTTCGAACGGCTTTAGCGAAATCATCGAGAAGGGAGTGCACGGATCAGTTGTCGACCATGCGGGCGATCTGGTTGCTCTTTGCGACGCGATTCGCTTCTGGTCCGATTCATCACGTCGCGCCGCAGCGAGATCGGCAAACATCCAACGCGCGGCGCAATTCGACATTTCCAAAAATATGGAGCAAACGCTCGCGATCATATGCAGCGTGGCTACACGAGAAACGGAATGACGCGTTTTACTCTGCGCTGATAAGCGGAGTATTTGTCCGGAAAATGTTTTAGCATCAAATCTTCTTCGCGTTTGAGTTTCATCCAGAAACTGACGAACAGGAGTAAAAAGCCTATGAATCCGCCAAAGTAACCAACGGCGACGGCAGTACCGGCAAACATGGTAAGGATTCCTGTGTAAATGGGATGACGGACGATGCGGTAAGGTCCGCGCTCAATGAGTTCATGTCCTTCCTTCAGTGTGATCACGCCGCTCCAGTTCCGTCCGAGTATCGCTCTTGCCCAAATGGCAAACACAAGGCCGCTAACGCACAGAAAGGCGCCGGCCCAGGCGCTTGATTTTGTATGCGGAATGGCAAGCCAATCGAACGGAGATGGCAAGGTGTTCGACCTGAACACTAAAAAGTAGGCGATTACGAGCAATATCCAGTAGCCCGCTCGTTCGCCACTGCCTTCGCGGTAAATCGTGCGCTTGGCTGAGGTCGCTGCGAGCAACCAAACTGCTATGAAAATTATCCAGCACGCGCGGATGACGGCGATGCCTGACGAGTATGCATGGACCCCCATCGTATATTCGCTAGAGAGATGCTCTGTGCCGCGCTATGCGATTAGCGAGACCAGGTCAGGCCGAAGCCAGCGCAGCATCCGTGTCCGGGAAAATCTGAAACACCTGATCGAGACGCGAGATTTCGAAAATTGAGCGCACAGTTTCCTGCAAACCGGCCAGCAAAAATCTTCCCCCGTATGCTTCCACCTTTTGCATCGCTTGAATCAGGGCTGCCAGGCCGGCGCTATCGATGTAAGTCACGCCCGAAAGATCTATCACCACTCGTTCCGGTTTTTTCTCGATCATTGCGTCTAGCGACGCCGTGACCACTGGAGAGACGTGCAGATCGATTTCGCCCTTGAGCGGCAAGACGTAGGGCCGGTCTCGATGCGGTTTCGGAAGAGATGGGGACGCGTTCTTCTTTCTCATTCAACCCTTCAATCGTCGATGGATCACCATCCGAGCGTATCGATTACGGTTTCCACATCCGAAAGATCATCGATCAAGAAATCCGGATTATATTTTGCGAGGTCATCGCGACTCCATGTGCCGGTCGCCACGGCGACCGTTCGCGCGCCCAACGCCTTCCCGCAGGCAATATCCCGAGGTGTATCGCCGATTACATCGATCTCGGCGGCGGAGAACTCGCGGCCATGCTTCTCTTTCGCGCGCGCCCGGGCGAATGGTCCAAGCCGATTACGGTCTCGATGATCATCGGCAAACGCGCCAAATTCAAAAAAGTGCCAGACCCCGTAGTGCTCGAGCTTTAGCTGCGCCCCGCGGGATACATTGCCCGTGAGCAGTGCCAGCACCAGATGCGGCCGAGACTTGAGCCGCTGAAGCAACTCGAGCACGCCTGGAAGCAGGTTGCCTTTGCGACGCGGCAATTCCATCGAAAGAAAATGCACGTAGCTGTCCAGGAACGCGCTCACGTTTTCGTTGGTCGCGGGAATCTTGTGTTTGTTCAATATGCTGACCACGATACCCGAGTCAGTCATACCCGCGATTTCGATGTCGTCCAGATCATCATCGACGCCGAAACGCTCCTTGAAGGCCGATTTGAGTGCATGCACGCCGGCACCGCCTGAGTGGATCAACGTTCCATCGATATCAAACAAAAGCAGACGTTTTTGCATTCTTGTCATGTGCAAAAGAATGACGAAATCCAAATGACCAATGACAAAGGAATGACAAAGATCAACTCGCGAAAGCCTTCGGAGTCAAATGACGAAACGTTCGTTCGAAGAACACCTCATACTTTCGGGCTTCGTCATTCGGGCTTGTTTCGACATTCGTGCTTCGTCATTAGCCTAAAGAGCTTTCTCGAGCCCGAAAATTTTCGGGGCTGGAATAATTCAATGGCTTGGAGCGTGCATCATCAGCACTGCAACCATGCTCCCGAGAAACACGAGCAGCACAATCGCCAAACCGATAAAAATTCCATTGCGAACCGGGTCGCTCTGTTGTTTTTGGCGGCGAAACGGAGAGACGTTGGTAAAATCCGGAGGCGCCGCGCTCAATTCAGCCGGTCTTGCTTTGATTTCCTCGAGCTGGGGCAGCGGTCGCGACCCGCTGGTGTCCCCTTCGTAACGAGCTTCAGCCGCGCCGAATCGAATCCGGTCATCAAAGCTTAGCAATGTTTCTGTGACTGGCTTACCATTGATGTGTGTGCCATTGGTCGAACCAAGATCTTTCAATCGATAAGTTTCACCGGCCAACTGCAACTGTGCGTGCCGCGCCGAGACCGAAGGATTGTTAATGACAATCGTGTTGTACGGTCCGCGTCCGATTGTGACCAAGTCATCGACAAGTTCATACGTCGTCCCGCTGATGATTAGCTTTGGCATGTTAGCCTTAGTCTAGCTGAAAAGTTAGCATTTGGTCGAACGATTCCTTTCGGCCCAGGACCGACCGAATTGCTTGAGTTTTATCTCATTCGGACCGAAACCGACTCCGTGAATATTTGAAGGAGTAACATCATGCCGACATACATCAGTATGGTGCAATTCACCGACAAGGGTATCCAGGCAGCAAAAGAGACGACCCAGCGGGTAGCTGATTGGGCCGCCAAGGTGCAGTCCAGGGGGTAAGCATCAAACAGATGTATTGGACACTTGGTCAGTATGACCAGGTGTGCGTCTTCGACGCCCCAGACGACGAGACGGCCGCCAGCGTGTTGCTGGCGGCGGACATGTTGGGTAACATCCGCACGCAGACATTGCGTGCTTTCACGGCGTCCGAGATGGATAAAATCCTAGCGAAGGTGCCCTGATCACGCTGAGTCTAATTCTGGAACTATTTCGTTACGTCCAGTCCGCCCTCCATCATCCGGTCAAGGAGCCTTGGGAGGTAGTGGTGTTCGATGACGAGCGCAGGACCAAAACCACTGAAGATGATCTTGGACGTGTTGGCTAATCCATTCACTCGCCCTTTGAGTAAGAGGCCTAACGAGCGCAAGCGTGCCCTGTTGCAGAATCCAGATGTCGATTTTACGGGCGGTGCGGTTCATGGCTTACAGTCTGGTTTTGCAAGGGTGGCTCTGGCTTGATCGGAAACAGCGGGCGTAAAACCGCGAATGTGTGCGATAAGCACGCAAAGGAAACGACCAGAAACATTGCTACACACTTCACTACGCTTGCTTTCATCATTCTACTCCGGAAAGCGTGGAGCAAAGTTCTTGAAGATGTTCCGGAAAAGGGTCAGTGAGCCGTGAGCCGTGATCGCTTGCAGTCAGCAGTTTAGCGGTAGTTCGCGACCGTTTGCGGTGCAGGCTTGCTCAGTTCAGATTGAGCGCTCACTTTCAATCGAGAGTGCAATGATTGACCGCAGAGCGACGCGCTCGCATAGTGCCCACTTCCATGGGAATTGACCTCACGCGCAACTTCTGCATCATCGCGCATATCGATCACGGCAAAACGACGTTGTCGGACCGGTTGCTCGAGCGCACTGGCACGATCCAAGAGCGGGAAAAGCAGGACCAGCTTCTTGACTCAATGGACCTTGAGCGAGAACGCGGGATCACGATCAAAGCGCATCCGGTAACGATGCATTACACGAGCAAATCCGGACAAAACTATCGATTGAACCTGCTCGACACTCCCGGTCACGTCGATTTTAGCTATGAAGTTTCGCGCAGCCTTGCTGCGTGCGAAGGCGCGCTGCTGGTTGTTGATGCGGCGCAGGGAGTCGAAGCACAAACGGTGGCGAATGTTCATCTCGCTCACAAACAAGGGCTCACGATTGTTCCAATCATCAACAAGATCGATCTGCCGAACGCTGATGTGGCCTCGGTGCATCGTCAGTTGGAAGAAATCCTTGCCATCCCCGCTGAGGAAGCGATCGAAGCGAGCGCGAAGATGGGGATCGGGATAGAGGAAATTCTCGAGGCAATCGTGAAACGCATTCCGCCGCCGCGACCACCAGCAGACCAGACGCTGCGCGCGTTGGTTTTTGATTCGGTCTTTGATGTTTACCGCGGCGTGGTCGGCTATGTGCGTCTCGTCTCCGGAACAATGGAGGCGAATCACGCAATCATGTTGATGAGCAACAACGCGCGCTACGAGATCAAGGAGGTCGGCGTATTTACCCCAAAGATGCTTCCACAGGAAAAGCTGAATCCCGGCGACGTCGGTTATTTCATCGCAAACATTAAATCAACCGCCGACATGAAGATTGGCGATACCATCACCGACCAACGCCACCCCGCGCAGGAGCCGCTTCCAGGTTTTCAGGAAATTCATCCCATGGTCTTCAGCGGAATCTATCCGATTAATACCGGCGACTTCGAACATTTGAAGACAGCAATTGCGAAGTTGCGCCTGAACGACGCTGCGTTCGTATATCAACCGGAAAGTTCCGTTGCGCTCGGATTTGGATTTCGCTGCGGCTTTCTCGGGTTGCTTCACATGGAGATCATCCAGGAGCGGCTCCGGCGGGAGTACAACATGGACATCATCGCCACGAGCCCCAGCGTGGTCTATGAGGTGATCACCACGCGCGGAGAAAAATTGTTGATTGATAACCCTGCCCACCTGCCTAATCCGAGCATGATCCAGGAAATTCGTGAGCCGATTGTAAAGGCTTACGTGCTTTGCCCAAACGAAAATATCGGCGATATCCTGCAATTGATTCAGGAGAAGCGTGGCCAGATGGAGCGAACGGAGTCGCTCGATACGCGTCGGGTGATGTTACATTGCGAATTGCCGCTCAACGAAATTCTCGTCGATTTTAATGACAAGATTAAGAGCATCACGCATGGCTACGGCTCGATGGATTATGAGCACGCCGGCTATCGCGCAGCGAAGTTGGTAAAACTGGACCTGCTTGTTAATGGTGAGCCGGTCGATGCGTTTTCGACAATCGTACACAAAGATCGCGCAGAGGCGCGGGGACGCCAGTTGGCAGCCAAACTAAAGGAAGTAATCCCGCGACAGCTCTATCAGGTCGCAATTCAGGCAGCCATTGGCGGGAAAATTATTGCGCGTGAGAGCGTTTCGGCATTGCGAAAAAACGTGACTGCGAAATGCTACGGCGGCGATATTACTCGCAAGCGCAAGCTGCTCGAGAAACAAAAGGAAGGAAAAAAACGGATGAAAAGCATCGGGAAGATCAACATTCCTCAGGAGGCGTTCATCGAGGTGCTCAAAGCGCAATGATGCGCTTTGAAATGACGAAATCCTAATGACGAATGACAAAGCAAATCGGAATGACTAAGTGCCAATCGATGACCCCGTTCAGGGGAACTTTTTCGTCTTCCACATTTGTGCTTCGTCATTGTTCCATCGTTCGACATTCGTGCTTCGCCGCGTATAAGCCACGTGGAGCGCGGGCGGCAAGTCTATGTTTACGCGGCTTCGTCTTTTTCTAGATCATGTTTACGTCGCGCCAAGTGAAACACAGCCGCCTGCTCTTGCGGCACGCCCGAAAGTACCTGCGCTACAAGGACGATCAGCTCAGCACCGCAGACCGCGAACAAATCGTTGCGGGTATGAAGGACCTTCGCGACGCGTTACGTGGAAGAAACCGCGAGAGAATTCACAGCACGGCCGACGCGCTGGATAAGACACTTCACAGGCTTACGCCAGTAACCTGGGAGTCGCATTGGCGAGAGAATTGCGAGGTAATTTTGGTGGCAATTGTTGTGGCGGTGGGCATCCGCTCCTATTTCTTGCAGCCGTTTAAGATTCCCACAGGTTCTATGCAGCCGACGTTGAACGGAATTATTGGCTATCCCAGCACAGCCGCCGCGCCGAACATCCTGCGACAGATCGGGGAGTTCATCGCCCTGGGTCGCAATTACATCAACGTTGTTTCGCGCGACGATGATCAGCTTTTTGAAATCCAGCCTAGGAAAATGTTTTTTTTCTTTACCTTTTCACAGCTGATTTGCCAGCGGCAAAAATATCTGATTTATGCGCCGCCCGAGACCCTCAGCCATGATTTCAACGTTTTCCCAGGCCGCATTTTTCATCGCGGCGACATTATCGCGAGAGGCGCAATCGATACAGGCGACCAGGTGTTTGTCGATAAGTTTAGTTATAATTTTGTTAAGCCCCGTCGGGGCGACGTTTTTGTTTTCCGGACCAATCATATTCCAGGTATTCGGGAGGATCCCGAGGCAGGCTCGCCATTTTATATCAAGCGGCTGGCCGGTCTTCCGGGCGATCGTTTGCGAATCGATCCGCCGTTTCTCTATGTGAACGGCCAGAGAGCAGAAGGCTACGGTTTTGCCCGGGTAATGGCAGCCAAACCTCCTTATCGAGGCTATGCCCTGGGCCACGAATATTTGTCGCAACCAGATCGTACGTTCACCGTGCCACAGGATGGGTACTTTGCTTTAGGAGATAACAGTTACAACAGCTATGATAGCCGTTACTGGGGAGCAGTGCCCGAAGCAAACCTCGTTGGGCGGGGTTTGTTAGTTTATTGGCCGTTTGATCGGCATTGGGGACTGATTCGCTAGAACGGGCCTGTTGAAATACTGTGCGTGTTATCTGCCTTCTCACTCTTACTCAAAGCCCAGTTCAGAAGAGTATGAGCAAGAGCAGGAGCAAAAGTAAGAGGAACTTTTGCTAAAATGTGGCGACATTTGCCGCGCCTTTATCCACTACTTGGACTTTGCGGTGGCTACGCGATCGTAATGATCTTCAATCCGGTGCGGGGGGCACTGGGAGACGGCTTTCGTTGCATCGGGCGCTATAAACGCATCTGGATCACCTTTGCACTCCTTGGGTTTGGCTATTTCTTTTTCCAGTTTGTCACTTTCACTCCGATTCGGCACTGGGCCGATGTTGATCTAAATCAGATCATCTCGTTGCCGCGCTGGTATTGGCCACGATTCGTGGACATATGGCGCGAAACGCCGTTGCCCGCCCTGGAGGGAGTCGCAGGAATTTTCGATAACGCGACGACTACTTATCCTCTCTCTGTCGTGGCCGCAGTGTTCATGCTCGCCAACTGGCGGGGGCTCCACGGCGCATTGCTTCGGGCGTTGTGGAAACGTTACCGTTTCTGGGGTCATCTTACCTATTTGATTCTGTTGCTAAGCGCGCTGGCATCACTCTTAAAACCAATTGTATTCTGGCGATTACCAGAGTGGAGTGGTTTGGTCTCGGCGGCTGGTCTCCTGCGAATCTCGGCCACCGTCGATGCGACTGCGTTCATTTTCGAGTACCTCCTTGGAGTTTATATTCAGGTGTATCTCATTACGGTCTGCCTGGCTTGGATAAAGGGCGTAAGCTTCGAAGAAGGAGAACTTTTCCGCTTCGCCATGCGCCGCTTCAGCTATGTTTTGGAATGGGCCGGAATTGTAGTCGCGATCAGCATGTTGATCGTCCGGTTGCCCCTTCTACTTGCTTATTTTACGAATATCCCCGGCGTTCTCGATTACCTGCCCATTGCACGGGTACTGATGAGCATCTTGATCATCGCCTTTTGTTCAGTCCAAATCTCGCTGGCACTCCATAATGAAACCCTGATCGACGCGATGCGCGCCCACGGCCTGTTTATCCGGAAAAATGCAGGTCGTCTTGGATGGTTTTTGATTATTTGCGGCGTTCATTTTTTTTGTATCATGGTCTGTGATGCCATAGTGCGCAGCGCAATCGCGGATCGATTGGGCGCGCTGTTCCTCTGGAAATTCAGTTTCGCTTTTCTGCGGGGAGTAGTCACCGGCTGGCTTTTGGCTTCGTGGGTCTGTCTATTTCGCCAGTGTGAAAGCGGCCGCATTGGTGCGGAGAAATGGATTCGGTACTAGAAAACCGGCCCCTGGAAAGGAAAACGTGAATGCGGCGACGATTACTCGCCAGAGCAAATCGAATCTCGCGCTCGCGTTCATTTCGTTAGGGCGCGAGCGGAAGCGCGATATCACCGTTTTCTACGCGTTCTGCCGCGTCATCGACGACATTGCTGATTCCTCAAAGTTAAGCGTAGTTGAAAAGCGAGTGCATCTGGCGAAATGGCGCCAGATGCTTCACGCCGCGACTCCGGACGAGCCGCTTCTCGCGCGCGACGTAAGACAGTTGATCGCCAAATACTCACTGCCGCTCGACATGCTGGAGGAAATTATTGCCGGTGTAGAAATGGACTTAAGCACTCTGCGATATCCCACCTTCCAGGAGCTCCGGGTTTATTGCTATCGAGTCGCCAGTGCGGTCGGCCTGGTAAGCATCGAGATTTTTGGCTATCGCGACCCGCGCTGCAAACAATACGCCATAGAACTAGGGCTGGCTTTGCAAATGACCAATATCATCCGTGATGTCGGGAAAGATTTGCAGAGTGGCCGCATCTATCTTCCGCAGGAAGATCTGGCGCGGTTTCATTATTCTGAAACCGAGCTGAGACAGCGGCAGTACAATGAGCGTTTTGTTCAACTAATGGACTTCCAGGCGAGGCGCGCGCGTCAGTTTTTCGCCAATGCAGCGTTGGCTTTGCCCGCTGAAGACCGCAAGGCGATGGCGCCGGCAGAGATTATGGGCTCGGTTTACCGCGGTCTGCTCCGGCGAATTGAGCTGGACAAGTTTCGCGTTTTCGGAAAAGAATACCGGTTAAGCAAAATGGAGAAGGCAGGCCGGATCGCTGCACAACTTTTCAAATCTTTTTTGAATCCGCCGCGGCGAACGTCCGTCTGACTTTCCGTTTGCGAAACCTTACTAGCGAATATGAAAGCAAATTCTCTGAACATCCTAGCGGCAGCAGTGATTGGAATTTTGGCGCTTGGCACGACCGTTTACGCGCAAGGCATTGACACGCGCACAACCCACGCAGTCATGCAAGCAGAAGCGATTACGAAAGCCGACGCTGAAAAGAAATATCCGCCGCCACACGGAGGCAACTATCCGCCTGGGAGCCGGGATCCGCATGATGCTTCCGGACTTGTTACCAGCCCGTATCCGCCGTATCAGAAGTATGACTGCTCAAAGATTGCCCATGGCAGTCTAGTGCTCGACATACGCGCAAAGAAGGTATTTCTAAGGCCGTAGTAGCACCGCCGTTGCTGACAGAGGGCTCTCTTGGGAATCGTCGCCCGCAACATTCGCTGCGGTTTGTGGTTTAATGCCGCAAGTAAGATTTGCGTCATGAGAAGAAAAATTGTTGTGGTTAGGTCGGGCGTCGCTCTGAGTTTTTGTATTTTCAGTTCATGTGACACTCCGGTTGGTCAGGGCGCAGCATGGGGCGCTGCCACCGGCGCCATCATCGGCGGCGCGGCGACTGGCCAAGCCCGTTACGCGGCACTTGGAGCAGCTGCCGGCGCCGCGGCAGGGACCTTAGTCGGCGCCGCCATTCAAGAGGATCAAGTCGCGCGATATGGTCCACCACCGCCGGGGGGCTGGCCTTTCGCGCGTTGGGCTGGAACGCCAGGTTTTTATTACAGCCCTTATACGGGACGCGTCTATGACCTTCGAGGAGTTCCGCCCGGCGGACTTACGCGGGACGTAGATACCGGTCGGCTTTTCCGCAAACCGTAACTGACCGCTAGAATCGAATTACCCTGCTTGCGCCCGGAGTGCATTCACCAGCACTCGCGCTTCCTCGGTCATCTTCAACAATTCCGGCCACGGGCGATGATAGTTTTCGCCCGGCAATTTTCGCGTCGCGTCAAATCCCATATGTGAGCCGATGTTCTGTTCGCTTGGCGCGTGATCGAGCGAATCGCTCGGATTCTTGATTACGGTTGTGTCCCGCGCGGGATCCGTGTTCGCGCACAATCGAAAGAGCACTTCGCTCGTATTGTGCACATCGCAATCGTCGTCCACGGCCACGATGTATTTGCTGAACATCATTTGGCCCATTCCCCATAGGCCGTGCATCACTTTGAAGGCTTGATAGGGATACTGTTTCCGAATGCTGACGAAGACCAGATTGTGAAATACGCCTTGCGGCGGCAGCGTCATGTCCACGATCTCGGGAAAATTCATTTTGAACACCGGCAGAAAAATCCGCACACAGGCATCGCCGATGTAATAATCTTCCATCGGCGGGATCCCGACGATCGTTGTTGGGTAAACGGCGTCACGACGGTGCGTGATCGCCGTCACATGGAACACCGGGTAATCCTCGATCGCAGTGTAAAAACCAGTGTGATCACCAAATGGACCCTCCGGGCGCATCTCACCAGGCTGGACATATCCTTCAAGGACAAAGTCAACGTCTGCCGGCACCTCAAGATCGATAGTCTTACATCGAACAAGCTCGATTGATTTTCTTCGCAGAAAACCGGCGAACAAGAGCTCGTCCAACCCGTCAGGCAGCGGCGCAGTTGCCGCGAACGTATATACGGGGTCGCCACCCAGTGTGACTGCCACGGGCATGCGCTCGCCGCGCTCGTAATAGCGTTTACCATGTCGCGCGCCCACCTTGTGAAGCTGCCAATGCATTCCGGTCGTGTGTCCATCGTAAATTTGCATCCGGTAAATGCCGACATTGCGCGCGCCAGTCTCTGGATCGCGCGTGTGTACATTTGCCAGCGTAATGAAACGGCCGCCATCTTTGGGCCAACATTTGAGGATCGGCAAATCTTCCAGCGAAAAATTGTCTCCGTCCTCGATGCGGTGCATGGTTTCGCGGCATGGCGCATCGCGTACAGACTTTGGGCGCGCGTGCAGCAGATGGATTCCTTGTTTGAGCAAGTTCCAGCCTTCACGAAGGTCGGTAGGCGGTTTTGCTTTCAAAATGAGTTGAATTTCCCGGGCGACGTCTTCGATGTCTGCAACCTGGAGCGCAAGTGCCATGCGGCGGCGAGATCCCATCGTGTTAATTGCAACGGGGAATTCTGATTTTTTTCCAGCGACTATCGGCTGCTCGAACAGAAGCGCTTTTCCGCCATCGGGCGATTTCATCTCGCGGTCGGCCCACTCTGCGATGAGCAGATCCGTGTCGACGGGAATTGCGACGCGTTTCAGTTCGCCCGCTTTTTCAAGAGCGTCGAGGAAACCGCGGAATGAGCGATAAGCCATTGCTAAGGCGTCGCGCTACACTGATTCGTTTCGCGGCAGAATGCGAATGAAATTCTTTACCGGCCTATGGCGGCGGCGGCAAGTATCGGAAGAAAACAACTTTGCCCTTGGAGAAAGTGACTCCTTTGGACAGGTACGGGAACTTCGGCGGGATGTATGACCAATCGAATGGACCGTAGTAGTAGGGCACGCCATAGCTTGGAAAAGGTGTGTCGTAACGCACGTACAGCCACGTTTCAGCTGAACGACCACGCATCCCGCCCGGGACCTTTTGATCCGGTGTACCCCAAGCCAACCATACAGCGTCCATAGTCATACCTGGGCGAATCTGGCCTTGACTCACCAGCGCCTGGTCCCGCGGAGAGAGACCTTGATAGATTTCCGGATGTTGAGAAATGCGCGCACCGGGGGTTCCACAACTGGTGAGGAGTAACACGGCGGCTGCTACCCCGAATGTCGCCGCTACGCGTTTCAGTTCACCCCGCACTTGTTCAAGAGCTTCGATGAAATTTCGACAACACCAGTAAGCCATTGGCTAAGTACGTCGTTAACGTGGTTCGTTTGGTGCCAGAATGCGAATGAAATCGTTGATTACCATTACGACGGCACCAAGTATTGAAACGACACCACCCTGCCGTTGGAAAAAGTAACCACCTGATACGGGTAAGGGATGCTTGGCGAATAATAGAATGGATCGTAGACAGGTTCCCCGAAGTACCCAAGCCCGAGACTATAAGGATCATAGTAGGGATAAGTGGCGTAATGCACGTAAACCCATGTCTCAGTGGAACGGCCACGCATATTGCCTATAACCTTGAAATCGGGCGAACCCCAGGACAGCCATACTGCGTTTGCTGACATACCTGCCCGAATGTGCCCCTGATTTACCAGCGCCTGGTCCCGCGAAGAAAGGTTTCGATAAATTTCAGGATGTTCAGAAATTCGGCTCTCGATGGTTGAACAACTCGTGAGAACCAATGCGCCTGCTGCAATCCCAAACGTGAGCGCCCCCGAGAAGGATTGACGCTTCATGCGAGCGATCATACGCGCGCGTCCCCTTCCGAGTCAATTACTCGGTTTCTTGATTCAACATCACCCTGCCGGTAACGTTCCGCTGCATGCAAGATCGCTACGGCCATCGGATTTCCTATCTGCGCGTCTCCATCACGGACCGTTGCAATGAGCGTTGCACGTACTGCATGCCCCAGGAGTTGCAGGAATGGCTGCCGCGGGAGGAGATTCTGAGCTTTGAAGAGACGTTGCGCCTCATTCGCATTGCGGCCGAGTTGGGCGTTTCGAAAGTCCGAATCACCGGCGGCGAGCCGCTGACGCGGCGCGACGTGATCGATTTTATTCGGCGAATCCCTGGAATCCCCGGCATCAGAAGCATCGGCCTTTCCACGAACGGGACATTGCTCGCGCGTGAAATTGCGTCTGGCAAAACAATGGCTCGTGCTTTGCGCGTAGCCAGTGTGGAATCGGTTAATATTTCACTCGATACGTTAGATCGAGCGGTCTATTCGCAAATTACCGGGCGCGATTTCCATGAACAGGTTCTCGTTGGGATCGACGCAGCCATCGCCGCGGGCTTCAACCAGATCAAATTGAACACCGTTTTGATGCGCTGCCGAAATGAGGACCAGCTAATTCCGCTGATAGAATTCGCAGCGCAGCGCGATTTGATTCTCCGTTTCATCGAGATGATGCCGGTAAGCACAACCGAGGTGCTCGATGACAAAAACTTCATGCCGATCCACGAGGCGAAGAGAATGATCGAATCGTGTTATGGCGCTTTGATTCCAGAAGCTGAATTTCGAACGAATGGTCCGGCTACGTACTACCAAATCCCGGGCCGCACCCAGCGCATTGGCTTTATCGGAGCAATGACCAACCTCCATTTCTGCGAAAGCTGCAACAAGCTCCGTCTTACTTGCGACGGTAAATTGCGTCCGTGTCTCGGCAGTTACCTGGAGTTCGACATCATGAAACCGCTTCGCGCGGGTGCCAGCGACGCGGAACTGAAACAATTCTTTCTGGACGTTGTCGATCGAAAACCGGAGCAGCACGACTTCCGGAATAACTATCAGCCGAACCGTAGGATGATCGCTATCGGCGGCTAACGAATGCGGCGACTCACTCACATCGGTGGTGATGGCCGGGCGCGGATGGTCGATGTATCGGCCAAGCCGATGAGTAGACGAAGAGCTGTTGCTACTGGAAAGATTCAGCTTCAACGCGAGACGCTCGAATTGATTTCAAAAGACCAAATCGCCAAGGGAAACGTCTTTGCGACTGCGAGGATTGCCGGTATTCAAGCTGCAAAGCAAACTGCGCAACTGATTCCGCTCTGCCATACACTGCCACTCGGCGAAGTTAAAATCGACATTGTTACGTCGGACAACGAAGCAGAAGTGCAATGCACCGCTCAGACGATTGCGCAAACCGGGGTAGAAATGGAAGCGCTGGTCGGCGTCAGCATCGCCCTGCTTACGATTTATGACATGTGCAAGGCGGTGGACAAGCATATGCAGATTTCTGATGTTCGGCTAATCAGCAAGACGAAGCACGATGTCTAAACGGGGAGATTTTTCGTTGGCATCCCGAGCCCCGTTCGATTCACTTCGTTCGCTCAGAGCAAGCTCCGACGGCGAGGGGGCCCCGTCGATGCGATTTGTAGCATGCAAGCGGAGCAACGTGATCACTCGGCTTGTGTGAGGTTCTTCGCTTGCGCTCAGGATGACAACGCTTTTATGTGCGCCGATGGTTAGGCATGCAGATACAAGTTGGTATCATTACGATTTCGGATCGCGCCAGCACAGGTGATTATCAGGATCTTGGCGGACCTGCGTTGAGAGAAGCGGCGCAAAAGGCAGGATGGCAAGTCCTGTGTGAAGCGATTGTTCCCGATGATGCAGAACGCATTCAGCAGACGATTCGTTCGGTTTCACAGCAAGGCTGCGGCTTAATTCTGACGACCGGCGGGACGGGCGTCGGACCGCGGGACGTTACACCGGAAGCGATTCGCGCGATCATGCGCGTGGAGTTGCCCGGGTTTGGTGAAGTGATGCGCGCCGAATCCATGAAGATCACGCCGAATTCCATCTTGTCGCGCAGCCTCGCCGCAATCGTCGATCTTTCGCTTGTAATTGCGCTTCCGGGAAAGCCGAGCGGCGCCGTGGAATGTCTCGGATTTGTGCAAGGAGCAATTCCACACGGAGTCGCGCTTGCGCAGCGAGTGCCCACTTCCTGCTGATCATTGACCGCCGGGATTCGATGATAATCGACATGGGCGCCGCGATAAACTCGAAGCTGCTCATGAGATTCTGCGCGCTCTACATGACAAGTCGAGCTTGATCGGGACCGAACCCGGAAATCGAGTGACAAATTGCGGGTGCACTCAGCCAGCACGCGAGATGCGTGCGCTACCCACATCACTACAGCCCTCGAGGTGAACTCGTCTTGGCTAACAACCAGTCAAGCGCGTTATTCAAGTCGACCAGCGCAGCGCCTTCGATCGGATCATTGTGATGAGCGCCGCGCACTGAGATCGCACGCTTCTCGCCGGCATAGGCATCAACCACGAGCCGGTGGTAACGAGGCGGAACGACTTCGTCTTTTTCCGCAAGCAGAAAAATCGCTGGCGCGCGAATAGCTTTCGCATTTTCAACACTATCGAGATCTTTCGGGATTTGCAGCGCGATTGGACCAGCTAGCAGCCACAGATTCCACCAGCCAAACCGGCGCAGGATCATCTCGCGCAATGGTGGAGGATTTTGCAAAATAAGTCCTGCTACGGGACGCTGTGCAGCCAGGTATAGTGCCGCAGACGCACCAATACTTGTCCCAAAAGGCACGATCGGTCGATCGACGACCCGACGTTTCAATTCATCAAACGTCGCGAGCGCTGCGGGCCCGATTTTGGAAAGGCGCGCTGGCCCAGTGCTGCCGCCAAATCCGGGATAATTCATTCCCCAGATTTCGACGGCGCGGTCGTTCCACATCTCGGCTTCTTCAGCGGGCCAACGCTCGGCGCGGTCTGCGTTGCCATAAAAGCGCAAAACATACACGTCCGCATCGCCTTTGGATTGTGCCAACCGGGATTGCGCGATCCAAACTTCCAATTGTCCATTTTCGAATGGAATGGTTTTTCGAACCGCGCCGCCTGCATTGATCGGCGTTCTTGTCGGAAACAAAATCAGATGGTCCGGCAAATGACCGAGAAACATCATGGCGAAATATACGATCCCGATTGCGAGTAAGCGCCAGGGCGGTGGGAGAACTCTTAGCCTCACATGAGTTTAGCTGGCCGAACACACAATAGCGCAAAAAGAAGCAAGTAAATTGGTGGGTGGAGATCGGGCCGGTGCACAACTATCAGTCTCTTTCTTCTCAAGCTTTCGATACCCAAACGATAAGCAGGAGAATGAAGACAACGAGAAGTGAGATAAACTTCAGAAGGTCTGCAAGCTCTGACCAGAAAAAGCCTCTGTCTAGTGCCATGCGTTAGGCTGAAAATGACAGTAGCCCAGCCAGGAAAGTAGCGTCGCGCATGCGATAGGCCGCAAACCCTACGGAGCCGATGTGACCGTGGATTTGGTTTCATTCTTTTTCTCCGCGGCTCCGAGGAATCGCTGATACAGGAATGACGCGACCATCGCGATGATGGCGACCACTACGAACGCGCTGATACGATAAAGTTGGTCGAGCCGCGAAAGGTCGTGAAAGAAAAGTTTCACGACGGTGAGACCAAGCAAACCGAGACTCGCGTAACGCACAGACGCAATCTGCTTGCGGATGCCAACGATAAGCATCAATAGTGCGAACAACGCCCAAGCGATGCTATAGCTCATGTCGCGCGCGAAGTTTCCTGAGAATTGAAACGTGAGCGCGGCGGTGCCGGATGTGTTGAAGTAATCTGCGATCTCGATGTTCACCAGCAGAAACGCGAGCACCGTGCCTAGTGTATAAAGCAAGGGCCGCACGTTAGACCCGAGGACGAGATTGCGCGGCGGAGCGAGGAATCGCCCGGCTGCGAACAAACACACTGCCGCGATGCCGTAAGTGTAAAGATACCAATTAAGAATTGGGAACGCAGCGCGCGGATGATAACTCAACACAGCAGGATTGAGGGCAAGGCGCGCAAACACAACCACGAGCAAAACGATACCTGTCAGCCGCAATCCCGGATGCGGGACGCGATGGAACAGCCAGCAAAGCGCAGCGCCTTCCAAGGCCCAGCCCACGGTGATCCATTGTCGATCGAACTGGATCGGGAAAATCAGCGTGATGAAGAACAGCGCTGCGCCTCCAAAGAGCGCGAGTTGCCCATTTCGGGCCGGGCTGGCGAGCGGTGTGCGTTTAAGCAACACAAGAAGTCCGATCAGCGAGGGCAGAGCAAATGCCAGGGGCACGAGACCGGGGATGCGGCTCGGATAAGCGCTGCGGATGACGTCATACACCAGATAAAAATTCAATGGCCCAGCCAGCGCGGCGGCAGCCCATGGCGCAGTTTTCGCAGCAAACTTCCGATGGAAAATGAAAGGAAAGACGCTGAACACCGCGTAAAATCCGAGATACCAAATCAGCGGCGTCGCCGCGCGCGACGGATTGGACGGATTGAAATGTTGGAAATGCCACGCGTGTTCCAATGCGAGCACGCAAGCGAGCTCCACCGCCGGCAGCACGTCCAGCGAGAGCATTTCGCTCATGCCGAGAAGCAAAATGACCAGCAACAGTCCGAGCCCAAACACGGCAGACGGATTCGCAAGAGGTAACCGCAGCGTCACCATGATTAACAGCAGGAACGGCATCGCGACGGACAATGCCGGAAGCTGAACGGAAAGATTTCCCGGATCGGTAATGTTGCCGAAGAGTTTTGGCGCGTTCGTTCCCGTCGTGGTGAAACGCCGGCCGCTCCAACTTGCGGCGACGAGGAAGAAAATTGCAAAGCCGCCAAGGATAAACAGCGCTGTCGGCAAGCCAGTGAGCTCGCTTGGAATCCGCAGCAGCCAGCCGCCTATCGCTATCAGAGTGAGCAGGAGCATGGCGACAATCGGCAGGAGCCTGCCCGTTGCCAGGACGAGACCAATTGCAAGAAGATCGACAATCAATACGAACGGCCAAACGACAATTGAAAGCTCGGTGATTTGAAAAATCGGCATCAAAACCAGCAGGAGCGACAAGGCGGGAAATGCCTGACTCCACCACGGGACATGAACCTTGCGCATGCGTTGTAGCACCAGTGGGGTCGCGGAATGAAACAGCGCGAAAATAAAATAGAACGTCAGCGCGGTATAAAGATTTGCAGTGATGAGATAGGAGTTCGTCCACGCGGCGAGAAGAATGAATGCCGCCACCCCGGCGAGGGCATTAACAGTCGTCAGTCTGCTTTCGAGCAACGTGAGCGCGAGAACGCCCAGATCGACAATGAAAACATAGCTGAACAAAAGTGTTGGCCGGTGCGCGATCGTCGGAAACGAGAGCAGGTAAAACGCAGACACGACCGCGGCCCCGGCGAGGCCGAGCGCGCAGGCAAGAAGCTCATTATTTGTTTTTGCGGTACGCTTTGCCCATGCTGCCGCTGCAAGAAACAACCCCTGAAATCCGGCAAACACCACCATGGCAACAAGCACTTTGTTGCCGGCGAAATACTTTTCCTGAACAAAGAATGTTGTGATCCAGGCGAACTGCATTAACGGAGTTCCGACTGCCCCAAGAATCGGGAGCGCATTCCATCGTTGCCGTTGCGCAACCGCGAGGAGACCTACATCGAGCAACGCGATATAGACGAAAAGACCGAGAGGGTAATCCTGGCCTGTCGAAAGCAATACCGGCGTAAGAAAACCGCCAGCAATCCCGAGCACACCGACGACCATCGCATTCAACCGGACGGCGAGCAGAAACGCATTCGCCGTGATTAACGTCATCAACAAAAACGTTGGAATGAGACCGAAGAATGCGAAGTGATAATAAGCTCGACAGGCAAACGTCACGGCATAGAGCACAAGGATTCCTGTCGCGCAAAGCGTCTGCGCAGTGACGGCGTTTTCCTTCCGTTTTAAAAGCAGACCGCCGATGACCAGGCTGGCGCCAACGACAAATCCGATCGCAACCCGCAGCTCCGGCGAGATGAGATTGTGCTCGAATGAATACTTCACGAAAAACGCCACGCCGAGGAAAAGCGCCAGGCCGCCGATCCACGCGAAGAGTTTCGCGCCCATGAATTGCTCCCAATTAATCGGTGGCCTAGGCGGCCTTGTGATTTGAGCAACGGTTCCTTCGACAAATCTTTTCGGGATTGGCGGTGGCACCGATTTTTCCTCTTGGACGACCACAGAGGGCGTTGTGATCGGAAGCGGTTGCGGGACCCCGAAAGCTTTCGGGGCTGCTACAGCGGCCTCCGGTGTCGGAGCGGCGGTTGGTTGCCGCCCCAAACTGCGCACTTGGTTTTCAAGTGAAGATAATCGTGTAGCTAGATCATCAACGCCGCGCTTTGCGCTGTTTGCTTTGGCGAGCGCAACAAACGGCAGAACGACAATCGCAATCAACAGACCAATGCCGAACAGGACTAGGAGTTCCATTTGTTTGTTAGGTTTGACCGAGTATTCGGCCTTGCTGCAGAGGATAACTGCTTTGCGCGGCAAATGTTAATTGATAAAAATTGCGGATTTCATCGACGCTTTCGATCATGAACATTCACCACCTCGAGCTGGTCTATTTCGTCGCGAAGCACGGCGGCATCGCAGCCGCGGTGCGCAATATCCCTTACGGTATCCAACAACCTGCAGTGAGCGGGCAGATTGCGAAGCTGGAGGAGTCGCTAGGCACCAAGCTATTTCAGCGACGACCATTCGCGCTTTCGCCTGCAGGCCTGGAACTATTCGAGTTTATCAAACCGTTCTTCGACAACATCGAGATCGTCGGTGCAAAGCTGCGTCAGAAAAGGTCGCCGCAATTGCGCATTGCCGCTCCGTCGATAGTGCTGTACGACTATATTCCGGAGCTGCTGCAAAAACTTCGGAGCAAATTTCCCGAGTTCCGCCTCTATTTGCATGAGGCGGCGCGCGCCGAAGCCGAGAGATTACTCCTGGCGCGAGAAGTCGATCTTGCGATTACTCTAGTTGAGAAAAAATCGCGCGCCGGGATTCAGGTTCAACCTTTACTCGAGCTACCGTTGATTCTGCTCGTTCATAGAAATTCCGGGCTCGCTCGCGCTGGGGAGTTGTGGAAGCGCGACAAGATCGAAGAAACGCTGATCAGCTTCCCGCGAACGGATCCCATCCACGCTTCCTTTCAGCGCGGTCTTGAGCGACTTGGAGTGGAATGGTTTTGCGGCATCGAGGTCAACTCAGCTCGCTTGATCGAGCGTTACGTCGCGAGCGGTTATGGAATCGGTTTGGCAGTGGCTGTCCCAGGCTTCAAGCCCGCTGCAGGCGTGCGCGTTTTGGAATTGCCGAATTTTCCCCGGGTTGTTGTAGGAGCCTCGTGGTCAGGCAAGCTATCGAATATTTCAAAACAACTCCTCGCCGAGCTCGAAACTGAAGCGCAGGTACAGATGCGCCGAATGAAGAGCGGGGCCCGCCGTTAAGCCAGGTTTATCGGGCGGCTGTCGCGGCGTCCCACTCGGTTTTGGTTCACAAGCTCAAGGATGCAAGTCTAGCAATTAGGCGACTTTTCTAGCAGATAACCGCGGATATGTTGATGTCGTGCAGTCCTCCGCGGAAAAAAAGGCGGCCTACCGTGCTCTGCGTGAATCAGCGAAACCTGATATAGCGAGCGCTATTGAGGAGCTCATCGATCAGGCGTTGGATTCCGATCTCTCCCGCCTCAACGCGCTGGCCTTCGCAGCCCGTCATAATCTGAATGAAGAAGATGTGATCGCTGGTTTTCTGCACGCGTCGCAGCTCGGATTGTTCGACCTCGCGTGGAATATTCTTTGTCCCGGCTGCGGCGGTGTTCTCGAGACTGGCGAAACACTCAAAACAGTGAATCAGGACGAATACAGCTGCGCGCTTTGCGCCTGTGGTTACGAGCCGACTCTCGATGAAATGGTCGAAGTCACGTTCACCGTCAGCCCGCGTGTGCGTAAGATTGCTGCGCACGCCCCCGACACGTTGCCGTGGATCCAGTATTTCAAACAGGTGTTTTGGAGCTCGGGCGTTGACCTGCCGAACGACGAAGAGTTGGCAAAGCTCGTGGACGAAATCACGCTCGACACGGTCGAGCTGCCCCGCTGGCGAAAAAGCCGTGCTGTCACTCCAGTTGCCAAAAGAGTTTGTAATCATTTTTGATCCGGTCGTCCACCTGGCACACTTCATCGACGTAAAAGGCGAGCCGACCCGCGAACGGCAATCACTGTCGTTTGTCATGACTAACGATCAGGCGCCGACCGGAACGACACAGATGCGGCCCGGACCGGTGCGCATTTTCTTGGAGAACCATTCCACACGGCGGACGTTGCCCGGGCTCTGGATCGCAGGTGACAAGCTGCATCATCTGCTCGGCAGACGGCGGCCCTTTCTCACGGCGAAGCGGCTGCTCAGCAATCAAACATTCCGTGATATTTATCGCACCGACACGGTCGCGGTAGATCAGCGGCTCAGGATTACGAGTCTGACATTCCTCTTCACCGATCTCAAAGGTTCGACCGAACTTTACGAGCGTGTGGGCGATCTCGTAGCGTACGATCTGGTGCGGGCACACTTCCGGTTGCTCAACGAAATCGTCGCAGCCGAAGGTGGCGCGGTCGTGAAAACGATCGGGGATGCAGTGATGGCGACGTTCCCGACGCCCGAGCGTGCGATGGCGGCGGCCCTTCGAATGCGCGATGCATTAAAAGAGTTAAATGAAGAGTTGGTATTGAAAATCGGAATTCACCAGGGGCCATGTCTCGCCGTCTCGCTCAACGATCGACAGGATTATTTTGGGCAGACCGTGAACATCGCTTCGCGCGTTCAAGGCCTGGCGAAAGCGCGTTCGATCTTTGTCACGCGCCAGGTGGTCGAGCACAGCGAGGCATCGAAGCTCCTACGTGCGAGCGGGGTCGAGCCAACGGCGCAACAACGTTCCCTTCGTGGTATTGCCAACCAGTTCGAGATATTCGAAATCACGTGACGGTCGGCGCTCGTCGCGTGTCAGCGTCTCTGTCGTTGGACAGACTTGAGCGAGTCGCAAGATTTTAGCTCTTCTTTAATTCTGACAGATCCTTGAGCACTTGTACGCTGTGATCGGCAGGCTTCACGCCGGTGTACACCTTCGCGATTTCGCCTTTGGGATTAATGATGAAGGTGTTCCGTGCAGCCAGTTTACTTCCTTTGTAATCCATCACCGAACCGTACTCGGTCGAGACCTTCGCGTCAGGGTCGGCCAACAATTTGAAATTAAGTCCTTCCTTGGTGCAAAAATCCTTGTGCGATTGAGCCGTGTCCACGCTTACGCCGAGAATGACTGCTCCAGAATCTTCATACTTCGCAAGGTCGCGCTGGAAATTGCGCGCTTCCATGGTGCAGCCGCTGGTAAAATCTTTCGGGTAAAAATAGAGCACGACCCACTTGCCACGATATTCTTTCAGGCTCACCTGTGAACCGTCACCAGTTGTTAAGCTGAAATCCGGGGCGGGTTTTCCGACTTCCGGTTGCTGTTGAGGTTCCGCCGCTGCCATCACGCCCAGAGTGCCAAGCCCGATGGTTACTAACAAGATCATGTTTCTCATTTTCATGCCCCAGTTTTGGAGCGCATAGGCAGCTAGTCAAGGAGCGACGGTGTGGGGCCGTCACTTCTTGAATTGAAAGCTTGCGCTTAGCGACAGGTCTGAGTGAATTAAGGCCTGTTTATGCAGAGACCGATGATTGCCGAACACGTTCCAATTAAGCCGGTGCGACTGATTCTTGGCTTAATTGCGTGCCTCGGGCTTGTCTTGCTGTTCATCACGCTGTTGTTCGGTTTCACAACAATCCCGGCAAACTCCGTTGGCGTGAAGACGCGCTTTGGCGCTTACCACGATCTCGTCAATCCTGGGCTCGCTTATGCAATTCCGTACATCGACGAGATACACATCGTGCCAACCCAGCGCCTGCTAAAACTGGAGTTTGGTTTTTCCACGCCGAACGCCACGAACGCTTACCAGGGCGACATGGAACCGGAGGAAACCGAGACCATGATCACGGGAGATCTAAATACCGCCCTTGTGCCATGGGTCGTGCAGTATCGGATTACCGATCCAAAAACATATCTGTTTGGCGCGCGCGAACCGGAGAAAACGTTGCGGGATCTTTCTGAGAGCGTGATGCGCGAGGTGATCGGCGATCGCACCGTCGATGAGGTACTCACAATTGGGCGACACGACATTGAATCATCGACGTTGAAACGTTTGGCCGACCTTTGTTCGCAGTACGGCCTGGGAATTCAGATTCAGCAAGTGCAGCTCGCGACAGTGCGCCCTCCGCCCGCTGTGCAAGCTGCCTTTAACGAGGTCAACCAGGCGCAACAGGAAAAGCAGACCGCCATCAACCAGGCCTGGGCGGTGTATAACGATGCCGTGCCGAATGCTCGGGGCCAGGCGAAAGAGCGCGAGAAACAGGCCGAAGCATATGCTTTCCGCCGCGTTAACGAGGCAAAGGGCGAAGCGCAAAAATTTTCATTGTTGCTGGCCGAGTACCGGAAAGCGCCTGAAGTGACGCGGCGCCGTCTTTATCTAGAAGCGATGCAAGCGATCCTGCCCAACTTGCAAAAGAAAATCATCGTCGATGACAGCTTGAAGAACATTCTCCAGACGTTGCCCCTGTTACCATCGGATCAAACCAGGCCGTCCCAATGAATGTGATCGATGTCACCCCACGACCCGCGGCTGTTTCGGCGATTGTGCGCTTTTTGCAGAGCCGATTGATGTCGATCCTGGGGATTCTTTTCGTTCTGACCGCGCTCAAATGGGGAACGCTTCTTTTCGTTGTCCATCAATATGAAACTGTGATCATCACGCGTTTCGGCAAAATCGTTCGCACGGTCACGAGCCCGGGATTGAAGATCAAGCTGCCGGTCATCGATAAAGTGCACCGTTTCGACAAGCGCATTCTCGCCTGGGACGGCCCGCCCACTGAATGCCCGACCAAAGACAAGCTCTACATTATTGTCGATTGTTTTGCCCGATGGCGTATCAGCGATCCGTCCCTCTACTACAATCGGCTGAACGACGAGCGCAGTGCACTCTCGCGTCTGGACGATATTCTGGGTAGCGAAACGCGGACCGCTGTCGCCACACACGATCTTGTAGAGATTATTCGCGTTACGAAAGGTCGGAAACCGCAGCGCGATGAGGAGCTGGAGAAAAGCGGCACGCTTTTACCCACTACGATTCCTGACATTGAATTTGGGCGGGGTGAGATTGAAAAACAAATCACCGAACGCACTCGTCAGAAGATTTCTGATTTCGGCATTGAACTGCTCGACGAACGGTTTAAGCGCAGCAAATACAATCCGGCCGTCGCGGAGAAAATTATTGAACGCATGTCGAGTGAACGACACCAGATCGCTGCACGCTTTCGATCCGAAGGCCGCGGTGAGGCAGCAAATATCAACGGCCAAAAGGAGAGTGATGTGGCTTCGATCAGTTCCACCGCAACGAAGAATGCCTTGGAAACTGAAGGAAAGGCCGACGCGGAGGCGGCTTCCATCTATGCCGCAGCATTCAATCCACCTGATGCGCAGGAACTTTATTCATTTCTTCGTAGTCTTGATGTGATGCGCGCCGCGTTTGAAAAAGACACCACCGCAGTCATCTCTACTAACAGCGATCTCGGCCGAATGCTGAAATCGATGGCCGAGGTAGTGGCTCCGTCAAAACAGGAGCATTGAACAGCATAGCAGCCTGCGGTTAACCAGGTGTGGGGGGCACATAACGGTTGATTCTCCGCTATCCAGAGATATTTCCAATCGAACTAGCTGAATTTCGTCGTGCCGTTGTGCGACGCTACCTTATGATGCTTTCTATGAACTTGATGACGATCGTCTCTTGATTCATGCCGCTATTACCGGCTTGCAAGATGCCTTGCCGAAAAGAGCGCCTTCGAAATCGATAAGATCATGGATCCTAACCTGCGTACAAAATTCAATGCCGATTTCACAACGGAGAAATACACGACGCTGGTGCGATGCGTAAATGAGACCGAGAAATGGCCGGCGGATTTTCGGATTTCAGAAACTCCGATTTTTTTGACGCGGGATTTCACCGACGAAGTGACGCGCGCAGCGAATGCGATTGTCGCTCTGACACGTACGCCGGAGTTTGCTCGGCACGCAGCTGAGGCAATCCCCAAAGGATTGGAAGTCCCAAACGAATCGGCACACTCCAATTTTCTCGTTGTCGATTTCGCGATTTGTGATGTGGGAGACCGGCTCGTTCCACGCTTGATTGAATTGCAAGCCTTCCCGAGCTTGTTCGGATTTCAATTACTGTTGCTGGGTTGCATCCGAAAAGCGTATCCGGTAATTCCGCGCAACTGGACCTCGTCATTTGGCGGAATCAAAGACGAGGCGTATTTCGATCTGTTGCGACGCACCATCATCGCCGATTCGGCTCCGGAAAATGTCGTCCTGCTGGAGATCGAACCGGAGACGCAAAAAACGCGGATCGATTTCGCGGCTACGGATACGCTTCTTGCCATCCGACCCGTTTGTGTGACGACAATCAAAAAGCGCGGCCGCCAATTGTTTTATGACCGCGATGGATGCGAAGTACGGATCGAGCGAATCTATAACCGAGTAATCTTCGACGAACTAATTCACCGGCCTGATCTGAATCTATCGTTTCGGTTTCAGGATGATCTCGATGTCACGTGGGTGGGCCACCCGAACTGGTATTTTCGCATCAGCAAGCATTCGCTGCCGTTTCTGAAAACCGAGCACACGTCGCCGGCTTTTCTCGCCGATGAATTTCCCGCCGACGAAAAGACCGACAATTATGTCCTGAAACCGCTCTATTCATTTGCCGGGCACGGTGTGGACATGGAACCGACCCGCGAGAAAATCGCCGCCCTGGAAAATCCGCACGAATGGATTTTGCAGAGGAAAATCGATTATGCGCCGTTTGTGCCGACGGTTGATGGTCAGAAATCGAGGGCTGAAATTCGGATGATGTTCCTTTGGCCCGAGAACGACCGCGACCCCACGCTGGTGAACAATGTTGTGCGAATGAGCCAAGGCAAAATGATGGGTGTGGATTTCAACATCGACAAAACCTGGGTCGGGGCCAATATCGCGCTGCACGAAGCGTAGCACTGCATTGTTCTGTAGGGGAAGGCGTCGGCCTCCCAAGGGACGCTACCAGCGTCTCCTACAGCCTTTCCATGATCTCTCGCACTTCAGCCGATGTGCGAACGGGAACGATTTCGAAATCCATCAAATCTCTCCAATTGTCCATCCACCGCTGGAAGAGCGACTCGTCTTCGGCGCGCATCAGTTGCCAGCAGATTTTTAGATCGACATCAATCCAGCTCGAAACGTATTCGAGTCCTTCGGGCATCATCCGTCCCTTTTCCCGCAGACGGCGATAGATCGCGGGCGCGTCTTTGAAGCGTTCGATGACCATGTAAAGCATACGCAATCGTGGAGGACATTAGAAAGTAAAAGGCGTTACAACGCTACAGCATTGAGATTTGCGGGGATGAGCCGTTCAACGATGACGACATCGAGCCACCGGCCATCAAGCCTGGCATGTTTCTCGTAGATACCAACCTCGCGAAAGCCGTGTTTACGACAAAGCGCGCGGCTAGCCTCATTAAAAAGAAAAATGCGCGATAACAGCTTCCAGAGCCTGAGCCGTTCAGCTTCACTAATGAGAGCGGAGAGCAGCGAATCGCCGACGCCGCGCCCACGCCCCGCGCGGTGAACGTACATCGAGAATTCGCCGATGCCGCGGTAACATTCCCGCGTCCGGTAAGGCCCAGCGCCAGCCCACCCGACGATTTGCCCGTCGACTTCTGCGACAACGACCGGATAATGCTCAGCGATGGTCCGAAGCCAAGCCTCCTGATCTTCGACAGATCGCGCCTCGGTTTCATAGGTGGCCACACGATCCTCAATGCCTTGGTTGTAGATCTCAGCGATCGCCGCGGCATCGGATACCGCGGCAACGCGAACCTGTATGTCGTGCACGCTCCCAACCTTCCTCTCGTAGCGTTGCCAACGCTTTGTTCTTCCACAATTGCTTTTTGATCTCCTGGGATTACGCCGGCTCGGTTGAAACGGTTGCTTCGCCGGCACCCTGCTCAAATGCCTGTTCCACTGCCCGCCAGGGGAGCATGGCGCATTTAACCCGCTGCGGAAAATTTCGCACTCCCCTCATCACACGGAGATCGCCGAGCGCTTTGGGTGCTTTACCTCCGTCGTTTGTCACCAAATCGTGGAATGCGCGGAGCATTTCCATCGCTTCTGACCGACTTTTCCGCTTGAGTTTCATCGTCATCAATGACGCTGACGCCTGGCTAATGGCACACCCGCGCCCCGTGAACTTGATGTCTTCCAAGCCACCGTCGGCATCGAATTTAACGGCGAGATGAATTTCATCGCCGCATGCCGGATTATCGCCGTGCACGCGAACCGCGGCATCAGGCAGCTCTCCGAAATTCCGCGGACGGCGCGAATGATCGAGAATGACCTCCTGGTATAGCTCTTCGATTTCCTGGATCATGAAAAGAAACGCGCAGCCTTGTGCAGGATTTCAATCATCCGATCGATTTCCTCTATCGTGTTATAGAAATAGAAACTCGCGCGTGTCGTCCCCGACACACCAAACCGCCGCATCAACGGCTGATTGCAATGATGCCCACCGCGCATGGCCAGGCCGTACTGGTCCGCGAACGTTGTGAGATCGTGCGGATGTGCGGCCTCCATTACAAAGCCAACTAGGGCACCGCGCTCCTTGGCTGGTCCAAAAACGCGTGTCCGCGGTAGTTCGTTCAGGCGATCGAATGCGTAGCGCGCCAGTTCCGAGTCATGTTCGAAAATTGCCGCGCGTCCGATTCGATCAAGGTAATCAATCGCCGCGGCGAGACCAATTGCGCCGGCGATGTTTGGCGTGCCAGCTTCAAACCGATGCGGCGCTTTCTTAAACGCGCTCTTTTCCAAGGCGACGCTCAGGATCATTTCGCCGCCGCCGTGCCAGGGCGGTATCGAATCCAGAATCTCCTTTCGGGCATAAAGTGCGCCGATCCCAGTCGGCCCACACATCTTGTGTCCGGAAAAGGCCACAAAATCGCAGCCCAACTCTCGCACATCCATCGGCAAATGTCCGACGCTCTGTGCCGCATCCACCAGCGTAAGCGCACCGAGGTCGTGCGCTTTCTCACACAACTCGGCCACAGGGTTAATTGTGCCCAACGAGTTGGAGATGTGTGTAAAGGCAAACAGCTTCACCTCCGGAGTAAGTAACGCGGGCAGCTGTTCGAGATCCAAAGTGCCATCATCGAGAACCGGCACAAAGCGCAGCCGCGCTCCCGTTCGTTCCGCCAACAATTGCCACGGTACAAGATTGCTGTGGTGCTCCATGACCGTCAGGAGGATCAGGTCGCCTTCGTGAATAAATTTTCCGCCCCACGCCTGGGCGACCAGATTGATGCTCTCAGTAGTGCCGCGTGTGAAGATGATTTCGTCTGCGCTCGTTGCGCCGATGTATTCGGCTACGCGCTTCCGTGCCTTTTCGTAAGCTTCTGTCGCGCGCGAGCTCAGAGTATGCAGTCCCCGATGGACATTTGCATTCTCATGCTCGTAAAAATTCCGAAGCGCCTCAATCACCGCTCGCGGTTTCTGGGAGGTTGCCGCGTTATCAAAATAGATCAGAGGATGGCCGTGCGCCTGTTCGCGGAGGATCGGGAAATCTTCGCGACGCGCCCTCCAATCCACAATGCTAGCAGCAATCTTGTGCACACCATAATCTGCTCCTAAGGTTGCTGCGCGCCACTTCTATTCGAAGAGGCTAGAGACGTAAAAGCATCAGGGAAGTTACAGATGCAAAATCGCTGGAGACCCTGTAGCGATCCAGCCTTCGTAACCTTTCAACTTTATTTAAGTTCCTTGTTCGTTTCTGCGAAGGCGTTGACGGCAAATTCCAGATCTTCGCGCGAATGCGCTGCCGACACCTGTGTGCGGACGCGCGCCGTGCCATGCGGAACGACCGGGTAAAAAAAGCCGATGACATAAACGCCTTTTTCAAGCATTCGAGCAGCGAACCTTTGTGACTTGGCCGCGTCACCAATCATGATTGGGACAATGGGATGGATCCCGGGCTTGATAGTCAGGCCACGCTCGGTCAACGCCGCGCGGAAATATTTCGTGTTCTCTTCAAGTTTGTCGCGCAGTCCAGTCGATGCGCTGAGAAGTTCGAGCGCTTTCAGTGACGCGGCGACTACGGGCGGTGCGATGGTATTGGAAAACAAATACGGGCGTGAGCGTTGCCGTAACAGATCGACAATTTCTTTGCGCCCGCTGGTAAAACCGCCGCTGGCGCCACCGAGCGCCTTGCCAAGTGTGCCAGTGATGATGTCGATCTTGCCCATGACACCGCGATATTCGTGTGTCCCTCGTCCTGTCCTACCCAGAAATCCGGTTGCGTGCGCGTCGTCCATCATCGTTAGCGCGTTGTACTTTTCGGCGAGCTCAACAATCGACTTGAGGTCGGCAATGGTTCCGTCCATCGAGAAACAGCCGTCTGTGGCGATCAATCGGAAGCGCGCATCGTTGGCAGCCTGCAGTTGCGCTTCGAGATCGGCCATGTCGTTGTGCTTGTAACGAAAGCGTTGCGCTTTGCACAGCCGGATGCCGTCGATGATGCTGGCGTGATTCAATTCATCGCTGATCACCGCGTCCTTGTCGGTAAGCAGCGTCTCGAACAAGCCGCCGTTTGCGTCAAAACAGGATGGGTAAAGAATTGTATCTTCGGTGCCGAGAAATTTAGTAAGCGCCGCTTCGAGTTCCTTGTGAATGTCCTGTGTGCCGCAAATAAAACGCACACTCGCCATCCCAAATCCGTGGGTCTCGAGTGCCTCTTTGGCCGCGGTGATCAGCGCGGGATGATCGGCAAGCCCAAGATAATTGTTCGCGCACATATTGAGCACGCGCTTGCCACCCATGATGGCAATGTGCGCGTCCTGCGGACTCGTGATGACACGCTCGGTTTTGAAAAGACCTTGCGATTTAATTTCTTCGAGAGTTTGAGCCACCTGATTTTCGAATTCGGAGACCATAGATGAGCGATAACTAAAATGACGAAGCACGAATGTCGAATGCAGAAGAAATGCGGGTCTGCCACGTTAAAGCTTTAAAGCGTTGAACGGTTGAACCGCTAATCCGGTGTAACGGTGCAACGATTCAAACGAGTTACGGGCGCAAAAATTCGTCTTGCGCTCATTGTGAATAACTGTTAATAAGTTCGCCGGTGGTTCGCCTTGACCTACGCAGAGCGCCGTAACCTTGCCTTGGCCGTCCTCGCGGCGTTTATCGCCGTTGTTCTTCTCAGCGCGTGCGGCACCCAGCACGCGCTTCCGCCCTATGAGCCGCCGCTGGCGAAAACTGATTTTCAACATGTGCGTACTACAGCGTACACGCACACGGAGTCGGACCATCGAGAATACGGAAATCACAACGCGCTTGGCGGAGAACTCCAGGCAGCTGGTCCACCGGTTCACAGGGCCGAAGCGGCACCGCGTGTGACTTTGGCGTATGAAGTTCCGCGCGCCGTTCCGGCGGATGAAACCGATTCGTTCGCGCCACGACTCCAACCATTCTCGATGCAAGAAACGCGAACGGTCACGCGTACGACGAGACGCATGACGAAAACTACTCCCAGCGTAAAGCGCGCTGTTGCGGTCTCCAAACCCAGGATCGGCAGCGCTGCGGCTGACTGGTCGCGCTGGCCCGCAGGCACGTCGTTCCGGCTGCTTTCCACCGGGCAGATTTATCGCGTTGACGACTACGGCTGGGCTCTCGCCGGTCGCAACACGATTGATTTATACATGCCAAATCAACGTGAAATGAATTCGTGGGGCGCTCGCCAGGAAACCATCCAAATTCTGCAATGGGGCGATCCGCAGGAAAGTTTGCAGTTCCTGCGTCGACATCAGGATTACAAGCACATCAAGCGAATGGTGCTTGAGCTGGAAGGTCGCCATGAAGAAGCGGCGGCGTTGCGATAGCCGCTCTACTCAGTCGGCAATTGCGAGAACCGGTCGAACCAACAGTGCTTCGTTCTATCGTCGACAGTAATTAAAAAGCCTTTGTTGGGGTTGCGTTCAGGCTTGCGAAAAAAGTAGGCACCCCATTCGTATTCGTTTGATCGTTCGAATTCCATCTCGGGCTCGGGAAAATAATTCTTCCAGCGAATATGATGTTCAGACGCACAGCGTTTCGCGATCGCCAGAACATCAGCGTGAGTGAGTCGCGGCTGATGCGTATGAGTTTCCGATGCCGCGCATCCACTTACCAACGCTGCCAGAAAGATCGAGAGCTTCCTCGAGTTCGCTCGGAATGACAGCAAAGGAATCCGGAACATCCGCGTAATCCGCGGTTGAAAATTTAGCGTTCGCCCCAATTGAGAACGATTTTGCCGGAGTTACCTGATTTCATCAGCTCAATGGCTTCCTTGAATTGCGTGTACGGGAAGCGGTGCGTGATCACCGGCGAGATGTCTAGGCCGGACTGGATCATGGCCGTCATTTTGTACCAGGTTTCATACATCTCGCGGCCGTAAATTCCTTTAATGGTCAGCGCGCTAAACACAACGATGTTCCAATCAATCGCGGCGCTACCGGGAATGATGCCGAGCAGCGCGATTTTGCCGCCGTGAAACATGTTGGGCAAAATATCTGAAAACGCTTTTGGATTGCCGGACATTTCGAGCGCGACATCGAATCCTTCTTTCATGCCGAGCTTTTGTATTGCATCAGAGACTTTTTCGGTGCGTACATCCAATGCAACATCAACGCCCATCTTTCTAGCGAGATCCAGCCGGTATAGGTTCACGTCTGTAATCACGACGTGACGCGCCCCGGCGCGTTTGCAGATCGGAATGGCCATGCAACCGATCGGCCCTGCGCCGGTGATGAGCACGTCTTCACCGACCAAATCGAACGAGAGCGCCGTATGCACCGCGTTGCCTAACGGATCGAAACAGGAAAGCACATCGAGTGAGATCGACGAATCCGCGTGCCAGCAGTTGTCCTGGGGAATCGCCACAAATTCCGCCCACGCACCGGGGCGATTCACGCCTACGCCTTGCGTATTCGGGCAAAGGTGACGCCGCCCTGCCAGGCAATTGCGACAATGTCCACACGTGATGTGCCCCTCGCCCACTACGAGATCGCCCTTCGCAAATCCCTTCACATGATCGCCTACATCGTCGACAACGCCCACAAACTCATGGCCAATTGTCATCGGAACAGGAATCGTTTTCTGCGCCCACGCGTCCCAGTTGTAAATGTGAACATCCGTACCGCAGATCGATGTTTTCAAGACACGAATGAGCACGTCATCGCCGCGGGCTTCAGGAACAGGAACTTCCTCGAGCCACAATCCCGGCTCGGCCCTAGCCTTCACGACGGCTTTCATCGTCTTCTGCACGGTAGGAAATTATCCACAGATTCGGCAGATTCACACACAGATTGCGGGGGAGACGTGAAATCGATGAGGCTACCTCTCTAATCTGTGGACAAATCTCTGTACTGTCGAGATGATGAACAGGAAATGCCTGTAACGCTGGAGCAAACTGGAACGAACGTGATTACACCGCGTTCCGCTTTCATTCTGCGGTTCGTCAGCACGATCGCGCTTTGGACAGTCGCGCTGCTGATCATGTTCTCCGGTTACGAGATCCTGTTTTGGCTCTTGATCAGCGTGTTTGGAATGATCGGGCTATTGGAATTTTACCGGATGCTCGATCACAAGGGCCTGCCCAATTTCAAAATCACAGGACTGATTTGCGGCGCCGTCCTGCTCGCCGGGAGTTTTTATTATTTCTCCAAAATTGGACCCGCAGGGTCGTACGATTTCGAAGTCGCCGTCCTGCTTTTTTTCCTGCTGACCGTTTTCGGGCGACAGATGTTTGCTCGCCTTCGCCACGACGAGCCGCTGCAAACCATGGCTTACACGTTGTTCGGCCTGCTTTATGTGCTTTGGCTTTTCAATTTCATCACCAAAATCGTTTACCTAACGCCACGATCGAACACAGGCCAATTAACTGGGCAATTCTACGTTCTGTATCTGATCGCGGTGACAAAATTTGCAGACATGGGCGCCTACCTAACCGGCAGCGCAGTCGGACGGCACCTGATGGTCCCTCATATTAGCGGCAAGAAAACGTGGGAAGGTTTTTTCGGCGCGATTGTTTTCGCACTGCTTTGCAGCCTGACGTTGTTCAAACTGATGCCAGGGCATTTGTCAGCGCTAAACTGGACGCACGCGACGATCCTCGGAGTGCTTCTTGGCTTCGCGGCAGTGCTGGGAGATTTGGCTGAATCCATCATTAAGCGCAGCACAGATGTAAAGGATTCGGGGAACCTGTTGCCGGGAATTGGCGGTGCGCTCGACCTTCTGGATAGTTTGCTTTTTACCGCGCCGCTTTTGTTCTTCTATCTGCGCTTGGTGATTCGGGTATCGTAAATGACCAGGCGTGATTCGCTATATCGTTACACCGTTACATCGGGTTTACGGTTCAACGATTCAACGATTTAACGAGAGGGAGCCGTTCATTCGTGGCTAGAACAAATGAGGACGAGAAATTCTGGAAAGCGTAAACGAGTCGTCATTCTGGGCGCGACCGGCTCAATCGGCGAGAGCGCGCTGAAAGTTGCGCGCGATATTCCAGGGCGGATGGAAATTGTGGGATTGGCCGCGAACAGTAACGCCGAAAAACTCGCAGCGGCTGCTAACGAAACGCGCGCGCAATCTCTTTGCCTGGTCGATAAAACAAAGATCGACAACCTTCAGCGCAAGCTTGAGTACAAGCCGCAAATTTTTGCGGGGCAAGAAGGACTACGTGAGATCGCCTGCTCGACCAACGCCGAGATGGTGCTGGTCGCAATCGTCGGTACCGGCGGATTGCGCCCTGCGCTGGCAGCGATTCAGGCCGGGAAAGATCTCGCCGTCGCGAGCAAGGAAATTCTCGTGATGGCGGGTGAGATTGTGACCCGGGAGGCCCGCGATAATAACGTGCACGTGTTGCCCGTGGACAGCGAGCACAACGCGATTTTCCAATGCTTGGAAGGCAAAAGCCCTTTGGACATTCGTCGTATCATCCTCACGGCCTCAGGCGGACCATTTCGCGAAGCGCCGCGAAAAGATTTTGAGTTCATCACGCCCGAACAGGCGCTTAAGCATCCGACGTGGAACATGGGACCGAAAATTACAATCGATTCAGCGACGTTGTTCAACAAGGGTTTGGAAATGATCGAGGCTCATTGGCTTTTTGGCGTCGAGATGAAACGCGTCGAAGTTGTGATACACCCGCAGAGCATTGTTCATTCAATGGTCGAGTTCGCAGACGGCTCCACGCTCGCGCAATTGAGTTATTCGAACATGTGTTTCCCGATCCAATACGCCGTGACCTGGCCGCATCGCGTCCCGAATACTTTGCCACCTCTCGATTTCTCGAAATTGTCCAAGTTGGAATTTTTCACGCCGCGCTACGACGATTTTCCTGCACTGAACCTCGCGCGCCGGGCTGGGGAGATCGGGGGGACATTGCCCGCGGTGATGAACGCCGCGAACGAAGTAGCGGTCGCTGCGTTTTTAGACCGGCAAGCGCGTTTTCCGGACATCTGGCAGATTGTTGAAGAAGTAATGAACCGCCACGCACCCGTTGCGCACCCCGATCTGGATGCGATATTGCAGGCCGATCAGTGGGCTCGCAAAGAAGCCGATGGATGCGTGAAATCGTTAAATCGTTAAAAGAGTTGCAATGGCAGATGGGAGAGCGTGTCCAATCAATGACTAATTACTGATCACTTGTTTCTAATTACAATGCTACTGCACATCGTTCGCGTCCTTTTCATCCTTCTCGAAGTCCTCATCCTCTTCAATCTGCTCATCGTGGTGCATGAACTGGGGCACTTTCTGGCGGCGCGCTGGAGAGGGCTTTACATAGAAAAATTCGGCGTTTGGTTCGGCAAACCGATCTGGAAGAAAACAATCAACGGTATCCAATATTCGCTGGGCTCCCTGCCGTTCGGGGGCTTCGTGGCGCTACCGCAACTCGCGCCGATGGACATCATTGAAGGAAAAGCGGATGTAGACCGCGCAAGACTGCCGAAAATTTCGGCCCTCGACAAAATCATCGTAGCCATCGCCGGTCCGCTGTTTAGCCTGCTTCTGGCCCTTTTCTTTGCGGCCATCGTCTGGGCTGTCGGCCATCCGGTCAGCGAAGCGGATTCGACCACAGTGATCGGTTATGTCTTACCGGATTCGCCGGCACAAAAGGTCGGCTTGCAGCCCGGCGACAAAATCCTATCCGTGGACGGCAAACCGGTCAGGCGTTTTATGGGGATGAATGACAGCGTGAGTTGGGACGTGGTGCGAAGCGAAGGCGACAAGATCGCGGTAAAATTCGAGCGAGATGGAAACGTGCAAACCGTTTGGGTGGAGCCTTACAAAGCCGAGACGCGTGGGTGGCGCAGAAAAAGCGTGCGCCAACTGCTCATCTATCCAGCAGAGACCCCAATCATTGACAAAGTGGAACCGAACACACCTGCTGCGAGGGCGGGGCTGCGCTCAGGAGATATCATTCGCGGGTTTGATAAAACGGCTATCTACAATCCAGTCGCGCTGCTGGAATACATTAGCAAACATCCAAACGACGAACTTATCCTTCACGTGGAGCGAGACGGCGCAAGGTTTGACCTCCCGGTGAAACCCGCGCTTCTGCCTACGAATGGCGAAACAAAGCCAAGAATTGGAATTCAATGGGATACGACGGGGATCGTGTCGATTCAGCATCCCAATCCGATCGAGCAGATTTACAACAGCGTGACCAGCACGTTAAAGACGATTGGCGCGGTTGCCTCGCCGAAATCGGACGTAAAATTGCAGCACTTGAGCGGCCCAGTGGGGATCGGTCGTATTTACTATCTGCTTTTTCAAAGCGAACGCGGCTGGCAGCTCGCGCTCTGGTTTAGCGTGATTTTGAATGTGAACCTCGCCATTCTGAACATGCTGCCGATTCCTGTACTCGATGGCGGGCACATCGTCTTGGCGATCATCGAATCCGTCCGTCGCAAACCGGTGAACATGCGTGTGCTGGAGGTCGTGCAGACAAGCTGCGCAGTGGTGATTATCGGTTACATGCTCTATATCACATTCTTCGACGTGCAGGATTTGCCGTTTGTCCGCAAAAAGCTCGATCAACTCGAAGCGCACTCGGCGGCGAAAGATGCGCAAACGCCGTAGCCGGCTTGCGTTGCACGGCGCCGTCCGAAGCCGTAAAATCTTATCGCGACGACGAAGCCGAGGTCATCGACCTGGCGGTCGTCGTTTTATTGAACGACGTTGAGTCCTACGATGCGTGAGTTGTCATACTGCGAAAATCCATTCGTTTATCGCCGTCGCAAAACCCGCGAGGTGAAGGTTGGCAGCGTCGGCATCGGCGGGGACAATCCAATTCGCATCCAATCGATGATCACGTGCGACACGATGGACACGGACACGTCGATTCAACAGACGATCGAGCTGGCAAACGTGGGCTGCGAAATCGTCCGCATCACCGCGCCCACGGTGAAGGATGCGCACAATCTTGAGGACATTGTGAAGGGTTTGCGGGAGCGCGCCTGTAACGTGCCAATCGTCGCGGACATCCATTTCAAGCCAGAAGCGGCCATGGAAGCCGCCAAATGGGTGGACAAAGTGCGAATCAATCCGGGCAATTACGCAGATTCCAAGAAATTCGTCATTCGCGAGTACACGGACGAACAGTACGCCGGAGAATTGAATCGCATTCGCGAGCGGTTTTCGCCGCTGGTCGACCTGTGCAAAAAGCGCGGCATCGCCATGCGCATCGGCACAAATCACGGTTCGCTTTCCGACCGAATCTTGAATCGCTACGGCGACACGCCGCTGGGCATGGTAGAAAGCGCCCTCGAGTTCGCTCGCATCGCCCGCGACCTGGACTATCACGATTTCGTTTTCTCGATGAAAGCGAGCAATCCGAAAATCATGATCGCCGCATATCGGTTGCTGGTCGCGCGGCTAAACGAGTTAGGACCTGATTGGAACTATCCGCTGCATCTCGGTGTGACCGAGGCAGGCGAAGGCGAAGACGCGCGGATTAAGAGCGCGATCGGAATCGGTTCGCTGCTCGCCGACGGAATCGGGGACACGATTCGAGTGTCGCTCACTGAGGACAGCCCGCATGAGATTCCAGTAGCGAAAGCCCTCGTTGAGAACGTCGGTAAAATATCCAACTCCCAACTCTCAACTCTTAACTCTCAGCTTTCTTTCGATCCATATTCATATCAACGACGCGCAACGGAGATGATCGCTGTAACTGGAATTGGAGATCCCGACCAACAAGTCAAGCTCGGCGATGGCGAACTAATTCGCGTTGTCGTGCGCCAGACAAACTTCGACAAGATCGCGCACAAGATCGACAAGATGGGCGATTACAAGCCGGAGATTATCTATGAAAACGCGCGCACCCAGCAAGTTGATCCGCGTGATGAAAATGCGATTGCGGAACTAAATACTGAAGGAGCTCCGCAATTCGTCACCGTGAGAGACGATGTCGAACTTACCGTGATTCCGGCATTTCGGTTACTTGCGGCACGGTTGCACCCTCGGCATCCGATTCTGTTGAAAGATGTTTTTAATTACGGATCGCAGAGTGCACACTCTGAATCGGATTTTCTGACGACGTTGCTTGTTGCAGCCACCAACATTGGCTCGTTGCTCTGCGATGGAATCGGTGACGCGATTTTGGTGCAGGGCGAGGAAGCGCCCGGACAGGCGTTACGCTTGAGTTACAACATTCTTCAAGCCGCCGGATCGCGGATTTTCAAAACCGATTATGTCGCCTGCCCTTCTTGCGGACGCACTTTGTTCAATTTGCAAACCACGACAGCGAAGATCAAAGAGGCAACGTCGCATCTCAAAGGCGTAAAGATCGCGATCATGGGTTGCATCGTAAACGGTCCCGGCGAAATGGCCGACGCCGATTTTGGTTACGTCGGCGGCGCCCCTGGCAAGGTGAATCTCTACGTCGGCAAGACTGCGGTGAAATTCAACATTCCCGAGGCAGAAGCAGTCGATCGGCTCAAAGATTTGATCCGCGAACATGGAAAATGGGCCGAGCCTTCAGGCCGGTCGACTGCGCTCGAACCCGCCTCATAGCGCAGCGTGGATTACGCAAACCCGAAAGCGTTTCGGGTTTCGATTGGTGATGCCTCCAAAGCCATGGCTCTGGATTGTTTGCAGCAGGAGCCATTTTCCGCATTACAAAAATATAAGGTTAAAAGGCTTGACCTCTTTTTCGTTAAGTTAGCAAACTCGTTTGTCGGGAACGTGTAGGGAACAAAAACGCCAACTCCAACTCCAACTTCAGCTAAAACATATGAAAACTCTTCGTCGAATTAATAAAAATCGTGCTTTGGCACAGGTACGTATTCTGGCTGCCGTTCTCCTTGTCCTGGCCGCGGCAGCGTTAGTATTCCTGGTCGTATCACCGCCCGCTACTGCTCAGCCGACTGCACAATCGCAGCCTCTAACTCCAAAATTCTCGAAAGCCGTGGCTTTCGATGTATCGCCTGCTCTCCGCAGTTTGCCGCGGATTGCAAGACCACGAACGCTCCCACCGGACACACTACTCGAAGTGCGGCCGGAGCCCGCAGTAAAAGGACCAGCGGCCCACCGCGCCAAGGGCCACAGTGCCGATGGAGCACTACAGCTGTTCAGCCCGGCCCCGGCCATCCCCGCTCCGTTGCTGACCTTCGAAGGCTTATCCAATCTAGATAACTTCAATGTCTTCGGCTTCCGGGTGAACCCACCGGATCCGAACGGGGAAGTCGGCCCTAACCACTATGTCGAGATCATCAACCTCGTCTTTGGCGTG
>JBKOYG010000032.1:0-12931 GCA_046725285.1 Verrucomicrobiota bacterium
CGGCAGGTGATTCCAGCCGGGGGGACCTTCTTCGAGCCAGCCGGTGACGTGCACATGGTCCGAAATGAGAGCACGACGGAACCGCTGGTGAACCTCGTGATTCAGCTCACTCCCCCCGGCGCGCCGAGAGCCATCGGCGAATCGGATCCGGGCTGCTTCCAACTTACTTGTCCATACCTGTCAGGACAGTGACAACGAGCAACTGCGTGACATAGCTCGACGCCCGCTGACCGCTGCCTAGCGGCGACGGGCTTATAGTGAATTGACCGATTCATCCCAGCACCGCCGGAATCATCGACACCGGCTACATTTCGTTTTAGCGAATTGGATCAGCAAGCTTTTGCTTGATCCGTTCCTTCGCGTCCGCCGGAAAGAGAACGTTGGATGCCTCATCGGCGTGTTCCGGGAACTGGCGTGCGGTCTCGTGAATGTAACGAAGCTGTTCCTCGTAGCGCTGGCACCAGCAACAAATCAAAAAGTGCAGTCGCTTCTTGATCCGCATCATCAGCGGCATCGGTTCATCCATTGATTGGGACAAGATTCTGACCATTTCACGACATTTAGGCGTGTATTTGCCGATAAGTTTCACCAGCATCGTTTGCCACCAGTTCCTCCGTGCAAGCACTGACGGGTTACCGATCGGCGATGGGTTATATGGTTCTTCCGGCATCAGACTGTTCCTCCGGCTGGCGTATCGAACCAATTCATCTCAAGACATTCCCGCAGCGCCATGCGCGCTCGGTGCAGCATCACCCAGAGATTGCTATCGGTGATCGATAGGATCGCGCAAATCTCTTTGCTGGGTACGCCGTCCATTTCGCGCATGGTGAAAACATCACGCACCTTTTGCGGCAGCTTCGAAAGGCAATCGCGCATCACCTGCCAGAACTCATTACGATGCATCACTACGTCCGCCTCTTGCTTCCACTCGCGCGGCCCAAGGTCGTGGTTCCAAAAACCGATCGGCACAAATTTCTCGGAGAACTCATCCGAGAGAAATTCCATGTCCGTAAATGACGTTTCCCGACCGAGCTTCCGAAAATGATCCACGATCTTGTTCTTCAAAATCCCGACGAGCCAGCTTCGCTCCGACGAACGACCGCCGAATTTTTCGTATCCACGCACGGCGGCGAGAAGCGCTTCTTGCACGAGATCTTCGGCTACTTCGGGTCTGCGCACACGCACTAAAGCGTATCGATAAAGACACTCGCCGTGGTCGTCCAACCAGCGCGCGGCGGCGCTTTGCACATCAGACTTATTCATGGCGGACTTGCGACTGCACCGAGAATTGACACCGTGCGGCGAGATTGCAGTCTCCTCACCAACATTTTTGTGAGACGGGCGGTCTGTAAAAACGCGAGCGCAACTAACAACCAGCGCGCGATGTGCCAATGCCCTTTTCCCGCGATTGCTTGATGATAAATGAGCAAGGCGGCGGCGATGTAGGCCAAACGATGAAGCCGTTTCCAGTTGCGACCGCCCAGCGAACGGATCGACCAACTGTTACTCGTTAGAGCGAGTGCGACTAGGATAGACAATCCGGCGACCCCAAACCACATGAATGGTTTGGATAAACTGCGTTCCAAACCATCCAGGCCGCCTTCGTAAAGGATGTGAAATCCAAAATGGAAAAAGCCATAAACGCACGCGCTGACGCCCACGACGCGACGATGCCTGTTTAAGGCTCCAACGACACGAGACCGCGGAAACAGAACACGCAGCGGACTGAGCGCGAGCACCGCGCCTAGAATCCAGATCGCAGTCTCGCCACTCTGATGCAGCAATTTCTCCAGTGGGTTCGCGCCCAGGGCACCGGTCAACGACGGCAGGACTAGGAACCAAATGCCGACGCCGATCACTGCGGCGAGTGCAAACAATCTGTGTCCGACGATGTCGATCCAGAATTTCTTCACTGTTCAAAAGTTTTTTCGTAAATCCATTCCAGCGTAAAGATGCGCTACTTGTTTCTCATAGCCGTTGAACATCAGCGTCGGCTGTTTCCCGGAGAAGAACCCGGCGCCGATCACGCGCTCGCTCCTCTGACTCCACCGTGGATGATCAACGTTGGGATTCACGTTCGCATAAAACCCGTACTCGTTAGGCGCGAGCTGATTCCAAAGCGTCCTTGGCTGCTCCGCCACAAACTCGATCTTCGCTAATGATTTCGCGCTCTTAAATCCGTACTTCCACGGCACAACCAAGCGAAGCGGCGCGCCATTCTGGTTGCGTAGCGGTTTGCCGTAAAGCCCGACTGCGATAAACGCCAGCTCGTTGGTCGCTTCAGGCAAAGTAAGGCCTTCCGTGTACGGCCACGGAAAATCGTTACTCCGTTGTGTCGGACAATTCGCGCGATCAAAGAACGAAGTAAATTTCACGTACTTCGCCTCCGGTTTTGGCTGGGCAAGATCGATCAGTTTAGCCAGCGAAAAGCCGTCCCACGGAATCACCATCGACCAGGCTTCGACGCAACGATGCCGATAATTACGTCGCTCAATTGGGCCAAGAAGCTGAATCAATTCATCGACGTCGATCTTACGCGGGTTCGCACATAATCCGCCGATGTCGATGGGCCACGGCCGCGTTTTCCAACCGCGATTGGCCTGATCCTTCGGCTGATCCTTGGCGAGGCCCCATTCGTAAAAATTATTGTAGCTAGTGACGAGATCTTCCGGCGTGAGCTTCACGCCATCGAGCTTGTAAGACAGATTGAGCCGATCGTTCAGTGCTGCTGGTTCAGCCCGAACCCCAGGCGGCAAAAGAACCGAGGCCGCAAGACCCAGACCAAAGACGCGCAAAAATTCCCGGCGCCGCAGATAGTACGCCTCAGGTGTTACTGCAGATTCAGGCAGATCCCAAGCGCGATGTGCGCAGTTCGTGCGGCGCCTTTCTATTTCCACAACTGATACGTCGATCAAAGTCGGAAAACCTTACAAACGCGGATCGACGTTATAGCCGCGGGCGATGACCGCGGTGGCAGCCTCGTCTGGTACTTCCGGGATCAACGCCCCCGGCTACAACCATTTGTGTAAGGAATTGTCGCGGCGGGCGACGCATCTCGCAAAGCCCATGATCACCATCCGTTCATCCAAAGCTGGCTCGCAAGTGACGCTGATTTGTCTTGAGGTCACTGTGACAACTCCGCGCAACGTTTACACAATTTCTTCAGATGGCCCGATGACCGATTCAGGATCATCGTTTGGTGAAGGACTCTTTGGCGCCATATCGTGGCCGCATTCTTGTTTTCGCCTTCCAGAAGGAATTTTGCTCGACCAGCAAATGTTCTTGCCGCATGACGGATCAGCCGTCGCCCTGTCTTGGGCGCTCCGGGGCGACACGGCTAGCGGTGTGCAGCTTGTATTGAGACCATTCTTTTCTGGTTGCAGCCCGCGCTCCTACCGCGACCTCGGTTTCCGGTTTGAATCAGAGACGCACGGCGGGCGACTTACTTGGTTGCCAAGCGTGCGGGGACCAAAAGTCTTCGCCGATACTAACGGCCGATATCACGATGAACCAGTTCGATCGTTCGATTGCTTTTGTGAGAAAGCAGCAACCTCACCAGAAGACCTGATTACGCCGGGATGTTTTGAATTTAAACTGAGCCGGTGTCCTTCGGTTCTGATCTTCTCAATGGAGGACGATGGCAACGCGCGACGCGATCAGCACGTGGGCGTCTTTCTAGCAGGTCTAATGCAAAGCAGTTCTCCTACCAGAGCTAGTTTGCCTACTATTGAAAGAACCGGCGTAAGGGCACAGCCGCTCGCCGTCGCATGATCAGCGCTCAGACGTATTTCAGCCCGCCGACGGGCGGCGTGAAACAAATCTGGCACGCACTGCCGCTGTCATTGCGCAGTAATCGGATAATCAACCGAGCGCTGCGAGCGGCTTATCGAAAATTTTATCGAACCGAAGAGACTCGAAAACTCCTGCGAAAGCATCTTCCCGAACAGTCTCGCGCATCTCTAAATCGGCAACTCGCGCTCTCCGGACTTTTCGATCACTCCCCGAGGGGACCGAACCCATCGAATTGCTGAATGAGAACACGATGGGGACCGTGCGTTACGTCTACAAAATCGGGGCTCGTTGTCAGCCCATATGCCACAAGTGACTGTTTGTAGGTATTGTACTGGGCTTGGTTGCCAACCAGGATCCGCTCTTTGGTTGCAGTCGGATATACGTAATACAATTTCCCTCTGTATCCGACGGTTGAAACTTTGCCGGCCGGCAGCGCGCTCACTCGCTGCTGCTGTTTGGGCGTGGTCACAGTTTTTGATTTGAATCCGGCTCGCACCAGCAGGGTTTCCTTCTGAGATGCCGTGCTCGGACCGACGGCAGTGCTCTGGCACCCCCACATCAAGCCCAGCGATAAGATCACGACAAAGATATTCGTAAAGAGAAGTGTCTTTTTCATCCTTTCATTCCTCTTTTTGCTTGCGCTTTTGCCGTTTTGTTCGTCCGACGTCAAAACAAATCGACAGGTGGCCATGACCAAGCAGGAGCTGATCATGAGGCGTTCGCTGAAGGCTTTGTCAGGGGCGCTCCGCTTGGCGCAGACGGCGATGCGGCTGCTTCTGTAGCAGCCTCGCTGGGTCGAGGCGTCGGTGGTTGTTGAGTTCCCTTTGTGGCCGCCTCTTTCGCTGCTGCGGCTTTGGCCGCTGCCTCAGCAGCAGCTTTCTTCTTCGCATCCGCCGCGGCTGCGGCGTCTGCAAGATTCTTATCCACCGCTGCAGCTTCGATTGGATGAATCTTGTGATAATAGTCATTAGACTTCGCCAGATCATCCTTTCGCATGAGCAACGCATCGAAGCGCTCCCGCCTGCTAAGCTCGAAGTCCTTGTCCATCTTGATCGCCTCAAACGGGCAAACCTCGACGCAAATCTGGCAGCTCATGCACACCGAGATATCGATGTCGAAGACCTTCGGGTAAAACTGTGGTTTACCCATGTAATCGGGCTTCTTGTCTTCGCTTTTTACGATGTAAATGCATTGCGGTGGGCATTCCTTCTCACAAATCTTGCATGCCACGCAGCGCAGTCCCGCGTGTGGATCATCGTCGTAAACTAGAAATGGAAAATTCCGGTAGTTCTCCGGAAGCGGATTCCGTTCCTCCGGATACTGCACCGTAATCAGCCGCTCTTTGTCGAAATAACTCCCGACAAAGTTCCGCGCGGTAACCGCCATTCCTTTGAGTATGCCTGTGCCGATCATTCTTGTTCCCGATGCTTGTTGCTCGATGCTCGATACTTGATGGAGAACAGTCCGTCGTTGTCCAACGCAAAATCCAGAATCGAGTATCCAGAATCTAACATCGATATCATCGATCCACTTCTCCCATCACAATATCGACGCTGCCGAGAATGACCATCACGTCGGCAACGGTATAGCCGAGGCACATATCTTCTAAAATCGTGAGATTGATGAAACTCGGCGGACGCACCCGATAGCGGTACGGATTCGGTCCTCCATCGCTGATCAAATAGAAACCAAGTTCGCCTTTGGGCGCTTCGATCCGGCCATAAGTTTCGCCTACCGGCGGACGAAAGGCGCGAAGTTTAACCTTGGGATTCACGATTGGCCCAGGCTGAATTTGCACCAACGCCTGTTTCAGAATCTCGACGCTCTCGCGCATCTCCAACGCGCGCATCATCAGTCGATCATAAGTATCTCCATGTTCGCCTAACGGAATTCGGAATTTGAAACGCGGATAAAAACCGTAGCCGTCCGCTTTGCGAACATCGTAGTTCACGCCGGAAGCGCGCAGCATGGGGCCAGTAATTCCAGCGCTGGTCGCGAGATCGGTCGAAAGTTTGCCTACATTCTGCGTTCGCGCGATCACGATCTCGTTTCCAAGGATCAGTTCGTCAAATTCATCGAGGAATTTGGGGAAACGATCGACGATCTTCTTGGCACCGGCGAGCCAATTGTCGTCCGCATCGACTCGACAGCCACCAAAGCGCATATAGTCGCACATCATGCGTGAGCCGGCGAGCGATTCGAATAGGTCTAGAATTTTTTCACGCTCGCGGAACGCGTACATCAGCGGCGTGCCCCACGCGCCCATGTCGCTCAATAAGAACCCGAGAAGCGACGCGTGGTTTTGGAGCCGCGTCAGCTCAGCAAGAATAACGCGAAGATATTCAGCGCGCTCCGGAACTTCGATGCCGGCGAGTTTTTCGACGCTAAGTGCGTAGGCCCAGTTGTTGCTCATCGAACAAAAGTAATCGAGCCGATCCGTATACGGCATCGAGCCGAGATAAGTTGTGTGCTCGCCGATCTGCTCGTGGTTGCGGTGCAAATAACCGAAGACTGGTTTGAGTTTGCGCACGACCTCGCCCTCAAGCGCGACGTTCATCCGAAACACACCATGCGTCGATGGATGCTGCGGCCCCATCGAGACTTCGAGCAACTCGCCTTCGAGTCGGGAACTCATGGTAACCGGCGGCCGCTCCATTGCTTCGAGTGTTTCAACCGTCGCGCTCATTTCAAATTGTTATCCTGAGTCGTGAAGACGACGAAGGATCTCTGGACTTGTGCCTGAGCTCTCGCGTGCGGAAATGGCCAGAGATGTTTCGCGTCGCTCAACATGACAGGTCAGGATGGTTTTAATTCCTCCTCGGCCGGTCGCGGCGTGTAATGCTGCTTCGCTCTCGCAAGTACGTCGTCGTGTGGCGTCGGTTCCCATTCAAAATCGTCCGGCTGCACATAGTCTTTGCGCATCGGATGGTCTTCGAACTCGTCCCACATCAAGATCCGGCGCAAATCGGGATGGCCTTCGAAGCGAACTCCGTAGAGATCGAAAATCTCGCGCTCCTGAAACTCAGCGCTCCGCCAGATCGGAGTGAGCGACGGCAGCCGAGCACCCTCTGCGCGATCTGCCGTCCGCATTCGAATGATGACCGGTCCGTGTTTGTGGATCATCGAGTAAAGATGATAAACAGCTTCGAGGTAGCCCGGAATTTTTTCCTCGGTGGTTTCAGCGACTTCCTTTTCCTCTCCATCGACGACTTTTTTCACCTTCACCGTTTTCTTTACGGTGCGATCTAGCCAATCGACGCCGGTCACATTGGAACAAAAATCCAGGCGCAACGCCGGGTCGTCACGCAGGAACTTCGCCACATCGCACGCGTGTTCATTGTCGATCTTGAGCGAATGCTGCTGCGACGGGCTCGCATTCTGCACGATCTCGATATTCGCGCCAGATACGGCGGCTTCGATCCGCGCTTTGATTTCCGTTAAGGATTCCATCGACTCAGGCGCTTGTTTTGGAATAACGTCCGTTCTCTATTAACGGACGGCGTCTAACGCCCTTATTGTACTCGTAAACCCAGCCTTTCACCGTCTTCTTATTTGGCCGATTAATTGACGTTTGCTTCCGCACGAAGAGGCTCTTGGCGGGGCGCTCGGGATCAAATTCTTCGTAGGTGTCTAATCGATTCAGCAGCTTGGAATCGCTGGGGAGCTCGTAGATCTTTCCGAAGATCTTATGACGTGTTCCGGCGTCTAAGACCGCGCCGGGATAATCGCCGAGATCGTATAAACGGCCGAAGATGAAACCATCGCCGACATACTTCAATCGTTTAACAGCACTGGCAATTTCTTGCGGAACACAGTCTTCAGCCAACGTTCCGTAAGCAAACAGATAATCTTTCATCTTCTCTTCGCGCGGTCGCGCAGCAGTCTATCCAACTGCTCGTATCCCTTGCGCGCAATGTAATTTCGCACTGGAGGACAATTCTCCAAGCAATCCAAATAATAGCCGAAAAGGTCTTCGATTTCAGCCTTCTTCAGTTGGCGCGAGTTCTGAAGAACGGCTACGAATTCGAAAAAATTTAGGTAGTCGCTGAATTTAGACGGCTCGTCCCTAACCAGCCTAGTTATGTCTGCCGAGTCGCTGCCTTGGCTGTCCAAGATTTCCCGGATTTCTTTGAGATCGGGTCGTTCATAGAATTTCTCGTAGAGGCTCGCGAGCCACTCGGCCCGTCGCAAACGCGAATTGGTGAAGTACACATAAATCGCCCAAAGCGCTGCAACTGCACCCACAATTGTCGCGACGTCTTTGATCGATCCGAGATCCATCAAACGCGCTCGATCTTCGGTGGATGGAACACGTCTCGATTCGCTGGTGGCTCGAGATCGTGCTTTCCGAATACGGGCACGGGGAACTCGCTCGGCTGCTCCGGCTTGAGAAATTCTGCCTTATCCGCGCCACTCAACTTTTGCTCGTCGATTTTGCGCTGCAATTCCATGAACGCATGTAAAAGCGCTTCGGGACGCGGCGGGCAACCAGGGATATGAACATCGACCGGAATGTAACGATCGATTCCCTTGAGGACATTATAGCCCTGCTTAAATGGGCCGCCAGAAATGGCGCACGCACCCATGGCGATCACATATTTCGGATCGGCCATTTGATTGTAAAGACGCACGATCTGTGGCGCCATTTTTTTGGTAACCGTGCCTGCGACAATCATCAGGTCGGCCTGACGCGGCGATGGCCGAAAAATTTCTCCGCCAAAACGGGCAATGTCATAGCGCGACGCCGCGGTTGCAATCATCTCAATTGCGCAACAAGCCAGTCCGAACTGGAGGGGCCAGATCGAATTCTTGCGTCCCCAGTTGTATAGCTCCTGCATCGAGGTCACCCAGATCCCTTGTCGCTGCAGTTCGCGGCGCAAGCCTTCGTCGATTCCTTCGCTCATCGCAGCGCTTTAATGCCTTTCCCCTTCGCTACCTTTATCGTTCCCATTGCAAACAACCCTTGCTCCAAGCCCAAACGAGGCCTTCGATCAGGAGCGATAGGAAAACCAATATCGCGATGAATGCGCCGATAGGCAAACCAGTGAAAGCCACCGCGAATGGCACTAGAAAGATCGCTTCTACATCAAATATCAGGAAAATGATCGCATATAGATAGTACTGGGAGCGGAACTGGATTTGTGCTTCACCAAGCGATTCGACGCCGCATTCGTAGATCGCGCTTTTCTGCGGGCCTGGTTTCGGCGGTTGAAAAATTCGCCGCCACAGCCAAGCCAAGGCGAGCGGGACCAATGGAAAAACCAGCGCTACGCCAATGAAAATGACAATAAACAAATAGGGATTCGGCGTCATTAGTTGCGATTAAATTCGCTCGGAAAGCACAGCTGCCAAGCCTATAGTCTGGTCGTGGAAAAAACGGCAAAGAAATTTCGCAGTTTCGCCGAAGCTGAAAAGGCGGACCGCGATTTCTATAAAAAACTCACGGGTAACGAACGCCTGCGGATTCTGGTGGAGCTTCTTAACCATGAGCCTGAGCAAAGACTGGAAAGAGTTTCTCGAATTACTAAACTCCCGCGGCGTTGATTACGTCATCGTCGGCGCACACAGTCTCGCTTTGCATGGACGGCCACGTTACACGGGCGACCTCGATATTTTGGTGCGATCCACGCCTGAAAACGCGCGGTTGCTCGTTGGGATTTTGAATGAGTTCGGATTTGCACAATCTGGATTCAAAGAAGCAGATTTTTTGCAACCCCAGCAACTAATCCAGCTGGGACGTGCTCCGACGCGAATTGATCTGCTCACCAGCATCAGCGGCGTCGGCAGCGACGAAGCATTTGCCAGCAAAGTTTCGGCAGAGCTCGATGGGATCCCTGTTTTTGTTTTAGGTAAAGACGCGTTGGTTCGAAACAAGCGCGCAGTGGGTCGTCCTCAGGATTTGGTCGACCTCGATGCCTTGGAAAACTAGCCTAGGCACTTTCGTGCCGGAGATTATTTCTCGGTCTCCGATTTCCGGCCAAACCAGCGTCGCTTCTTCGGTTTCGCTTCTTCCGCTGGGGCTGGCACTTCGGCGGGTTTCTCTTCTTTCGCAGCCAGCTCCTCTTCCTTCGGTGTCACAGCTTCTGGCTCCGTTTTCTTTGGCTTGGCTTCAGCTTCTTTCCGCTTCGCTTTTTTCTCTCCCGCAGGCTTTTCCTCTACCACCTCTGCCATATCGACCCATTCGACGAATGCCATGGGAGCGGAATCACTCTTACGCTGGCCAAGCTTCACGATGCGGGTGTATCCACCATTGCGCTCCGCCGATCTTGAGGCGATGTCGTCAAACAATTTCTTCACCGCACTCTTTTGGTGCAACGTCGCAAGGGCCGTGCGGCGAGCATGGATCGACCCGTTTTTCCCGAGTGTGACCATCCGTTCGGCGAGCGGCCGAACCGCTTTCGCCTTCGCCAGCGTGGTCCTGATGCGTTGATGCTCAATCAAGGAACAAACCTGATTAGCCAGCAGCGCTTTACGGTGCTCAGCCGTGCGACCCAGTTTGATCGTCTTTTTTTTGTGTCTCATGACGCAGCGAATGTGATTCAGAGCTGACGCTTACTCTTCGCCAGCTGCTCCGCCAGGGCCGGCGCCATCGCCGCTCACCGGAACATCCAGGAGGCCGGGCTCGAATTTCATGCCGAGACTCAACCCGAGCTGCTGTAGTTTGTCCTTGATTTCGTTCAACGATTTCTTGCCGAAATTACGATACTTCAGCATTTCCGCTTCCGTCTTTTGAGCAAGCTGGCCCACTGTGGTGATGTTTGCATTGTTCAAGCAATTGGCTGCGCGCACGCTGAGCTCGATTTCGTTGACGCTCATGTTGAGCAGTTTCTTGAGCTTGAGGTTTTCTTCGCTCACGCCAGCAGGTGTCTGGTCAAACTCGATTATTTCTTCGTTAAAGTTGACGAAGACGTCGAGGTGGTGCCGCAAAATGGCCGACGCCTGGAGCAACGCATCGTCCGGCATCAAGCGGCCGTCGGTCCAAATTTCAAGAATCAGCTTGTCGTAATCGGTGCGCTGACCAACACGAGTGTTTTCGACCGCATACTTGACGCGCGTGACCGGCGAAAAAATCGAATCGATTGGGATGAGACCGATCGGCTGATCAGGACGCTTGTTTTCCTCGGCTGTGGCAAAACCGCGACCGACGCGTACATCGAGCTCAGCGTCGAATTTGTGCTTCTTGTCCATAGTGCAGATGATCTGCTTGGGATTGAGCACTTCATACCCTTGCACTGCCTGAATGTCGCCAGCGGTCACTTCGCCCTCCTTGTTTATCGTGAGCGAAAGTTTCTTCGGCTCGTGATCGTCGGCTTTAAATTTCACTTTCTTGAGGTTGAGGACAATGTCGGTCACATCCTCTACGACGCCCGGAAGCGTGGCGAACTCATGTTGCGCGCCCGTGATCTTTACTGCGGTGATGGCCGCGCCTTCCAGAGAGGAAAGCAGGACGCGCCGGAGGGAATTCCCAACGGTGTGTCCATAACCGGCCTCAAACGGCTCGGCTGTGAATTTGGCGTAGGTATCTGTGGCTGTGCTCTCGTCTTTCACGAGAGTTTTCGGCATTTCAAAACGACCGTAACGGATTGGCATGTCTTATTTTCGAGTGTCGATTTTCGATTGCGAATTGACCCTGGCTATAGCCGAGAGCAATCGAAATTCGAAATCTTAAATCGAAATTCATTTCTTCACCGGGTTCCCCCTGGCGAGTGCGGTTTCACGTCCAGCGACGGAGACCCAGGGACCAACGGCGTAATTACAAAACTCGCTGCGGAGTGTGAAATAAAAGCCAAATCTGCGATTTTGCAAGCCGACCTTTGGGAGGGCGCGACCGCCGGGCGCGCCGGTTCCCGAGAGGCCGCCTCCAGCAACTGCAGGATCTCTACAAGTTAATCTTCGACGATCTCATCCGACAACTCATTTGCGTTCGCTCGTGTTCGCGGAAAATGCGCGGCCAGCAGTTTCCCGATTTCCTCGATGCCTTCAACGATGGCGCGACTAAACTTCTCGTTTTGAAAATGCGTCCGCATTCCATCTACGACGTGCTGCCAGAATTGTTCGCCGCATTTTTCGTGGATCGCCTTGTCGCCAACAACTGCGAATTTGTGCGCTCGTGGCGCTACGAAAATCAGCACTGCGTTGCGCTCGCTGGTCTTTTGCATTCCGAGACGTTGAAACTTTTTTTGTGCAACGATTAATGGATCGGTGTCCAATTTGCCGCGCTGAACATAAACGCGAATCTCGCCGGAAGTTTTTGATTCAGCATCTCGAATCGCTTGAACGATGCGGTCATGCTCAAGCTTGCTCAGAAACTCCTTCGTTCGCATCTTGCTACCAGCTTGATCCTGCGCCTCCGCCGCCGAAACTGCCGCCTCCGCCGCTGAATCCGCTAAACCCGCCGCCTCCGCCATTTCCCGAAGACCAACCTCCACCGCCACCACCTGTTGGGAAAAAGATGGGACCACCCCTTCGCGAAGAATAGCCGTAACCACTCAGCGGCCGCATCAACGCTGAAATCACGCTTAACACGACAACAAATACGATAAAGAAAAAGACGAAATAAAAGAGACTTATAGCGCCACCGCCACGGTGTTGTTCTGCAACTGTTTTTCCCGAGCCTTTATATTCCCCTCGAATCGCCTTGAAGATCGAATCGATTCCGGCCGCGATCCCGCCTTCGTAATCGCCACTGCGAAAATGCGGCTTGATTTTATATTCGGTGATGTCGAACGCAGTGACGTCAGGCAGTGCGCCTTCCAAGCCGTAACCGACCTGGATAAACATCTTGCGGTCCTGAATGAACACAAAGAGAACGACGCCGTTGCGACGCTCCTTTTGGCCAATACCCCATGCCTGGGCGACGCGCTGCGTGTAGTCCGCGATGTCGGACTCACTCTGCATCTTCGGGAAAATCGCGACAACGACCTGATCTGATGTTTCGCGTTCAAATTGCGCAAGCTGTTCATTGAAACGCAGCGCCGCGGATTTGGAAATGACGCCAGCGTAATCATTGAAATACCGATCCGGTTTCGGGGGAATGACTTCGGCGGCCTGAGACTTTGTGGCCAGCAATGCAAAGAATGCCGCGACCAAGAGGGCGACGTGTTTGCCGTGCAATTTTTGTAGTGGCAGCCGTGTCGGC
>JBKOYG010000094.1:0-3514 GCA_046725285.1 Verrucomicrobiota bacterium
GCAGCTATCCTGACGTTTTCCCTGCCGACCGGCCAGAACCCTATCTGGATTTTCTTATTCGCCAGAATCTGATTTTTCGCCAAGACGGTCACTTTCTGATTACTGATTTTGGCCGGGAGTTTCTGGTTTGGCTCGCCCAGAGTGGCGCATTCGAAAACAAGCCATTCTGATGACTTGCATTGCTGCCTTCTCGTCGAGATCAGCTTGACGTGCTAGGATCGCGCCAGAACCGTCGCAGTGACTCGAGTGCTGTCATTGATATTGCCCAGACAGCGAACGCAGCCCAGCGCTCGATCGCGTGCGGCGATCAGACGCCTGTGTGCGAACGTCCCGCTCGAATCGCGACCTCGGCGCATGTTCTTGAACGTCGAAATCGCATCGCGAGCGCAGCAGAAAACACGCGGGATTCGCACAGCGTTTGCGCAGAAATGGCGTTCCGCGCCATTGGGCGTGTCAGAGTAGCGGGCGAACGATCAAACGCATTAAATCAGCGCAGCCTGCGCAACGCGCGCTCGATCACGGCGCGCTCTTGGAATCTGGCAGACGAATCACGCGCCCTTTCTTTTGCCGGGTGATCGATGTCCTGCGCCGCGCTGCGTAGTCAGCATTCAGCCGCGTCGCATCCTTTAAGATTTCGCAGACTGCTTCGAAACGTGGATCATCATCTATCTTGTCGCCCTGTCTCGTCAATACGGCGCGGTGAATGACGGCAAACGTAACGCTCCACTGTAGCCCGCATCGCAGACATTTGAACGTGAAACTGCTCCGACTGCGGCGGTATATGACCGCTGGTTTATCCATGCGTTGGGTCAGTGCGATGCAAAACGGACATTGTCCAGCAACAACTCGCAGCGCAGTTCGGAGCGGTTTCCAGAGTCGATCAGGCTGATTTCGCAGTTTCGTTTTCATGACGTCGTCATGAAGTTGAGCGCTCGCTCACTTGACTATTCAACGCTTGGTGATCTCGCGCTTTCCATAAATCAGTCGAAAAATCCGTTCCAGAAAAGGCCCGACTGAAATAGCTTTAGACGAAACTGGTTGAATTTGATGAGGACAAGATCGATCGAATCGTGAGTGATGTTTGCGACGAGGCTCACCTGAATGCTCGTCGCGCAACTCAAGATAAATACGAATAGGAGGCTGGTTAAACTATGAGAAAAAATCCGCTGAACAAAGGTATTATAATGGAGAACGCTGCTGGCATTGGGACGGTGACGTCTGAGATGGTTGAAGCCCGTGCGCGCGAGTTAGCCGCGATTAACGGTCGTCCTTCTTCCGAACCGTCCGAGGCTGACTATCAACAGGCCAAACGTGAGCTGACAGGAGAAGCGGAAATGGATCCGCAGGAAGAGAGTAGTGAATCCGTACCCGATTCGGACGGTTGGGATCCCGTGCCGGGCTCGACCGGACGGCAAGCAGCAGACTCCCTCGGAGAAGATGAAGATGCCGAGGGACGGAGCGAGAGTGCGCAGATGTTCGAAGAAGGCATCACCGAAGCGGAGCACGATCAAATGCGTCAGGCATCCCGGGCCGACGAGGAGAGCGACGAACCAGAGCCATAACTCGCGCGCTTCTGCAGCGATTTAGTGTTGAAAGGCCTTAACCGGCGATGTCGTCCAACTTTTTAATCGCGTCATCGGGCAATTGCAGGCCAGCGCCGGCTACATTGTCTCTCGTCCAACTGCCGCGGCGAAATCATTCATAGCCGCCTCCAGCGCGTAGGCTTTCACGCTCACGAAGACAAGGTCGTAAGGCGTGTCGATCTCTTCAGCGCTTACGAGCTTTGGAGAGAGGGCCGCATCGCCATGCGGGCTGACGATTCGGAGGCCATCTCGACTGAGCTGTTTCGCGCGCGACGGGCGAACGAGAAAAGTCACATCGCGCCCTGCCTGGGCCAGCCGGCCACCAAAGTAACCACCCACTGCACCGACGCCGACGATAAGGATCCGCATGGCGGGAAGTTCTTAGTTGATGGCTGATTGTTGATAGTCGGTCGACGCCGTCTACGCGTCCGCACCGGTAGCCTGAATGGCGAGAGCAATGAGTTTGGCATCCAACTCTTTCGCGGCTGAAGCGACCCTTTCATTCTGTAATCCGCTCATGAGGGAAGAAGGTAGATCGTAGGCCAGCCGAGTTGTCCGGGTGGCTGGCTCTTCATAGATCATCAGCCGAATAGGCACATTCAATCCCGCGGCGATATCGTGTTTGAGCATGGTCTGAGCAATCAATGGATTACCGATCGTGTACATCCTGGCCTTGGCGTTCAATCCGATTCGCGTCAACCAGGCCCCGTGATCGACCGTGAGGAAACGCATGAAACCGCTCGAGCCCGCGCGAGATTGGACGCTGGCTTCGAATTCCTCGGCGCTTTTCGTTGGCCCTAAGAGCGCTGGGAATCCAGTGTCTTCAACCGATCCCACGGCAGACTCAAAGGCACTAACGACTTCCTCGAACGATCGGCTGCTGACGTGTTCGTTATGATTCACCGTGAACGTAGTTCTCATAGTAATCCTCTCTTTTAAAAGGCGGGCAATCTGTGAACCGCCGAATTCAAGGTAACTCGCGATGCTGTGTTGATACTTATCTCGAACGAGGGAGTTTCAAATCCCACCCTCGCGCCATGGCAGTGCAATTTACAGATGGATAGTGTTTGGGTGTAATGGTAACTCCGATCGTAATCATCTGCTCTTTGACCGTGTTGCTGTTCGGCTTCGATTCGAGCGCACGTATCGAGTCGAATCGATTCGAGCGTTGGCTGGATTAAAGTAGACCGACGGCAATTGCTTTCGCGCGCAACTTTGCCATAAGGAGTGCACGTCGGATCGCGCAAATGAAAAACAAGGAGAGCCGATAGCTACGAAAATCAACGGCGCGTTTTCAGGCCCCCGCACCATACGCCTCTTAACAAAGACGTTTACGAAGTCCGCCCGCGCAAAGATCGACGCGGCGCCGCTGCGCCAAAGCAATTTCGCAAGAAATTTCATGTTTTGTGAAATGTCGATCTTTGAATGCTTTAGATAATACCATGAAGACAAATCCAATCGCCCAAGACTCAGGCTGGGACTTTTCCTTCTGGTTCGCCGTCTCAAGTCCGTTGCTCGGTGCTCTTCTCGCCTTCCTCGCCTTGGCGATTTTTTGTCGATGATGGAAGAAGCCATGGGCATAACGCCAATCGTATTCGTTTTGATCATTCTACTGTTCGGTTTCGATTCGATCGGGCAGGTCAAGACGCGCCAGCAACGCAATTGGCTACGCAGAGTTTTACAGCCGTTCACATGATGTTGGTGATTCGCGTTTACGATGAATCAGGCAACGTGATCGAGACGCAAGAGCACAAAGGCGATTTCAGAGCCTATGAAATGGGGCTACGCGCCCTGCAAATTTGTTACCAGATCCCGCACCCGGTTAGCACCCGCGATGTTCACAAAGATCACTTCTGCTCGATCTGTTGCTGCAGATGAAAACTCCACGCTGCCGATGCCAATGAATCCTGCGAGTCCGTGCTTTGTCACAT
>JBKOYG010000059.1:0-4385 GCA_046725285.1 Verrucomicrobiota bacterium
GATGTCACCAGGGACAAGCTGGCTGATCGGTATTTCCCTGGCCTCTCCATTGCGGACCACCGTCGCGGTGACACTGATCATTGCTTTCAATTTCGCCGCCGCGGTGTCTGCGCGAGTTTCTTGAACAAACCGCAAGCCCAAGCCAAGAATAACCATCAACAGCATCACGCTGCCTGCTCGCAGATCGCCCGTGGCATAGGAAACGGTGGCGAGCACCGTAAGCAGAATCACCAACGGATTGCGGGCGGCCGTAAACAACCTGTGAACCCAGGTGTGCTCCTTCTCTCCGGCGACTTCGTTTGGACCGAATTGATCAAGCCTCTTCTCGGCTTCCTCTTCACTCAAACCGGCTTCTGACGGAAAAGAGCTTGGACACTGATCGTTGCCAGTTCGTCAACCTGCTTGGAAATGCCTGCGTCTTGGGCCGCTTGTTTGTTGTTCATACTGTTGAGCAATTGCTAGAGGGCAAGGCTTTCGAATCGCCGAAAAAGTAACACTTTTGTGCTACTTTTGTACCACCTTTGTCATTACCGGATTCTCTGTTTTCAGCCGGTTCCAACCAACCCTACGGCGAATTCAACGTAGGGTCAGGACAGCCCCCGGCTCGCCCGGGCGGTGTGTGCGGTTTTTGTGCGGCGACCCTAAATTGAATTCAGCCGTTGCCTTAGTCGCCGGTGCGCTCATCTTTGCTTACGCAATAATGCATTTTATGAGACGGGCACCGGCGCTTCCAGGTTTCGATCACCAACCGATCAAATACGGCGGCCCGTCGGCCGACGAAGTCTTGCAATTACGCAAAGAATTTCTAAACCCGGGAATTTTTCTCTACTACAAAAAACCGCTAATGCTGGTGGAAGGGAAAATGCAATACGTCTGGGACGAACATGGCCGCAGACGCTGATTTTCTGATCGACGTGCTCGATTGCGCGCTTGAGAGTTTGTGACCTTCTCGGCTCATTCTCATTCCGAGTCGAACGAGGGGTCTCTCATTCGAAGTCTCCAACGCACAATCTAATGAACAAAAGAGTTTCCAGTTCGCCGAACGAAAACCTCGCCGTTGCCCATTCGTTAGCTCAACGCGATTCGTCGTTCATATATTTGCGATTGGGTCTTTACGGTGGAGGAGGTAATTGCGGACCTGCCGAAGCCGGGATTTTAGCGCGATGATGTAATCGTGCTCTTGCAGTTGGGTTTCGGCAGGGAGACATTCCCAGGTTTGGAGCAGAGCGAGTTTGCCTTCGTACTGCTGGATACGCTCAGCCGTTGCCATTTCGTGTGGCTTTTTCACTTTCTCCGCCACGCAATCTACTCCGACTCGGAATAGTCAGCGTTCGTTTTCATCAACGCGCACATGTTTGACAGTAATGATTGGCGCTGGCGGCGGCGCTTGCGGCACTTCCTTGACGAGAATGCGATGCGCTACTGGACCGAAGTCTTCCGGCAAAATGCGCTCCAAATACCACGCTTTGGCGCGCCAGTCCTTGTCGGTGATGATCGATTCAATCAGCGCCACCCTGCCTGGCGCGCGCGCGTCCTGCACTAATTCCACAAATCCAGCGTAGGGCTGTTCACCTGTCATGCCCTTCGCCAGCCAGCCGTAGAACGCGCTCTCGCTGATCCCGGCGACAATGCACGCATTTTTAATCGTATGGGCTTTCGCCAGCGCGTCGCAGAATTGTTTTTGAAGGTGAGGAGTGCACCGAGTTTTTCGTCCGACTTGTTTATGTTTTTTCATGCTTCTTGATTTCAGCTTTCAAGCGAACAAGAGAAAGCGCCACCTGAACGCCCCGAGTTCTGGTTGCGCCCAGCGCGACACTCCTTCAAGACATGGCTGTACGGTTTCTTCACAAGCGGCGCAAAATGTTGAAAGAGCGAACTGCGGTATCCAATCCGCAAAGGCTGAAGATTCTCGGCCTTTCATGGCTTAGTGATCCTCCCTTGGAGCGTGCGTTTGATTTCATTAAGCTTGCAGAGTTCATCGCGGATAAACGGTTTTGCGCGATTGTGCGCAACCAACACTTGCAATTCGTTACATGTATAAATCGCGTGATCTTGCGCGCCAGCTTCTATCAAAGCGAGACGTGTTTCAGCGCGAGCGCGCCTTCGTCATGCCATTGGTGACTTGATCATAGTTGGATAGGGTCAACTTTGAGCCGGTGAGCGTGTTTCGATTGCAGCCCGCCGTCAACGCCAGCAGCGAGCCGCAGAGCAGCGTGAGGAACATCGTCTTTTTCATTAACACAAATATTCGGGTGGCTCACTCTTGGGCAAACGCCGACCTCTCGCGTTGAAGTGCGCGTTTCTTTCTGCTGATTTGCGCAACCCGCGGACTATTGCTCGAACACTTTCTTAACATCGCCGATTTTGCGCTCGACCTTCCCGCCTGCTTTTTCGACCGTCCCGCGATCGCGCAAGTCTGGATTCCCTGTCGCCTTGCCGGCCTTTTCTTTAACTTTGCCCTTCGCTTCCTTGAATCCTCCCTTGATTTTATCCTTTGTGCTCGATTTCATACGAACAAAATCGCGCGCTATGAACGCGGTGGTTGTAATGTGATTGAAACTGAAGGCGATCGGTTAGACGGACAAACAAAACGGCGGGGGTTGCGCCCCGCCGCTAAATTAACCGGATACAACCAGACTTATCGTCCGCCTTGCTGACCGCCGCCGCCCTGTTGGCCGCCACCACCTTGTTTTTCGCGCTCGCGCTGTTGGCGCTCACGCTCCTGTTTCTCGCGATCTTGCTGCTGGTCGCCTTGCTTTCCGGGGGCGGTGGGTTTGCCCGGTTCGTTGAGATTGCGTTGTGTTTCCATAGTGATTTGTTTTGTCGTAGCAGACAGAATCTCCACAGCGGCACGATCACAAGCGCCCATGTCGCCACGGCAAGTACCGCAATGGCCACACGGCTTGCGAATGGACTCAACAGCCGAGATAACCAGTCTGGGCTTGCCATGACCACCAGAGTCCAGACCAATGGATTCATTCGCGCGCGCCTTTTTTTATTCGTTAAAGGCTAGGTTTGGTCACCGAGTGGCACTTCGCTTCGATTGTCTTTTGCTTTGCAAAAATTGGCATCGGCCCTGGGCCTTGCCGAAGGGAAGATGGTTCGGCGCGCTGCACAGCTGCCGCCTGCAGAGGCCTAGTTCGATTCTGTATTAGCCAGCGGGGTATACGGGGTAGGGCCTCGAAATCCTAGAGCTAGAAAACCATTCCTTAGAGATCTAAAGCCTAGAGTGCCCAGAGCTGCTATGATAAGAGTCCTATGCGTCGGAAGCGAGCTACAGTTATGATGACTATGGTTAGGAGTAAGGTACGGCTGGCTTGCCATCAGCTAGGAACTCGTCGGGTAGGCGCGCCTAGTGTCATCGCGGAGAAATTGCCGTGCCTCTCGTTATGGGTGGCGGTTGATAAAAGCGTGTGGGCGCCCGGGAAGGCAATACGCTCGCGCCGGTGATTCGGGCAGCATGGGAGAGCGGGCGGCTTCGCACGATGGTCAAAAACAGTCCGGCGCGGGCGACCGACGCGCACATTTCAATCATCGGACATACTACACGCGATGAATTGCGCGGATTGCTTACGCAAACAGAGTCGGCTAACGGATTTGGCAATCGTTTCAACTGGTTGGCTGTCAGGCGCAGCAAGTGTTTGCCAGAGGGAGGGAAGATCGAGACGGTGAATTTTAATGACCTTGTAACGCGGCTTTACAGTGCAATTGAGTTTGCGCGAGGCATGGAAGAAATGAAGCGAAGCGAAGAAGCGCGCGAGTTGTGGCGCGCCGCCTATCCTGAGTTGTCGGAGGGTAAGCAGGAATGCTGGGTGCTGTCACTGGCCGCGCCGAAGCCCAAGTAATGCGGCTCAGCACGCTTTACGCCGTGCTAGATAAATCCGCTGTCATTGGCCCGGAGCATCATCATGCGGCGATGGCCCTGTGGCGTTACTGCGAACAATCGGCGCAGTGGATTTGGGATTTCGTCGGGGACCTAGCAGACAAAAAGTAATACGGCATGGCGCAAACTTTCCAACAGTTTTCGCGTCGGTGAGGCAGAAGGCGACGAGGCGGCAGGGGTTCATTTATCGCGTCCCCGGAACCCGGAATCGATTACATTCGGCGCGCCAACTGTTTCAAACCAATAATTATGGTAAATCCCGGGACTGGTGCAGAGTATCTGACAGAATGCACTACATTCAGTTCAACCAGATAGTCCGCGACGCAGAAATCGCCAACGTCATCTCCTCAGTGGTGCGCGGACATCGTCTCACCGAAGGAGAGATCGAAAAAGCCTTGCTCGAACTGCGCATTCCTCGCGCCGCAAACGTTGCCCGGATCAGCGTTGGCCCCGAATCCGGCTTTTCGCGGATCGATGCCGAACATGCGATAGCAAACGGAGC
>JBKOYG010000052.1:0-22185 GCA_046725285.1 Verrucomicrobiota bacterium
TTGGTCGGCCGATAACAAGCCGGTCGCCACCTGGTAGAGCATGGGACGGAAGAGATGGTAGTTGCGCTTGTCGATCAGCGTCACGCTGACGGGAGCACCGGCTAACCCGCGTGCTGCGCAGAGTCCGCCAAAACCGCCGCCGACGATCACCACCCGAGGCTGATTATTCACTCAAGAGCTACCTCCAGACTAGTGATTGATTTGTTTGTTCAGCCGTTCGGACCGACCCAATATCACTCCAAGGCCTTTCGCGCACTCCTCCGCACTTAGAAAGATCGTGAAACCCTTGCTCATTCCAATGTCCTTGCTTCGTCTCAGCGGATCTTTCAAATCGTTCCAACCACTCGCGAGGAACGCGATACCAACCATGAGGCGCGATAGAAGAAGCGTGACATGCGCGAAACGAGCCAATTGTAGAAAGATCATACTGATCTCTTCGAGAGTGTTGCTGGTTCTGCGCTGAATTTCAAACCTTCGGATCAACTCGCTTCGGTCATCGACGTAAGCAGAGCCGCGGGCGAGCGAGCAGCAGGAATTCCAGATCGGCCCCGATCTTCCCTGATCAATAGGTTGATCCCGTGTTCGGTTCTGGTCATCGGGGGGATCGGAACTGGGCGAGATTGCAGCGGATACGATCCGTTAGGCCGGAAACATCAGCCGTCAGTCGAGATCAGATGGAAGCCGTGTTGGACGCGCAGCCGAAGATCATCGTGCTGGCGCCCGCGGATACGACGTCGATCGTGCCCGACGCGATTACGAATTGCTCAGAAAATTTCCGGGATTCGATTCGCTTCCGGCCGCACAAAACGGCCGAATTTACGTAGTCGATGCCAGTGCTTACTTTGCGCGGCGAGGTCCGCGGGTTGTCGATAGTCTGGAGATTCCCGCCAGCATCTTGGATCCGAAGGAGTTTTCGGAGTTTACTGCAAAAGGGACAATGTTAATCACCCATGATGCCCGTTTGTAAGGCGAGAACGGACGCGCAAATCGTTTTTTCACCTATGCAAAATGAACGTCCGAGGCTTCCGCGCCGGGCGATACATTAAGTGTCGGCCTTGGAGTTCTCGCGTCCGAGGTGGTGCGGAAGGGATCGTGAAAGAGGTGCGTGAGTTCTCTCGAACCCGCCAAGCACAATCCTGTGAAAATAAAAGCCTGCTTGCTTAAAGTTTCCTGTTTTTTCCTGGTCGCCGCTCCAATTAGTCCGCACAGGGCTGCGGCCGCTGCCGCCGACGACAAGGCAATCCGCTCCTTCCACGTCAACGTTCCGGAAGATGCAATCGCCGACCTCCGCCGACGCGTGGTGGCGACGCGGTGGCCAGATAAAGAGACTGTTACCGATCGGTCCCAAGGCGCGCAGCTGGGTGAGACTGCGTGCCCGCGCGATGGTCCTTATATATAGAGAGCAAGAAGTGAATACGAAAACAGTCATCGTGACCGGCGGCTCGCAAGGCATCGGAGCAGGTCTTGTGAAGGCCTTTCTGAATCGCGGTTACAACGTGGTGGCGAATTCGCGAAACATCACCAAGTCGGGCGCGTTCGAGGCGTCAGATAAACTCGCGTTGGTCGATGGAAGCATCGCCGAAGCTGCAACGGCGTCGAAGATCGCCGAAGTCGCCAAGAGCAAATTCGGATCGATCGACGCGCTCATCAACAACGCCGGCATATTTTTCTCGAAGCACTTCACCGATTACACACTCGACGATCTGCGGTCTCTCGTTTCGGTCAACATCCAAGGTTTTCTCTTCATAACCCAGCTCGCGATCAAGCAGATGTTGGCTCAGAAGACCGGCGGAAGCATCGTCAATATCACGACGACGCTAGTGGATCACCCGATCGCCGGAGTAAACTGTTCGGTTGCGATGATCACGAAGGGCGGCCTTGAGGCCGCCACGCGGAGCCTGGCGATGGAATACGCGAAACAGGGCATACGCGTGAACGCCGTCGCGCCGGGCGACGTCGATACGCCTATGCACAAGGATGACCCGAAGGATTTTCTCAAGACACTGCAACCCATGGGACAGATTTCCGACGTGAAAGACATCGTGGACGCGATTGTTTATCTGACGGAAGCCCGTCAAGTGACCGGGGAGGTGCTGCACGTGGACGGCGGTGCGCACGTTGGCAAATGGTAACCCGTGACAACGTTCTGTGAAAGCTCTGCGCTTTAGGAAGTTTGGGCCGCCGTCAGTGTTGGCGGTCGAAGAAATTCCAACCCCGGAACCACGTGACGGAGAAGCGCTGGTTAGGGTGAAAGCAGCAGCAATCAATCCCAGTGACGTGAAAAATGTCGCAGGCCGTTTTTCAGGAACAACATTGCCGCGAACGCCGGGTCGCGATTTTTCAGCCATCGTCGTCGCTGGGACAAAATATGAAGGCGACGAAGTGTGAAGCAGCGGGCCCGGCCTCGGCGTGAGTCGTGATGGTGCGCAGGCAGAATACGTGACCGTCCCAGAGGAAGCGCTATCGGTAAAACCACGGAGGCTCAGCTTGGAGCAAGCGGCAACCATCGGGGTGCCGTTTATTACCGCCTGGTTCGCCTTGGTCCGTGCCGCGCAACTTGAGGCTGAAGAAACGATTTTGATTATCGGCGCTGCCGGCGCCGTCGGGCAGGCGGCGACGCAGATTGCAAACTGGCGAAAAGCGCGCGTGCTGGGCGCCGGACGCAGTTCGGATCCTATTCCGGGTGCTGTTGCCGTCATCAACAATCAACACCAGGACTGAGGACCTGCCCAAACGCGTTTTTGAATTGACCGACGGCAAGGGTGTTGACGCGGTCCTGGATACGGTCGGCGGACCGATGTTCGAGCCGGCGCTCCGTTGTTTACGGATCGGTGGCCGACAAATTGCGATCACCAGCACCGGCGACTGGCGAGTAAGTTTCGATCTTATCGATTTTTTGCATAATCAGTCCCGGCTGATCGGAGTGGATAGCATGAAGTTCAGTCCTCACGATATATCTGAAATTGCTAACGAGCTGCGACAAGGCTTTGAGGCCAACGCTCTAAAGACGCGGGCTGTCGAGGTGGTACCGTTCGAAAATGCGGTCGAAGCCTACGAACGGGTCGCCAACGGCACTGCCCGAGCCAAGCAGGTGCTCACGTTCTTCTAGTTTATAAGTTTTCCTGAAATATTCCGCCTGAAAGTCGGGAGATAGAAATGTCAACCAACGAGACAACAACACGAAAGAAAGGACAGCAATGAAGATACTGATGGTATTAACGTCGCACGATCAACTCGGTAACACTGGCCGCAAGACTGGTTTCTGGCTGGAAGAGTTTGCAGCGCCCTACTTCGTTTTCAGAGACGCCGGAGTCGAATTGACACTCGCGTCTCCGAAAGGCGGGCTGCCACCGCTAGATCCAAAGAGCGATCTGCCGGAAAATCAAACGCCGGCCATGGCGCGCTTTAAGAAAGATAAGACGGCACAGGAAGCTCTCGCTATAACACAGTCAAGCTTTCGAGCGTGAAATCAGAAGATTTCGACACCGTGTTCTATCCGGGTGGACACGGTCCGATGTGGGATCTTGCCGAAGACCCCGTTTCCATTGCCCTGCTCGAATCGTTTTACAACTCCGGCAAGCCAATTGCGCTGGTCTGCCATTCGCCTGGTGTGCTTCGCCATGTCACCTACAAAGGCGAACCGCTGGTAAAAGGGAAGCACGTAACCGGCTTTACTAACGGCGAGGAGGAGGAGATGAAGCTCACGAAGGTTGTGCCGTTCCTGGTCGAAGATGAACTGCTGCGGCTCGGTGCCATCTTTGAGAAGAAGGCGAACTGGCAGCCTTTTTCCGTCACTGACGGCCGTCTCATTACTGGCCAGAATCCCGCGTCGTCGACCTCGGCAGCTCAGGCGCTTCTGAAACTCATGACTGGATCGGAATTGGAGTCGTCAATGAACAGCGTACAAATCGAACAGAAGAGCTACGAGATGCCCCCGCGGGACGGGTTCACCGTCGCACATTTTCTCACCGTCGCCGACATCGACCGATCGGCTCGCTTCTACGAAACGGTCTTCGGCGGTCGCATTCTGAGCAGAGGCGACAGCAAAGGCGCGCCTGGGTACATTCAGATCGCGAATACGTGGCTCATTGTCAACGTCGGGGGCGGGCCGACCCCCGACAAGCCGTCGGTAACGCTCAGCGTCCTCGCCGACCCGGATAAGATCAGCGGCTTTATGAATATCCGCGTTGCGGATATTCAAGCGTGCTATGAATTATGGAGAGGTCGAGGAGCCGAGTTCATCACGGAGCCGAAGGACAAGTACGGCGAGACGCGCTGCTACATCCGCGATCCTGACGGTTATATTATTGAGGTCGGACAGAGCAAGCCGGAATTCACGTATGGTTAATGCTCGGCCCGGATGGGATGCGGATTTAAACGCTTACGGAAGGAAATCGGAATTGAAAAAAGACCGGCGCGGAATCAACTCCGCTTCGAAGCCGAGTGGCGATGGGTGTGTCGAATGCCTATCGTCACCGAAAGGTTGGTGGTTTCATCTCCGTCGGTGTGCGAAGTGTGGGCACATCGGTTGCTGCGACAGTTCTCCGAGCCAGCATGCGTCCAAGCATGCGGCGGCAACAGGGCATCCGATCATTGCCAGCTTCGAGCCGGGTGAGGATTGGTTCTTCGATTACGAGAAGCGGGGGATGATCAAGGGTGTGGAGTTGCTTCCGCCGCATTCGCATCCGGAGGATCAACCAGCACCTGGACCGGCAGGGAGAGTTCCAGCCAATTGGGAATCACTGCTGCACTAGCTCGCGTCGATCATTTCAGATGCGATCGCTCCGAAAGGTGCCGGATCAAAGATACGCCAAGGGCGGACCACGAGCGGAATTTTGCAAACAGGACTCAGGCCCCCAGTAGTCGTTTCCGTCCTACACCGTGAGCATCATGGAGTTCAGGGACGACAAGGTTGCGCGGGAAACACAATACTTTGCGGATCCGTTCCCGGCTCCCGCATCGCGCGCTCAATGGGTCGAACGGATGGACACATAATCTCGAGGCGCGAGAATTCGCTAACGACAGCGCCATTTTCGATTTGCAGCATAATTGTCGAGAACAGAGATTAACGCCAGAACCCGCTAAGCCCTGATCAGGTACGCATCACAGTCGAACTGTTAGATTGTTATGCTCAGCACGAAATCGCCGCGCCTGATCGCTCAGGTCTTTTCCTTCGTCGGCATATTCTCGACGTCAATCTTCTCTCTCCGCATGACTGGCTGGCTCGCTGTTTTCATAACACACTTAATTGCCAGTTACGATAAGCTGGCTGACTTGGAAACCAAGCTTAGTTCCTTTGCATTTACGACCTCAGGATTCTACACCTCTCTAGCGAATCTCGTCGCAGCTGATCAACGCTGAATGGATATTCCACGCAATTGGCCAGAAGAGTTTGCCGGTCATTTAAGGCCACAATCATGCGAATCAAGCCACGCTGGGGTGGTCGCGTTTTGGAATCAGAACAATGAGTCCAATGCTACCGGCGAGACCGAAAATCGCGCCATAATAGAATACGGCTGCGTGGCCTACTCGGTCCCAAAGCAGTCCGGCTACGACGCTCGCCACCAGTTCCAACAACCCGACGGTGCTGCTGTACCATCCGACTCCGCTTGCTCGTAAATTTTCAGGAACAAAATCTGATGCGAATGCTTTTCCGACTGCCCGAAATATTCCCTGATATAAACCGTAGAAGGTAAACAGTGTAGCGAAAATTAGGACAGTCTGTGCATGCGCAAAGCCAATACAGGTGAGCACAAAAATGATAAACGAGGCGAGCAGGACATTTTTTCTTCCCAATTTGTCGGAGAAGGAGCCCGCGGGATACGAAATGAGTGCGCCGGCAAGGTTGAAAAGAGCATACATTAAGATCGTCGTCTCCAACGGGGTGCCAATGTCCTGTGTCCGCAAAATCAAAAACGAATTGCTGGAATTGCCGAGGCCAAAAAGAGCGATCACCGAAAGATAGCTCCAATATGCTCTTGGGAATTGATGCAGGTTTACATCCATCTTTGATTTTGCCGTCACTGCTACTCGGCGCTCCCTTACGAGCAGGACCATGACAAAGGCAAGCAAGCCCGGAATGATCGCTAGATAGAAAATAGGGCGTATTCCAACGTGCAAGGAATACAGAAGAAAGATCGCGAACAGCGGCCCGACGAAAGCGCCGGTGTTATCGCCAATGCCTTCAAGCCCAAAAGCTTTCCCCCGCAGCTTTTCGTCCACCGAAGATGCGATGAGCGCATCGCGCGGAGCCGACCGTGTCCCAGTGCCTTATTCGATCCAGCAACCGTGCACCGAAGACGCCTTGCCATGCCGTCGAAATACCCATCAAAGGCTTGGCTATTGCCGCCGCGAAATAACCAGCCAGCGCAATACCTTTCCTTTTTTGCAACCTGTCGGAAAGTGCGCCGGAGAAGCCCTGCACAATATTCTGCGCCGCTTGGGCAAAACCCTCTACTAACCCAACGATACTGCCGCTCGCCTTCAACGTTTGTGTGAGAAACACCGGCAACACCGGATAGAGCATCTCGGTTGAGGTATCAGCAAAGAAACTGGCGAAGGCGAGAAGGAACGAGTTCCTTGAGAGGCCCGCGAAGTATTGCTTCATGCTTCGCTAGTCCTTTAGTTTAAACGTAGATGCTGGCCATCAGTCCTTGTAAATTGGAATCGTTCTGCCTGTTTCATTCGGTCCGATGCGCCGAGCCCAGTCCACGTCGGGGTCGGGAGCAGATAGCGCTGCGATCCCAGTGTTAGGCGGTCGCGCTCAGCACGATCTTGCCGCGCTTGTGAGGAGCACCTCCTAGCATTTCGTGGGCGGTGCGCGCTTTTTCCAGCGGGAGCACAGTCCCTACATCAGTTACCAGTTTGCCGCTATCGAACAGTTCTGTGATCTTGTTCATCCGCGCCGTAGTCACGTCTACGATGAAATATACCACTCTGACTCCTGCTTTCGCCGCGGCTTCGCTCGGGATGGGCGAGGACACCGTCGAAACCAAAATCCCTCCGGGCTTCAACACTCCGAGCGAACGCATGCGCGTGTCTCCGCCTACTGTGTCGAGAACAATGTCGACCGCTTGGACGACCTCTTCAAAGCGCGACCGGTGATAATCGATCGCAGTGGCGGCACCCAACGCGTGTACGTAGTCGAGATCTTTCGACGAAGCTGTGGCAAATACTTCGAGTCCCGCGTTTCGAGCTAATTGGACGGCATATGCACCTACATTACCCGCCGCGCCGTGAATCAGAACCTTTTGTCCGCGATGGCACTGGCGTAATCGAAAAGCATTTGCCAGGCTGTCACCGCCACTACGGGAGCCGAAGCTGCCTCGATAAAATTGAGGCTTCGGGGTTTTCGGGCCATACTTGATGCCGAGGCGAGAGCGTATTCAGCGTAGCCGCCAGTGAAATGGTTGTTTGTTAGTCCGTAAACCTCGTTTCCTACAGCGAAGCCGGACACGTCCGCGCCCATAGCTTCGACCGTCCCGGCAATATCCGAACCCAAGGTGAGCGGTAAAGTTTGCGGTATTGCAGTTCGGCCCTCGCGAACGAGAGCGTCCCACGGCCCGACACCGGCAGCTTTGACACGGACAAGCAACTGACCGCTCTGTGGTTGTGGGCGAGGAATGTTTGCTACTTGAATTACACTCGGAGGTCCGTATTCGACGATTTGTGCAGCTCTCACTTGGTTCTCACAATTTCATGCAAACTTCTCTTTACTTTCTCGTGCTCGATTTGAACAAATCCCTCCGATCCGTACGGCGTCAGTTATTTCGGCCCTATGCGCCGGGTCCAGTCCACGAGATTCTGTAGAAGTCGGATGATACGTTCCCTCGTAGGCGCGTCTGTCAAATTTCCTTTCGGATCAAACCGGTTCATGGCATGGCTGATCAGCACCTCGGCTGGTTGATTGGGAACATGTTGAGATACACGAGAATCTGCCGCAGATGATTTTGCGCACGCGCGGTGCCGATGGCTCCTGTGGTTGCGCCCATAATCGCGCCTGGCTTGCCATCCCAGGCGCTATCGCCGTGGGGACGCGAAGCCCAATCAATTGCATTTTTCAATACACCGGACACGGACCAATTGTATTCCGGCGTAACAAACAGAATAGCATTCGCGTCACGTATCCGTTTTTTCAACTCAGTGACTTTGGCCGGCGGATTCTGCTCTTCGTCCTGGTTAAACGGCGGAAGCCATCAAGCTCGAATGTTTCCACAGCTGCGCCTTTCGGCGCAAGTTCGGTCGCAGCCCGCAGCGCCGCGCGATTGTATGATCCATGCCGCAGGCTGCCAGCGATACCGAGAATACGAATTGGTGTGTTCATTTGCGACCCCGCGTCTCATTTTTTGATTGGCGTCGTCAGTTCCTTCTCGTCGGTATCCACCACGAACACGGCCAGAAGCTTGGCGGGTTCGGTCTTGCTCGCGTTCTCACTAACGCTGTGCAGGTCACCGGGCATCTCGGAGAAGCTCTGCCCGGTGTGATAAGTAACGACCGGCCCATTATTGACCGAACTCCGGATCGCTCCTTCGAGAACGGTTGCGTAGATGAAAGCAGACTTTGGATGCGTATGGGCCGACGACGTACCGCCTGGACCATATTCGACAAGTACACTCTTGACGCTTTTGCCAGGCACATTCGGCAGAGCGTGCTCGTAAACGAGCGTGATCTTTGCATTGTTGTCGGCGGCTATCCCTGAGCCCACGCCGAGAGTGGCGACGATGACTGCGCAAACAATAAGTGCGTAGGTGAAGCGCGGTCGCCCGATTGGTTTTGAGGTTCGGATTCGTTTCATTGCGATGTTCCTTTGGTGTACTTCACAATAGTAAACGCTCCTCACAGTAGCTTGGGTTGCCTTTCTCCCGCTCCTGTGCGGATCTGTTCGCCATCGCGAACTTTTCCGATAAGATCAACAACCCATGCCTGCGCCGACCATCTACGTCATCGCCGGTTGCAACGGCGCGGGCAAAACGACCTTTGCAAAAGAATTTCTGCCGCACGAGGTAAAGTGTCTTCGCTTCTACAACGCTGATGAGGTTGCGCGTGGTCTTTCGCCGCTTGATCCATCCGCGGGCGCGATCAAGGCTGGTCGATTGTTATTGAATGAAATCCGCGAATCGCTGAATCGACGTGAAACCTTTGCGGTCGAGAGCACGCTCAGCGGTAAAACTTACATTCGCACTTTTAAGCGTGCGCTTTCGCTCGGCTACGAACTGGAACTCCATTATCTCTGGCTCTCCAACGTCGAACAGGCGATCGCGCGTGTGCGGCGCCGAGTCCAAATGGGCGGCCACAATGTTCCCGCTCCGGATATTCGCCGTCGGTTCAAGCGCAGCCTGACTCACCTAATCGATGATTATCTGCTGCTCGCGACGCGCTGGGTAATCTGGGACAACCGCAGTCTTCCTGCAAAACGGGTGGCGACTTCTGCAAGCGATGATGTAAATTCAGTTCGGCGCTTGATTGCCTTATGAAGAACAATCGAAAAAGGAACGGTACAAAAAAGCCGCCGCTTTTTGTTGGCCGCGCGGAACGGGCGTTTCGTCGAGTGGCGCGCAAGGTGCGCGCGGAACATCGAAAGCTTGGATTGGCTCCGGTCGTCTGGCCGAATGGAAAACGATCTCAGCGATTGCGGGGCTCATTGAAAGGCACGAAGTCCATGGACGTGCTCAGGTCTGAGCGGAAGCGCGAACGGGATCTGTAACAAAAAGATTTCCTCGGGAAAGGCTGCGAACTTCACGTCCCGTAAGATCGACAGTCAACGAGCCGAAAGTATCCGACTGCGGATCCCAAAAGTCGCCTCCCAAGCCGATGCCGGCGAAGATGGAACGCATCTTATCGGGCTGCGGACGCCGCGACGGTGCTTTCCAGGATGCGCGGCAGACCGCTCAGTATCATGCGATCTGCCGCCGCGTCCTAAGTTCACGCTGCCTGTCGCGTCCTAAGTTCACGCTGCTTGCCGCGTCCTAGGTTTACGCTGCCTTTTGCGCCGTGGAGCGGCTTAGCCACTCCTCGAAACGTGTTGGGCCGAGGCGCGCCTTACCGCCGGGGGTAAGGCTTTGATCGTTCAGTCCTGTGCCGAAGTAGCGCGCGTGGACGTCCGTGGTCACCTTCCGTGGGTCTCGCGTTGCGCTCAGGAAACGCCGGGCGAATTCATCCATTCGGATCGGTTCGGGACCGGCGATCTCGATTGCACCGTTCAATGGTTCGGCGAGTGCGAAGCCAGTCAAAGCGGCGGCGACGTCATCCGCCGCGATGGGCTGCATGAGCGCCGGTGATAACCGAACGGTTTGCCCTTCGGTGGCCGATTGGACGAGGCCCTTCGCGAACTCGAAGAACTGCGTCGAGCGGACGATGGTAAATGGAATCCCTGATGCCTTGATCAGATTTTCCTGAGCCACCTTCGCGCGCAAATACCCGCTCGCAGGGAGCCGGTCCGCGCCGACGATTGACAGCGCTACATGGTGCCGTACGCCGGCGGCCGCTTCCGCAGCGAGTAAGTTACGCCCTGCCGTCTGGAAGAATTCCATTACCGCCTTGTCCTCCCAATTTGGCGCATTCGCGACGTCAACAACCACCTGAGCCCCTGTTAGCGCTTCGGCCAATCCTTCACCAGTAAAGGTGTTGACGCCCGATTTGGGTGAGGCAGCAATTACCTCCTGGCCACGATGGCGAAGATTGTTCACGAGTTTTGTTCCGATGAGGCCAGTGCCTCCGATGACCACGATTTTCATTTTCTTATTCATATGTTTTTCTCTTTCTGCTTGGTGTTTACGCTGCCTTTTGCGCCATCGGCTGATCTTTCTGCAAAAACTCCAGCAGGTCCGAATTCACCCGATCGGCGTGCGTTGCCGTTAGGCCGTGTGGGGCCCCCGGATAGTAGATTTCCTGCGAGCCTTTGATCAGCTTGGCAGATTTCTTCGCCGAGTCTTTGATGGGAACGATCTGATCATCTTCCCCGTGCATGACGAGCGTTGGCACGTCGAACTTTTTTAAGTCCTCGGTGAAATCCGTTTCTGAAAACGCCTTAATGCTTTCGTAGGCGTTTAGCAGGCCGGCCTGCATGCTCCACAGCCAGAACTGATCGAGGATTCCCTGCGAGACTTTCGCGCCCGGTCGGTTTGCGCCGTAGAACGACATCGCCAGATCTTTGTAGTATTGCGAAGGATCCTTGATGAGGTCTGCTCGAATTTTGTCGAACACCTCAATTGGAAGACCTTCGGGATTGGCGGCAGTCTTCAGCATTAGCGGCGGGACCGCGGCAATGAGGACCGCTTTCGCGACCCGCTTTGTCCCCTGGCGTCCGATATAACGTGCGACTTCTCCACCGCCGGTCGAGTGACCCACTAGCGTAATGCCTTTGAGATCGAGTGCTTCGATGACGGCTGCGAGGTCGTCGGCATAGCCATTCATGTCATTTCCGACCGAGGTTTGAGTCGATCGTCCATGGCCACGGCGGTCATGTGCGACAACTCGGAAACCGCGTTGCGCGAGGAACAGCATTTGGCCATCCCAAGCGTCGGCGTTTAAAGGCCAGCCGTGCGAGAATGTCACGACCGGGCCTTTGCCCCAATCCTTATAATAGATTTGCCTACCATCTTTCGTTGTAATTGTGCTCATATGTTTTTGCTTTCTGTTTTTTAATTGGTGTCCTTCACAATTTGAAACGCCCGCTCGAGGTCAAGGTAACTTAAGTTGCATTTTTCCCGCTCCTGTAGAAAGGCAGTAGGGGTCGAATCTAAACATTTAACATTTCCGAAACAAAAACTGAAAGGCTGGAAGCTGATCTGCCTACGCGCAAGCCGCCTTTGCTAAAAGCTTCCATCTTCGCTGAAGCTACGACGTGACAGGACGGCGCGGCCGGCGCCCAACGTCGAGGTCGGAGGAGTTGTAGCGGACGGTCTTTAGTAGTGGGCGCCGACGTACTTCCACATCTGGTGATGCCAGTACGGCCATTCGTGCCCGCCCTCCGGGCCCCAATCGTCCAGATGATGAGCAATGCCGCGATTCCTGAGAATCTCCGACATTCGGTAGGTGGGGCCGCTGTTCTCCCACGGACCACAGCCGGTCACCAGCCGGATGTCGCAACTCGCATACTGGTGGAGAAACCAGGGATCACTTTGGTTCGCCATGTAGTCGACCGGGTTATTGAAATAGAAGTTGTCGTCGTACATCCCGTCCATGGAGTCCCTCAAATCGTAGATGCCTGAGAGCGCGTAGCAGCGCTTCACGTGGTCAGGATGCTTGAAGAGCGTGTTGGCCGCATGATAGGCACCGAGCGATGCGCCCAGCGTGGCAATCCCGATTCCCGGCGTTTGGCACTGGGAGTCGATGAACGGGAAAACCTCGTTCGCCACATAGGCGTCGTACTGCGCCTGCATCCAGCTCCGATGGAAGGGGTGCGCGCCCTTGTTTCCGAACGAATCGTTGTTCACGCTGTTGATGCAAAAGATTCGGATGCGCCCCTGCTCCAGGTAGGGGCTGAGGGTGCGAATCATGCTCTGACCTTCCTGCTCCCACTCGTCGCCGCCGCTCGTCGGGAACGCGAGGATGGGCCCGCCGTAATTGCCGTAAATGGCAACACCCATGTCCCTATTGACACGGTGCGAGTACCAACGCTGATGGTCACGATGCATGGCTTGCGAGGATAGCGGGTTGACTGTCGGCCTCAAGCTTGGTTTCAACGATCGCATGCCCCGCGTACACGCTCGGAACACGCGATGGGAATCTCCCAGCGTCATTTAGCATCAGCACTCCGAGAAGAGGAAGTTGCAAGTTGGGTCAAAGCTTACTATCGACGCAAGACTTTTAGTCACCTTATCTCGAATCGAGAAATTAGAAGTCTGACTCAACAGCGCGGAGGCGAACGTTAATTTCGTGGGTGAGCGCCCGATGAATCGGGCAGGATGCGGCGGTTTTCATCAGTTCGGTGCGCTGACGTCGATTCGGTCAATCATGCCGTCTTTGGTAAGGCATTCTTCGCAATCGTGCGCGTGAATTCGTGAATGCCGCAGCGAAACCACGATGTTCTCCAGCGGCCATTTTCTTTTCCGGGCCTGCAATCCCACCATCATCGACGTGCAGGCTCCAAGCGATGCCATCAGGTAATCGTAAGGGTCGGGAGCGGCATCCGTGCCGCCGAAACTGGCTGGTTCGTCCGCTTGGAAGCGGTGTGTCCCAGAGGAGATTTCCTGAAGAAAAGTGTGTCCGCCTCCGCGCACGACCACGTGCGGATGGGGGAGGTTCTGTGGCCGAGCTCGAGTCGCTGGTGTCGTCAAGGTAGCCGTGGTTGTGTCCATAGTTCGTTCTCCTATCAAACGATAACTTTGCTCAAGCCAGGCAGGGCACTTTGCCAAAGTTGTGAAACGATGACCATTTCTTGCCCGCACAATGAACGCGAGCTCTTCGTGTTAAGAAAAAGGTTTTATCCCATTAGCTACCGGACTGATTGACACTCCCTGCGCCGGCGATATGATCGGCGCCGTGCCGGAGGAGAAGGAGACGCGCGGCGCCAGCCGATACGACGTAGTGATCGCGACCATTGTTGGATTTCTCGCTCTTTGCGTTTCGGGCTATACCGCATACATGCAGCGCCAGCAGGTGCGCGCGGCGGTATGGCCCATTCTTGAATTCGATAGCAGCAATGCGCCCGATATTCATTTTACCCTGGCCAACAAAGGGGTAGGTCCGGCGATCATACGGCATGTCACTGTGAGGGTCGATGGGGAGCCGGTTAGGAACTGGAAGGAAGTGCTCGAAAAATTGCTCGGATCTGGTGAGCATCTAGGTTCTGAGAGCGACATGAGCGGCCATGTGTTCGCGGCGGGTGAATCGAGGACGGTGTTCACTCCGCGCGATCCCGAAAATAATCCGCTCAATTTCGACAAATCGAATCCACTATGGGTGAAGATGAACAAGGAGCGCTTCCGCGTGACAATCGAGATCTGTTACTCTTCCACGCTCGGCGAATGTTGGACGTTGCGCGGCGGCGGTTTGTCACCGAGCGCTACCATGGAGACGCGTCGTTGTCCTACTCCGTCGAAGATTAGCTTCCAGCAGTAGCTACGGGAAGTAAGAAGGAAGAAGTACAAATTAAGAAGTTTTTAGCAAGGCGGCACCGAACAACAGCACTAGCCGATCGGTCGAGATTCGTACTTCCCTGCCACATTGTCGTTATAATATCGAGTCTTGGATGGCGCGGACATCAAAGCCTCGTACACCGACGGAGGTACGTCGAAATACCGGGAGACCGGCCCGCTTTGAAGCTCTAGCTCAAGCACATGAGCGACGGCGTCGTATCCGACCGATTTCAGGCCCGTTGAGGTAATGAGTTGTTGCGTCATTGCACAAAGGACAATCTTGGTGAGGGAACAGTTTCAAGCCAAAACATAGCTGGTAGTCGTTATGTCGATGTTACGCGCGACGGGTCAGAAATAGGGAGTTGGCAGTTGAGAGTCGAGAGTTGAGAGCCAAACGGTGTGACACAGTGGTAACTTGAGCGACTGTTCCATCAGGTTCGAAGGTGTTCGTAACCCGAAAGACAACAACGCCCCGCTATCCCAATTTTTCGAATATACGGATCGAGCCGGGAATTCGACAACAACCGGAGAAACACAATGAGGTTCCTAAACATCGCAACAATCACGATCATTTCTTTAAGTACCTGGCAAGCAGCAAACGCTCAGTCAGGGAAAGATTACCAGCAAATGAACGACGATGAATCTATTCACGCGCTCGGGCAATCTCAGACGAAGCCCCGTACGCGTGCACGAGCTAAAGCAAAGATTACCGTGCAGAGTTCTGAAGCCGAGCCTTACGACCAAACCGCGAGCCCGGCATTGATGGAGATCCATTTAAGCGAAACGTTCACCGGAGATATCGATGGCGAATCACCGGTTCGGGCTTTACAGGTCCTGCGTGACGATCATTCTGCAAGCCTCGTCAGCTTGCAACGATTCCGCGGAAAACTGGGCGGACGCCAGGACACGTTCGTGCTTCAAGGTCAGGAAATCGTCGAGAACGGCAAGATCAAGGCGAGATGGTTTGTCGTTCCCGGATCGGGAACAGGTGGTCTTTCCGGGCTGCGCGGCGAGGGCGACTTTGAAGGCGACTTTGGAAAAGGGTCCGACGGAACGCTGGATTATTGGTTCGAATAATGTCGCTCTGATCACAGACAGCTGGTCACACGTAAGAAGGTAGAAGTAGGATTTAAGAATTAAGAATAAAGAAGTTCTAAGCGAACCAAAGAAGTCCCGAAATCATATACCGGAAAGCGGAGAGGTATTGCTGTTCAATATTGAAGTTAAGTAGCAAAGAAAAGGAGGAGCAGTCACATGGACATGAAACTCGAAGTGGTAATCGTCCCTGTTTCCGACGTCGATCGCGCCAAAGCATTCTACCAGAAACTGGGGTTCCGACTAGATATCGACATCGTGAGCGAAAACTTTCGGGGTATACAGTTTACTCCTCCTCGTTCAGAGGCATCGATCATCTTTGGCAAGGGAGTCACGTCGTCCAGGTCTGGCTCGGCGGACCTGGTCCTCGCCGTGGATAACGTCGACGCCGCCCGCGAGGACTTGATCGCCCGCGGCCTCAACGTCAGCGAAGTCTTTCACTACGCTGGCGGCCCTTTCAACAATGCCATGGAGAACGCGCGCGTGTCTGGGCGCGACCCGCAAGGTCGTTCCTACTTCTCGTTTGCCTCGTTTGAGGATCCAGACGGGAACCGCTGGCTGCTCCAGGAAATCACGACGCGCCTTCCCGGTCGCGAATGGGAGCAGAAGCGAGCACAACCCGTTGACGTCGCGACCCTCGCAGAGCTCCTACGCGAAACGTCGGAGCACCACGACCACTACGAGAAGACGCACGCGGAACATCACTGGTGGGACTGGTACGCGCCCTATCTGAGTGCGCGTGAGAGCGGCAGCAGTCCGGACGAGGCAGCCGCCGCCGCCGACCGCTACATGGAGGAGGTCCATCATGTTCCTCCCCGCTGATGGCGCTGTTCGAAAATGGAGCACAATCAGCTCGTTTTGGACATGGGACATGCAAAAACGGCTCAATGATTCGCAAATGTACACTTCCCTGTGCGTTCATCGACTAACCGAGGCGTTTCGTGAATAACCGAAAATGCCCCATTGCGATGCACGCCTGAAAACGCACAATACGGACGATCACCAAAACATTTTCAGCGCGGCATCAGTCGTCTCATTTCACCGTTTGTAAGTCCAGACTGTGGTATAGGAGTGGAATTTACTTTCAATCTGCGGGCAAGCTCTGCCGGATTCTCGCTCCATCTGTACTCGGGATCCATCGTGACCCGGCAGTAGGTGAGGCGCCCTTCATAGCGCCAGTTATCCAGTAGTATGCCCTTATCAAAAGGTTGTCCCTTCGCAGTCACGACGATGACATTGTGCTCGGCCGCTGTTCCCAGATACGATTCTGCCCAGTGAAGATCCAGTGTTTGCAGCCTTAGCGCGTTCAATCGGATCAAGAGCTCGCTTGCCCATTGAAAACAGAGGCCTCCCTTTCGGACTCCGATATTAACGAGAAAATTCTGAACGCCCGGCATCCAGACAACTCGCCATTCGCGGGCCAGTTCACGTCCCGTCGTGTAGGCGCAGCGCGCGACACGCTTCGCTTCATCGGGGCAGACCGCGGGCGAAAGTGCAAGCAATCGCTTGCGTAGGGCCGGATCATCAGCTGACGTCGCAAGCACAAGTTCCTCGGTTGGCCGAACCTTATTGAACCAGGGAGCGGTATCAGCAACTGCGAGTCTAGTAGCCAAGACGCAACAGCCAATTCCTATTGCGAAAGAAGCCAAGGCAGTGCGTGCGCGGTGAAACGGGCCGGTAGGTGCAGTAATCACGACGTCGCTTTTCGATATTATACCAAGTGCTATTGCCTTGAAGACGAATAAGCCTGTACGGCGCGCTGCGAAAGCTCGCATTACCGCCGAGCTCTCGGGCTAAGACCGAGACGCAAGCGCTGGGTGAGTGATCTTGTTCTACACTGACCGCCGGAGGGAATCGGACTTGAGACAGTCAGACGATCACGCGCCGAGGGCTGGTTGGAATCGAATCGTATGCATTCATTAAAACTAACCATGCCAGTCTGTCGATGGGTGGGAAAATCATTAGCAATGAGCTCGGCGAACAAATGAAACTTCGCCGATAACGTCATTGTGATTGTATTGCAGAACACTGGGCATTGGATTTTGGAAGAAAAGCCGAAAGAAACTAGTGACGCCCTTATGAATTTCTTTGAATCCAAAAACAACTAGAGAAGCGAAGGATCGAGCGGGGAGTGGCGAATGCAAATCAAAAGACTTGGTTCACAAGCATCCACGAATGGTCCGGCTGATTGGTTTACGGGCACAGTGCGCATCGATCCGTTGTTCGAAGCGCCGGAACCGGCGCGTATTCGTGGTGCGAGCGTCACGTTCGAGCCGGGTGCGCGCACCGCGTGGCATACACATCCTCTCGGTCAGACGTTGATCGTCACGTCCGGCCTTGGCTGGGCGCAGCGCGAGGGTGGACCGATCGAGGAAATCCGGCCGGGCGATGTGGTCTGGTTTGCGCCTAATGAGAAGCATTGGCACGGCGCCACGCCCACGACCGCGATGACACATATCGCCATTCATGAAGCGTTGGATGGTAAAACGGTCGAGTGGATGGAGCACGTCACTGACGAGCAGTATCGGAAAAGTTGATAGTTGATCCGCCTTCGCGCGAGGCTTGCGCCGTCGCGACGCTATGGCGTGACAAGCCGGCGCGACGAGAAGTTGATAGTGAGAGCCGATCTGCCTATGCGCAAGGCCACGGCGTGAAACAAGGTGGCCGCGATTCAAAGCTCGATTCGGCCTTCGAAGATACTTGGCACGTCCGCATTTTGCTGCTGAGATGTCGACCTTGAGCAGTCTCCCACGCCAAGGAGAGGAGCCAATTCATATGACCAAAATATTCATGTGTGTGGTTGCAACCGTAAGCGCTATGAGTGCGTTGACGCTCTTTGCACAGGAAGGAACAACCAAAGCGGTCGAGGGCACGCTGATGTTAGAGAAGAAGGACTACCCGCTGAAACACGCCATCGCGTACGAGGCGACAATCGACAACGAGCCAGCGATCGCGGTCGTCTTCAGCGGCCAGGCTGTTGCCGGTGAGAAGCTGAAGGAAGCGAGAGAAGCGGAAAAGGAGGGTGGAGACGGCGATTTCAACCGGCCATTCCTCAAGCTAGTGTTTAAGAAGACGGGCGAACTCAAATACTGGAGCGCCGGCGCGGGAGGCACGGCGCTCGGCCGCCGTAGCGGTAGCGCGACGGGAGAACTCAAGTTGCAAAACGGTCGCGTGATTGGCAAAGCCAGCCAGCCGAATGAGACAGACGCGATGTTTCCCAGTGGCTTTGATGTGCATTTCGATGTGGCGCTGCTGAAGGCCGGCGCCTCGCTCCCAGCAACCACCACCAAAAAGCCTGGCCCGGCCGCGAACGTGAAGCCCTCCGTGACTGGCGTCTTCAAAGGGAACGGCAAAGAGGCGAAGCTGGCTTACGTGTCGGCACATTGGCGCGAGCCATTCGGTGATAAACCCAGCATGGATCTGGTGTTTACGGAAAAGGATCATTCCAAAGATAAGAAGCCCGACCTCAACGCTGCGTTCGGGAGGTTCGGCAGCGCACTAATCATTTCCCTCCATGAAGACGGCAGCATCTTTGGCTGCCAGGTGGTTCATAGCGCGCATCAAAAACAGGGCTTTAGCTCGATCGGCTCGATTCACACAAACGATTTCACCTTCGAGGATGGGAAGGTGGAAGGTGAACTTACCACCGACGGGCACGTCGATACGTTTGGCGAGACGTGGGAAGTGAAGATCAAGTTCGTTGCTCCGCTGGGAGAGATCCCCAAAGAGTTTCAGCCCGCCGAGTCGAAGAAGCCCGAGAAGGAAGAAAATCGAGCCAGCACGAGCCCTGCCGAAAAGCCGACGACCGATGAGTCGGACGATGAACCCGCAGAACAGCCGGCTGTTGCGAAACTCAATGTGAAGGATCTCCCGCTGACGAAAGATGCGACTGGCGTCGAGTACAAAGCGCTGGTTGAACACGTTCTCTTCAAGAGCAAGTCTAACGTGAACAGCGTGTGCGCGGAGCTCGCCGCGAATCTCAAAGCGCAAGGCTGGACTAACGACGGCAGAGACATGATTCAGCCGCAATCCTCGATCCTTAAGCGAAAGCGAGGCGAAGCGGAGCTAACGATTTTCGTGAAGCCGGAGAATGGAGGGAGCGAGGTGAAAATTTTCACCGAGGGCCTCTCTTGGGACGGTCAGTAAGGCCACGGCATGCCCGAGTGCGGCTCGTTTATGAGTAGGCGACGACGTTTAGGTGCAGAGCCGTTTTTGCAAGATCTGCATGACTCCATAGCGCGATTCAGGAAACGCTCGATAGAGAGACCGTCGAGTGGATAGAACATGTGAACGACGGACAATATCGGAGAAGTTGATGTTTCATAGCTGAGACCTGAGAGAATAGCAGAAAAAACTCAAACATGTCGTGCACTTACGAATTCATACAGCTTGACGTGTTTACGAAGACACCGCTTACCGGTAATCCGCTCGCCATTTTTACGGACGCGCGCGGCCTGAGCGATGGGCAAATGCAAGCGCTCGCGCGGGAGATGAATCTTTCCGAAACAACTTTCGTCCTATCGCGCGAGCCGCGCGTTGAAGCACAGGAGGGAAAGCGAGTCCGGATCTTTACTGTCGAGGAAGAGTTGCCGTTTGCTGGACACCCGACGCTGGGGACGGCGCTATACCTGCACAATACCGCGGCTTCTTGGTCCGATGAGATTGTTCTTGATCTGAATGTCGGGAAAATTCGTGTCCGATTCAGCGCTGATTCAAATAACAGGAGCGATCGTGTCGCTGGCGATGTCTTTGGCGAGATGCGTCAGCGCGACCCGGAGTTTGGTCCTACTCTGTCGCAAGAAAAGATCACCGGCGTGCTCCAGGGTGGTGCCGGCGAAATCGCTTCCAAATGGCCAAGCCAAATCGTGTCGACCGGACTGCCTTTCGCGATTGTGCCGATTCGTGACGCGAAGACTTTGGCAAACTTGAAGCCTGATCTTGTCAAAATGAGTGCGCTCCTGGACGGAACGGGCGCTAAGTTTTGCTATTTCATCTGTCCCGAGGAACGCGAAGGCTGGCGCCAAGTGCGCGCCCGTATGTTCTTTTATGGCGGAGAAGATCCGGCCACTGGATCGGCTGCCGGTTGTGCCGCGAGTTGGATGGTGGGGCATGGCTTGGCAAAATCTGACGAGCAGATTCTCATTCATCAAGGCGTCGAAGCCAGGCGACCAAGTGAAATCTTTGTGCGCGCAACACGCGATGGCGAGCGGGTCTCGAACGTTCGAGTTGGCGGATATGCGGTGGAAGTGCTGCGCGGGACTGTAAGTTTGAAAAACTGAAACGCGAGTCAGAGTTGCAAGCCACACGGGCATCGGACTGGCATTAGCGACGAGTGACGAGAGAAGCTGAAGAATCGCGGAAACCGGGTAGCCGAAACGTGAAACTTTACAGAAGGAAACAAGGTTCAGCTGGAATTTTCGTTTAATTCCTTGCCGTCTGTTGACCCCCTTGAGTTCTCAGGGGGTTTCGGCTACTTCCTTGCTCTTCTTATCTCTCGATATTCGCTTCCTCATGTTTTCGACCGACATCACGTGTGCCGTTGATGCTGCGAGAATCACCAGTGTGGCGTGATGGACATCAACGTTGGACATCGGGCCGAATCCTCGGTCAGGGTAATCATAGGTCGCGGTCGCGTCGGATAGAAACACGACTCGATAGTTGCGAAACATTGCGTCCCGCGCCGTGGCGTGACAGCAATTCTCGGTCGTCGTTCCCGAGATGATGACAGTATCGACTCCCCATTCGCGCAGGACGATGTCGAGGTCCGTGCCAAAAAACCCGCTGTAGCGGTGCTTCTTGATGACGTGTTCGCCGGGTGCGGGCGCCAGCTCGGGGTAAATGTCCACGCCGGGCGTACCATCAACCAACGGGTCGCGATTGGCGATCGGTGGATGCATGTCATCGAACAATCCCATATCGGATCCGTCACGGCGATGCACGTGAGCCGTGTAGACGATCTTGATTCCAGCGTCGCGGCAAATTCTCAGGGCCTCGGCCAGGCGTGGAACGATTCGGCGTGCTGCAGGTGTTTCCATGGCTGCGCCGCGTGCGACAAAGTCGTTTTGCATGTCGACGACAATCATCGCCGTCTTCTTTGGATCGATCACTTCAACATGCATGGACTCCTACAGCCTTATCAGGAAACAATGAAACGAGGAAGAAATTTGGCGAGATTCCTGGATTGAAACTCCCACTTCCATCGTTGCTACGCTTATAGCTTTACCTTCTAAGTCGCTCATCCCATTCGCTCCATTTCCTGATTTCGTTAAGGATGGCTTATGTCCGATACCAATAGGAGCGCCAGTCAGGGTAAATGAGCTAAGAAATCGTCGACGATCTTCCACGTTTGCTCTCGCTGCTCCAGCCACGGCATGTGCCCACATTTGTCGATAAACGCGAGCGTCGAATTTTTGATCAGCGAGTGCGCTTCACAGACGTTCGCTTCGCCGGCCAGATCTTGCCGCCCTTGAAGGAGAAGAACGGGAGCGAGGATAGTTTTGAGTTTCGGCCGGATGTCATACTTCCCCTCGGCCTTCAGAAACGCTGGAGGAACGCGGAAATTGTAATCTTTGGGATCGAGTTCCATCGCCATCTGCAAAGCCTTCTTTCGGTCGTAGAAGTAAGCCGAGGTCGCAGCACGTAGACGTTCAAATGCGGCGCGGTCGGAGTCAGCTGCCTCTCGAGAAGGGTCTCGCCAAAAGTTGCGTACTTCGATTTCACACGGCGAGAGTCGCGTACTTTGATTGTCCGAGAACACACCGAGGTATTCCGAAGTGATTGGACCAGAACCAAGCGTGATCACTGCGCGCACTGCATCGGAGTGTGTGCCTGCATAAGCAAGGCCTAGGATCATTCCCCACGAGTTTCCGACCACGATAAATTTCTCGGTGTGCAGTTGCTTGCGGAGGGCTTCGATGTCTTCCATGTAGGCGTTCAGATTGATCGTGGACGAGTCATACCGTGGCAGCTTCGATCTGCCCGTTCCGCGTTGTTCCCACATAATGCATCGGTA
>JBKOYG010000068.1:0-3735 GCA_046725285.1 Verrucomicrobiota bacterium
ATTCGCCAGCCTGCTGTCCACGTTTGCCGCCGTAGCAGGCGTCCCACGGCAAACGTCGCGGTCAATTAAGCCGCGAGAGCGAGACCTTCGTTGTCTGCGTTTGTTTTTTGGTCCGGTTTTTAACGAGGCCAACGAACCATCCTCGACATGCCGTCTGCGCTTCCAACGATGAGTCGAAGCCAGTACGCCCCCTTTTTTGTGCTTGAACAGATACCTCTTTTTGAGGTCTTATGCAACAGGACCGCAAGACTCGCAGAGGTCCCAAGGAGTAATTTCGGGAGATGGCGATTGAAATAACAGCTCGATCATTGGCCGACACGCGGCAGGCGCACATGGCCTCCGCCGAAGCGATCCAGCCGAGGGAACTTTCAGGGCTTCCGGAGAAGTCTGTCCCGCATTCGCGGTTTTTGCGGCGCTCTCTGCGTTGGACGCGCCGAAACTTCAGTAGTCGCTCGAGGCTGCTTTCAGGCGGAGAGGTCGTCGTTCTTTCAGCGCCAAAAAGCGGACGCACATGGATTCGGACATTTCTCTGCGCTTACTTATGCAAGCGTTACGGTCTTGAGTTCACGCTCCAGCCCGGGCGTTACGACCATCCGGGATTTCCCCGGGTAATATTTTCGCATGATCGTTTTGAGCACTGGACGAAGGGCAATCGCTGGGACCGTCTGCGTGGCAAATATCTCGTTCCAAGAAGAGAACTTCGAAGAGCGAAGATCATTCTGCTCGTCCGCGACCCGCGGGATTGCTTCGTCTCTCTCTATTTACAGATGACGCGGCGCGATCCCACCTCCGACGCAGCATTAAAGCAAAAATCTGTCAGTGAACTCCTGCGCGACAAGAGATTTGGAATCCGCGGCATTATCCGTGCAATGAACGACTGGCTTGACGAATTTTCAGGTCGAAAGGATTTCACGATCGTCCGGTACGAGGCGCTGCGAGCGTCGCCAGCTGAACATCTTCGAGATCTGCTTGCCGTGGTTGGCGAAACAACGCCGGATATATCGATTTTTCAGGAAGCGCTTGAGTTTTCTCGCTTCGAAAACATGCAAAAGTTAGAAGCGGCCGGAGTCTTTGATTCGAAAATCCTGCACCCGGGTGATGTGCGTGATCCGGAGTCGTTTAAAGTGCGTCGCGGAAAAGTAGGCGGTTATCTGGAGTATCTTTCTGCGGAGGATCGAGAATATGCTGCGGATGCATTGATGGAGCTCGATCCCCGATTCGGCTATCGCGCCTGAGAGAATCTCGCGCTGCAGATTAAATCCAGCCGCTACTTGCGGCCATCGGTCGTCTCTAGTTCTGGCTGTTCTCGCAGCCTAGTGCAAGAAGCCGAAGCCAGAAAGAAGGCAGAGCAAGGATATCGTTCGGAATCGAGCGGTGTTTGACCCCGGTTGCAGCGCCAGCGAAAAAAGTGCTTGCATTCTATTTCCTAGTGCACTAGTAGGGATTTCAAACCCTAGTAATTTAGTGGACATTAAATGAACGAATGGAGGAAGCAAACATGAAACAAATAATTGGATCGATTTGCTTGGTCTTATGCTGCTTGAGCGTTGCGTGGGTTGAATATCAGGTGGTATCGCACTTCCCTAGCATTCTTATTCTCTTCGTTGCTCCTGTTTTGGGCGCGCTGTTGGTCTCACTGTTTCGCGCGCCGGAAGGGTATGAACGGCCTGATGGATTCCATATTCGGCCGCGTGACCGGCGGCTAGGTCCTATTCGCCGCGTCCGGTTATTGCAACCCGCGCGCGCCCGAGGATGGCGTTGACGCTCCGAGCGACTCACTCATAGCCGGAATGAAACTTTCTAAACGCGGCGAATATGCGCTCCGAGCTCTTATCGATCTCGGCATCGCGTCCGAACTCGGCTGGCCAATGCTCCAGATAAGCGAGCTGGCCACGAAAGAAAAACTGCCGATCAAATTTCTCGAGCAGATTTTTATGCAGCTTAAGGCTGCCGGATATGTGAAGAGCAGGCGCGGAAAGTTCGGCGGTTACTCACTTGGACGCCCGATGAGCCGGATAAAATTTGGCGCCGTTATTCGGTTAATCGACGGGCCGCTCGCGCCGATCCGGTGCGTCAGCCAAACATCCTATGCACGCTGCTCTTGCCCGGATGAAGTTCATTGTGGCCTGCGAATGTTGATGTTCGACGTTCGAAATGCGATCAGCGCCCTGCTGGATCGCTACACCCTTGCGGATATCGTCGATATCACGCTTCGCAAATATCGTCGCGATAAAGTCGCACCACCTTTCCTCCATCGATCGATCCCGCTGGCATCGATCTTGGCCAAAGAGGGCGAGCCGCCGATTCGTGGCAGGAGCAGAGTAGAGGCATTGAAGCAATTTTCAGGGTCCCGCGGGAGCCAGTCACACAATGGCCGCGCGAAAAGCGCAGCTAGATAGGAGACAAATTATGTCAATCAATAGACACCTCGAAGCTTATCGAAACTCCGCAAATGCAATTCCTTTTAGTTCCGCCCACGTTCGGATTTTAACCGAGCGGTTCTGCTTCTCGATTCAACCATCAATCATAAAGGAGAAACAAATGTTCACAAAGAAAACCGTCTTACGGGCGGTGGGCGCGAGCGTGGCTGCTGTTCTTTCACTGGCGGCACAGCCGCTAAGAGCACAAGGATCCGATGCCGAGCGGCTGCAAAAGCTAGAACAGGCCGTCAGCCAGCTACAAAAGCGGAATGCCGAACTCGAACAGGAGGTTGCCGGATTAAAGAAGCGCACGGAATGGGCGCCTGTAGTTGGGGCAGAAGGCAAAACCAAGACGCAGGTGACCAGCGAAGGAAAGACATACGTCGAGAAACTCGTGCCCCAGTTAGAGAGTGCCGCAAAATGGAAATTGTTCCCGGCGATCACTGAATTGGAGCTCTTCGGTGACCTGCGTCTGCGTTATGAATATCGTGGTGGCAGACTTCCCGACCACTTTCAGTTCGGTCAGGATAACCAAAATGACTGGCAGGAGCGCGAACGCGAGCGTTATCGTCTTCGCTTGGGACTTCGCGGGACCTTTCTGGATGATTGGTTCTTCGGCGTGCGCCTGGAGACGAGTGCCAACGCACGCTCAACGAACGTAACGTTTGGTGACGACACATCGACTGACTCACCGGGTGGCGGCGGACCATTCGCAAAAGGTAGTGATGGCGTCTTTGTCGGCCAGGCATATGGAGGCTACAAAGGTTTCCCCGGCTTTACATTCACCGGCGGCCGAATGCCGAACCCGTTCATTTATACGCGAATGGTGTGGGATGACGACATTAACCCGGAAGGTTTGGCTGAGCAGTGGAAACACACGTTCACCATCGGTGGCGGAGCAGCAGTGCCAGTGGCCTACAGCAAAGACGGGAAAAATGTAGCCCCGCCGCCTCCAGCGGAACCATTCCTGAAAATAGACGTCTTCGCGAACTTCGCTCAGTTTGTTTACGACGACGCTAACCCGTCAAACCCAATTGGCCCACGTGGAACAACGACGCAGCCAATAGGCGGTGAAACGCAGCTCACGCCGACCGCCAACGCATTCATGCTCGGCTGGCAGGTCGGAGCGAGGTTTGATTTTCCGCACATCTTATACTTCCAGCTCGCGCCAACCCTCTACAACTACACCGGCGACGGCAATACGTTTAACATCCATTTCTCAGGCGATCCCCCGATAAACGGGCAGGCTCAAAATCAAACGGGTATCAACAGTCTTTTGGTTTTCGACCTCCCGGCCGAGATCGGCTGGAAAGTC
>JBKOYG010000088.1:0-12784 GCA_046725285.1 Verrucomicrobiota bacterium
TGGAAAGAATTGGGACGCATGCGGCCCGATGATACCGGGAGCGCCTGGATACGCATTGGGGTTAACCCCACCCCCCGCGAAAATGGGGTTCGCTACATAAAATGGCGAAGTCGTCGCGTTTGGCGCGGAGTGCGGAAGCGGTGTGTTCACACCAGGTAGCGGCGTACCGCCGGGGCCGAAAAAAATCCTCGGGATTAACCGCAACCCTAGGATGCCTCCAATGTGGCCAGGGAAGCCCCCGCTGCGATTGTCGCCTCCTCCCCAAGGTATTTGAAACGCGTTACTGGAAAGATCTCTGTCGCGGCTGAAGATGCCACCGGTACGCTCCCAGAAATCGGCGATGACAACAATATTGGTCTTGTCATCTCCCGTCCCGGCTTTGATCCATGCTTCCCACTCGCCCATGTCGTTGGATGCTCCGAGGTTTGTGTTTCCGTAACTCCCCCCGATCTCCAGACCACGGAACTTGTGGATCAAAAAGAAGTTGATCACGCCGGCAACCGCGTCGGAGCCATACACCGCCGACGCGCCATCCTTCAAGATGTCGATGTGATCGATCATGGGAAATGGAATCAGATTAATGTCCACACCGCTGCCGAACCCGACGCCGTTCAATGAACCAAAGGCGACACGTTTTCCGTCAACAAGCACCAGGGTTTCTTTGGGCAACAAGCCGCGCACGTTGAATTGGACAGTTCCGTCGCCGCCATTGCCAATGTTCAAGTTGACGGTGCCGCCTGCTTCCTGCGGCAGAAAAGTTGTCAGATCCGTTGCATTGCGAATGCCCAGTTTTTCGATGTCTGCCGGACCATAGGTATCCACTGGGTTCGGGCCGACTTCTTCCGCGGTCGGAATGTTCGAGCCCGTCACAATAACCTCCTCAATTGTTATCCCCGGCTGACCTCCCCGTGGCCAGAGCGTAGCCTCCTGCGCCTGCGTCGGAATAACGGAACAAAGAGCCACCGCGATGATCGCGAGATAGAGGCCGCTGTAGCCGCCTCGCGCTGTCGAGGCGCTCTGGCTTTGTTGGCCATAGCAGCACGGCCACACCCGCCTTTGCCACGCTTCGGCGTGGCAGGCAGCGCCGTGGCTACAACGCTCCGCATTTATAAGACGCCTTCTGACACGCTTGGAGTACTTGTGGCTGTCCTTAGAAGCCGCGGGTTGCATTCGGGCGGGCCTAATTCTGGGACGAATGGATCGTCAACAGTTCCGGTGGACTCGCCCGCGAATCCTGTAACTGGCCGTCGAAATAGACACAGACTACGAATCCACCGAATCGTCGTTCATCACGTGAAGGCGGTTTGCTCTTGGGACGCATGTAAGTCGCTGCCAGAAACTTCGGAGTCGGGTCCGTCCAGTCACGGCCAGAGCTAAGCCAGTTATAGCTGACCTTGGCATTCGTTAGCGTCAGCCTGTTATCTTTCGTTAGGTCATAAAAATCGACCTTAATCCTGACAACGTGTCCATTGTGCGTGCCGGGTCGTGGCTTTACTCCAACTTTGAGCGTCAAGTGACTCTGCGCGTTCGGATCGACTGTCTCTGACAGAGTTGTTTCAGTGATCGCCAAAATTGTGTCCTGGGAAGCGCCGATTCGGCGTATAAGATCAGGAAAACGAGCGTCGGAATGAAGCGCACGAAATTCAGGAAGAAACGCGATCCATTGTAAGATTCCCGAGTGCTCCGCATAGGCGCGTTCGAGTTCGCGAAAAGCTCCTTCGTTGTCGCCAAGCGCGACAGCAACCGCGGCGATCAGAGGTGCTGAGATGTAGCGCTTCTCTCTTGCTTGCAAAAGCTGAGCCAGGATATTTTGCGCCTCGACCTCGCGCCCCATACGTGTGTAGGTGATGGCCAGGCCGCTACTTGGCAAATGCGTTGCCTCTTGAGCTTTGGTGTAAAGAGCGATCGCTTCGTCGAAGTTGCCTTTCTCGCGATACGCGGCGGCCAAAACCGAATCCAGATAAAAGTAATTCGGATCGAGTTGGAGGGTCCGCTGGCCTTCGACAACGGCGTCATCAACGCGGTCATTAGCCAGATAGGCGGCGGTGGCGACATAGCTCGTGATAGGCGACACCGGATCTAATTTCTGAGCCTCGAGGATAAGTCGAAGACCGTCTTCTAGCTCACCGCGAAAGAGCGGGTGCAGTCCCGAAAAAAAGTGAGCCGGTGTAGAGTTAGGATCGAGCTGGAGAGCGCGCTTCAGTTCCGCATCCGCGCCAGCGAGGTCCCAATCGAGAACACGTTTCGCTTCACTAAGGTAGCAATGTGCTTCAGCATCTCTCTCGTCGAGCTCGATCGCCTTCATCGCTGCCTCCCTTGAGAGGGGATAAGCGTCGAGCGGCTTTACATAAACATCGGCCAAAAAATACCAAACCTTTGCGATCCCAGTCCAGGCACGTGAAAAAGTCGGATCTTTCTCGAGACAGCGCTGAAAGAAACTGAGCGCCCTTCGCAAATCCTCCTCCGTGCCTTTGTTCGAGAAATAGAGACCTTGTAGATAAAGATCGTATGCCTCTGTGTTCGGTTGTTCCCGGGAAGGAGGCGAAATCGCGAGCTTGATCTTGAGCGCTTCAACAATTGCGCGAGTGATCTCATCCTGGAGCGCAAACACCCCCTGCAATTCGCGTTCGTAGGTTTCCGACCAAATCCGGAAACCGTTGCGTGCATCAATCAACTCTGTGGTTATTCGAACGCGGTTACCCTCGCGTCGCAAACTTCCCTCTAGCACGTTTTCGACGTTGAGCTTCTTCCCAATTTCACTCACGTTCGCGCTTTTCCCTTTGAATGAAAATGACGAGCTGCGGCCAACGACACGCAGCCCATCGACCTTTGCCAGTGCGTCGAGAAGCTCCTCGCTTATGCCGTCGCAGAAATACTCTTGGTCCTTTGTCTCGCTAAGATCGAGGAATGGCAGCACGGCGATGCTTTTTTCGGGCGGTGAGCTCGTCGTCAGGTTCCGATTCCAATAGAAGGGAACCGCCAGAGCCAAAGCAGCTATTAACAATACGAGTACCAGAGCGGTAGGCGATCGTATCCAGCGCAGCCATGGAGGCGCCGCTGTTGAACGCTTCAACTCAGTCTCGACTTCCAATTTGTGACGAAGATCTTTGAGCGCCCCCAGCAGCTCGTGTGCGCTGTGATATCGTTCGTCGCGATCTTTCCGCAGCGTTTTGCTGACAATCTGCTGAAGCTCAGCGCGAGTTTGCGCGATGTAACGCGCGAGCGGCGGTGGCTCCTTCTCGAGAATTGAAGACATCACCTCTCTTGCCGTGTCGCCGGTGAATGGCGCATGTCCGGTTACCATTTCATAAAGCACTACGCCGAGGCTCCAGATATCGGTGCTTTTATCAACCCGACCGCCACACGCCTGTTCGGGCGACATATAACGAACGGTCCCGAGCACGGACCCCAGATTCGTCTCAATCAGCGACAGCGCTTCATCTCTCGGCATCGTTACTGGCAGTTCCTGCTCGGCGAGCTTTGCAATCCCAAAGTCGAGCACTTTTACGTATCCGTCCGGCCGGAGCATAATGTTCTCCGGTTTGACGTCGCGATGGACGATTCCCGCCTGGTGAGCGGCGGCGAGCGCGCTCACCACTTGGATCGCAACATCCACCGCTTCACCGAGCTCCATTGGCCGGCGCGTCAGATGTTCACGGAGCGTCTCGCCTTCGATCAGTTCGCTCGCTATGTAATGGATTGAGCGGTCCTCGCCGATCTCGTAAACCGTCAGGATATTTGGATGATTGAGCGCGACCACGGCGTGCGCTTCCTGTTGAAACCGTTTCAGCCGCTCGGCGTCGCCCGTGAAGCGCAACGGCAAGAGCTTGAGCGCGGCCTTGCGGCGCGCGACAATGTCAGTGGCCAGATAGACTTCACCCATCCCGCCACTGCCGATTTGTTCTGAAATTTTGTAGTGACCGAACGTCTGACCGACGAGCGAGTCAGCTTGCCCATTTGCAATAACTCTCGTCGCAAGGCCGGCAGCTGGGGTTTCGATAAAGCTGGCTACTCGTTGACGCGAAGCGAGGAGCGCTTCAACTTTGCGGCGCAAAAGCTCATCGCCTTCGCAGGCCGTTTCCAGAAATTTCGCAACGTCGTCAGGCTGTTGCTCCAGCGCTGCATAAAAGATCTCCTCAATCCTTTCTAGCTGCGCCGGTGTCATAGACACGAATTGCGCGAACTTGAGATTGGAACACGAATTACACGAATTGTCACAAATTGATAAGGCTTAGAAGAATTCGTGTAGATTCGTGGAATTCGTGTCTCGTGTCTCATAAAACAATCCTTTTCCACTCCAATGAATCGTCACCAAAATTGACCAACAGACCGACGCGAAGTTTCGAGGCGGCTAGGTAATTTAGCACTTGTTTGATGGTGCGAGTCGGTCAGTTTTTCGACGGCTTTGGCTTCAAAGAGAATTTTATCCCAAACCACAAAGTCCGCATAATAGTAGTGAGGTAGGATGACTCCCTTGTAGATGATTTCGTAATTTTTCTCGCGGAAAAACGGAATTCCGGCGCGACTAAGCTCAACGACTAAAGCATCCTTGTAGATAATTTCGTCGTGGCCCTTTCCCAACTCCCGATGAATCTCCATGCAAACGCCTACAAGTTGAAAAACCTCTTCCTTGTAAAGCAGGTCATTCATTCGTGTGAATTAGTGAAATTCGTGTCTCATTTCCGTCAGTCCACGCTGTGCAATTCCGTATACAGCCATAGCTTGGCGAACTCCCAATCACGCCTCACCGTTATGCGTGCAATCTTGAGTAATTCCGCTATCTCGTCGTAGTTGAGTCCGCCAAAAAATTTGAGCTCGACCACTTGAGCTTTTCTTGAGTCAAGCGTGCCCAGCCGCTCCAGTGCCTCGTGCAAATCAACAATCTCTTTTGATTGTTCCGGTGAGAGGATTGCTGATTCATCCAATTCGATCCTGGCCCCGCCGCCACCGCGTTTTTGCGCTCGGTTACTCCTGGCGTAACTGACCAAAATTTGACGCATTGCACGAGCGGCGACAGCGAAGAAGTGCGCCCGGCTCTGCCAGTTTAGATTGGCTTGGCCGGCCAGACGCAGATAAGCTTCATTGACTAACGCCGTAGTTTGCAGTGTGTGGCTAGGACTCTGCCCCTCCATAAAATGGTGAGCGAGGCGTCGGAGCTCGTCATAGACCAGCGGCGTTAACTCTGCGAGCGCAGAATTATCGCCGTGACTCCATTGCTGCAGGAGCTGCGTCACTCTGTGCGGAGAGACCGAAGGCTCTTCCATAAGCTCCTCTCAGAGCCTATCACCCACGGAAGTTTTCTACACGCAGAAAACTTCCGCACAAAAAACCCGATTCAAATGAGCAGTTTGATCGCCCGTTTTCGTTTATGGCAGTGAAAGGAAAACTACAAAACCAAAAAGAAAGGAACAACCATGAATCCACTGACTCACTTCAAAAAAATACTAATCCTGCCAGTCCTCACTCTTGGCGCGATCTTCGCGTTAGCAACAACCGCTCACGCACAGAACCTCTACGTCTCAGCTAACGTCCCCGGCGGAAATCACAAAATCTTCGAGTTCACGCCGGATGGGACGCAGAGCATCTACGCCTCCGGCTTAGATAACCCTCGAGGGCTGGCCTTTGACAGCATCGGCAATCTTTTCGCGACAACAGCCCACGAGGCCGACAACATTGAAATTGGGAAAGTGCTGAAATTTAACCTGCGTAACCACGTCAGTACCCTTGGCAGCGCCGCTAAGTTTTTCTTTGAAGGCCTCGCCATAGACATCGCGGGCAATGTCTATGTTCTGGCGAACGATGATACGAGTCCCACAGGAGCCAGCACCATTTTCAAGTTCACACCCAGCGGAGAGCGGATCGTGTTCGGCTCCATTCCTAGTCAAGGTTGGGGTCTGGCTTTCGACAGCGGCGGCAACCTCTACGCAGCTCAGGGCCCCGTGAATTTTGGTGGGGACCCAACGATCTATAAATTCGCTCCGAATGGAACGCGCACTGTTTTTGCCGGGCCAAGCGAGTTTGCTGAGGGCGAATATCCTCTGGGCCTGGCCTTTGATACCAGCGGCAATCTGTTCGTTTCCATCGATACATTTAGCGATCCGGGAGCCGACTCGATTGTCTATTTCACTCCGATGGGCGTGAAGTTCCCCTTCGCCACCGGCCTAACCAACCCGCGCGGTCTGGCCTTTGACAGCGAGGGCCACCTCTTTGTAGCCCAGGCAAATGGGATTCCTGACGGCAACATCTTGAAGTTCCCTCCTGGCGGAGGCATGCCCGATGTTTTTGCCTCCGGCTTCGGCCGCCCGGAATTCCTCACCTTCGGGCCGCCGCGATAACACCAGCGCACGCACCGATCGCTGTTGTAAATCGTCCCAGCGGATATTCTTCGGGTTCCGCTGGGACGAACTGTCGAAAAATTTGCGATAAAAAATTGGACGCGCGCCACTGCGGGCGCGCGCCCTAAAGCGATTGGGAGCACTCACAAATGACAAATTAACCACGCGCCTTGTATGGGAGCGCTTTCAATTTAATTACCGATTTGAGCGATTCGAACTCACGATCTTTGTGGATCAGGAGCGCACCAAATCGTTGTGCAGTTGCACCAACAAAGGCATCGGCGAATGAAACCAGGAAACGCGCTTTAATCTCGCCTGCAGCAATACAGAGCGCCTCATCTGAATGCACAAACTCGACTGGCCACGATTTAATGACTGCAACCATCTCGTCCGCGCGCCTCTTGTCAGCAAGCTGAATCGTCTTGTAAAGAATTTCGGTAAGGCTAGCGAAGCTCGCCGCAATTGCGATTTTGCCTGAAGCGCCTTCCTCAAGTCTTGCTTCGACGAAGTCAGCGCCAGGTGCGTCCTGAAGCACGCTGAGAATAGCAGAAGTATTAAGAACGACGTCGGCTTCGTTCACGTCGGCGTTCCTCTGCGCGATCAGCGCGTAGCGCGCGACCTAAATCTAAATCTTTGGCAATGCCGCGCCCGTATTTGTTCGCTCCAGCAGCTAAAGGCACAACACGGATTGTCTGACCGTCGTCGATCCAAGCCAGACGAGATTGCTCGGTAAGGTGGTGGCGAGCGCGAATCTCAGCAGGAATCACTGTTTGGCCGCGTGATGAGATTGTTGTGGTCATGGAAGAAAGTAAGGCAATCGGCTAAAAGGTAAAGCAGATTCATTATTCGTCTTGTATTCGATCGTGCAGGGCCGAGATATTCCTCACCGCTGCAATGCGGTTGGACTAGCACGATCAGGAGGGATCAATGCAAACGGCGGCTGCGCCGCTTCCGAAAATCAGCCAATGAGCCGATAAGCCGGGGGGAAGCCGTCCGTGCGCACTTTGAGGCGATTGAGAGCTTGTCCTGTGGAATGGTTAAATCGCAGCTACGTGGCACCACTTGGTTGCTTGCGCAGCCGCGGCGGGTCCTGCTATCATGTGGCATGCGTTTTCGCACATATAAGTACACCGATCTGACGGTAAGCGAAGTCGGCTTCGGTTTGTGGACGATTTCCACTGGCTGGTGGGGAAATTTTGCCGAGAGCGAAGCGATCGCGCTGATGCACAAGGCGTTTGATCTCGGGATCACTTTGTTCGATGCCGCTGATACATATGGAAACGGGTTGAGCGAAGAACTGATCGCGAAGGCGTTCCCGAACCAGAGGGACAAAATCGTGATCGCCACGAAGGTCGGCTACGATTTTGTTCATTACGGTCAGGCGCGTGGGCGAGGGCAACGCGAGATTCCGCAGGATTTTTCGCCGGAAGCAATCATGCGCGCAACGGACGCGGCGCTGAAGCGGTTGAAGACCGACCGAATCGATCTGCTCCAACTGCACAACATTCGGATGGAGCAGGTTTATGACGACGCGCTCTGGACGACGCTCGAGAAATTGAAATCTGAAGGGAAGGTTCGCTATTACGGCGTTGCTCTTGGGCCGGCGATTGGCTGGCTTTACGAGGGCCTGAATTGTATTCGTGAACGGGACGCCACGAGCGTGCAGCACATCTACAACATGCTTGAGCAACATCCCGGGCGCGCCTTTCACGATGCGGCCACGGAGTCCGGCAGGGACACGATGTTCCTTATCCGCGTGACGCATTCGTCTGGCATGCTTGAGGGCAAGTACACGGGAGAGACGAAATTTCCGCCCACAGATCATCGCAGCCATCGGCCGCGCAGTTGGTTGCTGAATGGGATCAAAAAGGTTGAGAAATTGCGTTTCCTTGAAAATTCGGAGCGTACGCTCGGGCAAGCGGCATTGCAGTGGCTGCTCGCAGATGACCGAGTCGCTTCGACGCTGCCGAATATTTACAACGAAGAACAGCTGGTTGAATTCGCCAAAGCGCCGGACACGCCGCTGCTCACCGCCGACGACATGGCGAAGATCGAAAAACTCTATTCCAACAATTTCGGAATCGAGGAGGAACCGCCAAAGTTCAAAGGCACGATGGAGCTGCCAAAGGAAACCGCGGCCGCGTAGACACGAATTTCACGAATTCACACGAATTAACCAAGGCGGATTGAATCAACGTTGTGAGATTCGTGCCAATTCGTGTAATTGGTGTCTCTAATCTGATTCGTCCTCTTCCTCTACCGGCTCGGCACGGCGAATTTCTGGTTGCTCGTGGGCGCGACCCTGCCGCTGGGTGATTACCTTTTCCCCCTTGTAAATTTCTTTGAAAATCTCGGCAATCATTGGGGCAGCCGCAGAACCGCCATGGACTTTGCTGCCGACGTCGCCCTCGTAAAGAGCTGCGAATGCATAGCGCGGTTGGTCGGCTGGCAAGAATCCTGCAAACCATGCCGCCGTGCGCTCTTTATTCTTAGGTCCCCATTGGGCCGTGCCAGTCTTACCGGCGACCTCAGCATTATCGAGGCTGGCCTGGTGCGCGGTGCCGCCTGCGCCATTCACAACGTCGATCATTCCCGTGTGCAATTCGTCCAGAGTTTCGGATGACAGGTTTAGCGTTCTCTTCGCTCGCACCTGATAGGCAGTCACTATTTGGTTATCGAATGTCTGCACCTGTTGAACCAGCCGTGTCTGATACAGTGTGCCGGCATTTGCCACGACGCCCATCGCTTGTGCCATTTGCAACGGAGTGACTTGTGTGTCTCCCTGCCCAATCGACATATTTGCAATATCGCCATTGAGCAGCCGGCGACCGTGCGTTGCCTTCATGTATTCGTCGTTTGGAACGCGGCCGTCGGCTTCGCCCCGCAAAGGGATGCCACACTTTGCGCCGAAGCCTAGTGCTAGCGCCCAATCGATGATGGGTTGCGCGCCGGTTCTGATCCCAACCTGGTAAAACCATGTGTCACACGATTCGGTGAGCGCTTGTACGAAGTTCAACGCGCCGCGATTGCCCTTTTTCCAATTGTGAAACGTGACGTTGCCAATCTGAATTGACGGAACGCATTCATATTGATCATCCGGCTGAACAGCACGGCTTTCGAGCGCGGCAATTCCAACGGCAATCTTGAAGGTCGATCCCGGCGGATAAGACGAACGATACGCTCGCGGCAAAAGCGGAATGTCCTTGTCGTCTTGCAACGCCTTGAGTTGTTCGGCTGAAATTGATGGGACAAACAAATTTGGATCGTAAGTAGGCCAGGAGGCCAACGCCAGAATGTCGCCATTATTTGGATCGATGATCACAATGGCTCCGCGTTTTGCTTTTGCTTCCAATGCCTTTTCAGCGAGTTGCTGAAGACGCAGGTCAAGCGTAGTGACCACGTTGTACCCAGGCTCAGGCGGAGTGCTCAGTTTCTCGGAGGTCTTCCGACCATCTTTATCAAAGGTCAGTTTGTATTCGCCATGCTTGCCTGTGAGCATTTCGTTGAACGTTTGCTCAAGTCCTTCGCGTCCCTCGGTTTCAGGCCAGAGCGTTTCGTGATTATCAACGATGCCGTCCGGATTTCGGCCGGTCTTGCCGGTGTAACCGATAATTTGGCCGGCCACTCTTCCGTTCGGATAAACGCGCACGTAGATCGGGCGCACAATCACTCCAGGCGGCGGATCGTTTTTGATCTGTTCGTACTCCAACTGGCTAAGATTCTGCGCGATCTCCATCGGCATGATTCCCCTGTTGTGGTAATGGCGAAGAATCGCATCGTCGGAAATCTTGATTTTGCGACCAATTAGCCTGGCGGTTCTGTCGATCTTTTCCCTCGCGAAGCTGACTGCCTGTGCATCGGAAAAATCAAGCGGCGTAGGGAAATTGATAGCGAGATTGTAGCTGAGCCGATTTTGCGCGAGCGGTTCGCCGTTGCGGTCTGTGATCTGGCCACGCGGTCCCGGAACATCGAGAATGTAAGTGCGCGCGAGTTTTTGCGTCTCGAATGTGGGCACAATCGTTTCCTCTTCAGCTTGTGGAGTGTGGGTTGTGCCGGGCACAGTAGATGGCGCGAGCGCCTGGGCCAATAATGCAGCCGGCGCTATCAAGATCGAGAACGCGATCCACAAACTGCCCGAAGTTCCCCCCATTGACCTCATTCGAAAAGTGAATCTGCGAAATCTACGGATAAATCAATGCCTTTGCAGAAATTGATGCACTTCCTCGGCAAGCTTTCGGCCTATCCCTTCCGTGGAGGCGATTTCCTCCACCGTCGCCTTACGCAGCCGGTTCACAGAGCCGAACTTTCGCAGCAGCGAATTCTTGCGGTTCTGACTCACACCGGGGCAATCGTCAAGAATGCTTTCGCCGACCCGCTTTTTCATCAGCAATTGGTGATACGCGTTAGCAAAGCGGTGGGCCTCGTCGCGAATGCGTTGGAGCAATCGCAAGGCGCCGGAGTCTAGTGAAAGTTGCAGCGGCAGCGCTCGGCCCGGTCGGTAAATCTCTTCCCGCTCCTTGGCCAGGCCGATGATGGGAAGCTCATGCAAGCCTAATCGCTGCAATTCACGACACGCGGCAGAGAGTTGACCTTTCCCGCCATCGACGATGATCAAATCTGGTATGCGGACGGGCGCGGGAAGTTTTTGCTCCGTTAATTGAGCACCCTGCTCGCGAAGGCTTTCGGAGTTGAGGGTTTGCCTTTCAATTCGTCGAGCAGCTTCAAGCGCATTCTCCTGCGAAAATTCCGCGGCGTTGGAATTCGCGTCGCGCGTCTCCAGTAGGACACGCGAATACCTGCGTCGCACGACCTCGGCCATGCTCGCGAAATCGTCCTGGCCGTCAACGGTTCGCACGCGATAGCGGCGATAATTGTCCTTGTCCGGCACGCCGTCCCGGAAACAAACCATTGAGGCGACGACGTGCGTCGCGGAAATATTTGAGATATCGAAGCACTCCATCACGCGCGGCGATTGCGGCAGTTGCAACGCATCAGCCAAGGCATGTACATCTGCCATCGGATCGATCGAACTCGGCAGACTACCACGGGTAAATCGACGCATCGGCCTTGTGGTGCTCCGCAAGTCATCAATCATGTTGCGTAGTTCGGCGGCCTTCTCGAAGTCCATTTTCTTGGCGGCTTTGCGCATTTCCGCTTCCAACGTCGCGATCATTTCCCTCGATTTTCCTTCCAAAAATTCACAGGCTTGGAGGACGCGCTCGCGGTACTGCTCCGCGCTGATTTCGCTCAAACGCACTGGCACCTGGTAGGTCGCTGATTTCAACTCTCGCTCGGTAGGCGAGCCTCGCCCAAACGTGAGCACGCCAAATTTCTTGCGCATGAAATTCAAAGTCTGTCGCAGCGCGCCAGCATGCGCGTACGGACCGAAGTAGCGGCTGCCATCGTCCTTTTTAAACCGGGCGAGCCGAAAACGCGGCCACTCCTCCGAAAGATCGACTCTGACCACAAGAAACCGTTTATCGTCGCGGAAGGAAACGTTGTAACGCGGCCGGTATTCCTTGATTAGTTTGCCTTCGAGTAGCACGGATTCCGCTTCGCTGCGAACGGTGTGCGTCTCAAAATCCCATGTTGCGTCGAGCATGGCGCACGTTTTCAAATCGGCTTGCGCCAGCTTGGACGGGAGAAAATATGAACCCACTCGTTTGCGCAGGTCGCGCGCCTTACCTACGTAAATCACGCGGTTAAACCGGTCGCGCATCAAGTACACACCCGGCTTGTGCGGCACTTCGTGCACTTTTTTCTGCAAATCCGGCTTCTCTTTGGTCGATACAGCCATCCGGCTGTGAATCTACGCGAGAAGCGGAGACCTGGAAATGGCTATCGCCTTACCCGGCGATGCCAGCAGCGATGTGCGTACAGAAAAGCGCCCGCGAAATTTTCGCGGGCGCTTTTTGATCTTTGCGGAACGACTGTTCCGCTCACGGTCTAGTCGTCGTTGTAGTAGTTGTCTCCTCGTGCTTAATAACCCCAGCCGGCCGGCTCAACACGACCTTGCGTACGAGCACCCGGTCACCAACCGTGGTGTAGTAGATGGTTGCCGGCATATCTGGTCGAATAGCTGACCATGTCACGGTGCGACCTTCGGGATCCACAATGGCCGTGTCTCTCGTGTAGTAATAACGAACCGGCGGCACATCCGGCGCGGTCCGAAACATGAAGTAATCCGAGTCCGGTGTGTAGGTCACAATTGTTCCGGCACTGCTGGTCGTTGTCTGCTGAGTTGTAGTCGTGCCTGTTACAGGGTCAGTCGTAGTCGTCGTTGTGGTCTGCTGCGCGAGCGCTGTCGTCACTGCAGTCCCACAAGCCACTCCGAGCGCTAACATTTTCACTAATCTCGTTTGTTTCATATTTGTCCCTCTGCTTTGATTGAATGGATGTTCTCCATTGCCTATCTCTCCGGTCACTTCGTGCCGGAGCTCCTTCAGTTA
>JBKOYG010000057.1:0-19621 GCA_046725285.1 Verrucomicrobiota bacterium
GCTGAAGATCCGCTCAGCGCAGTGGCGGAAGGGACTGGCAAATGCCTCAATGAACTTAAATTCTTGCGTCAAGTGGCCTCGGCAGACCGCCAGTGGCGGTAGGAAGAATTGCGGATTGGCGATTTCGGATTGCGGACTGATATCGGTCCTTCCGCAGATGTCGATCTTCTTTAATCCGCGATCTCCAATCCGAAATCCGCAATTGCGATGAGCCGCACGAACATCATCGCGCTACTGATTTTCGGCGCAATTCTGGGATATTTTCTCACCTTCGGCCCGGCGACCACGCAGAAGTTCAAGGCTGGCGTCTATCAGTTGCTGGCACCATTTTTGACCAGTGGCTCCGGAATAAAAAAGCAGATTACATCGGTGCGTACAGGCTTGAAGTCGCTTGAGCAATTAGAGCGCGAAAATGCCGCCTTACAGGTGGAAAATCGAGAGCTGAGGGCGACTAACCAGGGGCTGCGCGACGCCGAGAATGAGGTGAATCGCTTGCGTCATGCGCTCAATTATCGCGAGCGCTCAGTCTTTAAGTTAATCGCCGCGGAAATTGTCGCGCGTGACTCCTCCACCTGGTGGCGAACGGTTACGATTAACCGTGGCAAAAGAGATGGCATTGAGATCGACATGCCTGTTGCAACGGACCTGGGATTAGTGGGAAAAATAACCACCGTAAGCGACAGCGTCTCGGTCGTATTATTGATTTCCGACGAAAACTGTCGGGTCGCCGCAAAGGTCGAAGGAAGCCGAGAACAGGGGATCGTCTCCGGCGAGCGCGTGACAGCAGGACTGACCCCGTTTTTGAATCTGAATTTTTTGTCGAAACAGGCTGACCTGAAGCCTAGCCAAAAAGTTTATACCTCGGGAGTTGGCGGCGTGTTCCCGTCGGGTTTGCTGATCGGCGTTGTGAAAACTTTCCGTGTCCGAGAACTGGATGGACAAGCACAGCTCACGCCCGCAGTCGATCTGTCGCATTTGGAGGACGTGTTCGTAGTGACTGGGCGAAAATGATTTTCTTTTTTGTTTTGCTCGTACTTGTGCTGCTGGCGCAGATTGCGGAGTTTTTTATTCCAGTGTTGCCGTGGCTCTACAACGCGCACGTGTATATTGTGCCGGTGATTGTCTTTTATGGCGCGATGGCCCTGCCATTTCCTCTCATGCTGGCGCTTGCCCTATACACGGGAGTCTTACTGGATGCCCTTACCGTGCAGGTGATCGGGGGGAAAGTTGAAATTTCAACTGGATCATCGATACTGATTTACGGTGTGCTGGCAGGATTGATGCATGGCCTGAGACCGCTCTTTGCACGCGGACGTTGGGAAGTGCACTGTATCCTGAGCGGCGTCTTCACCTCGTTAATAGTTCTGGCGCAATATCTGATGATCACATTCCGTCGCGGCTCTTTCGTTTTCACACGCGAAATTTGGTGGCAGATCAGCGGGCCTGGTCTCGTTGCCTTGGCAATGGCCCCGATCGTATTCTGGTTTTTACAATGGATGGGACGAATTACCGCATACTCCTATCAACCGGAAAGGGGGCGGCTTGAATGAACAGGCGCCGTATAACTTCGCGCGTGCGGATTCAATTCCTCGGGCTCTTGATGCTGATGGGCATGGGCGCTCTCGGCCTGAAGCTTTGGTGGATCCAGGTGGCGCATGGCCTGGAATGGACTGCCCAGCTCCGCGGTAGCTCTCAAGCAACGGTGCGCATTCCTTCGGTGCGCGGCGAGATCAAAGATCGCAACGGAGTGACTCTCGTCCAAAACCGGGCGAGTTATGAGGTCGATTTTTATTTGCCGGAAATGGTCAAAGGCTATCGCGAACGCTTTGGCCAGCCGCCCGTGACCGAGTATCGGGCGACCATCAATGGAATGCCGAAAGACCTGAAGGAACCGGACATTATCAAGATCGTCAATAATGGCGTCGTTCCGCGCCTCAATGACCTCGATCTTGCGCGCGATTACAATGCGGGCCGGCTGCAGAAACACTATCGCAACGATACCGAAGTTCCGTATTCCTACGTCAAAGACATCGATTTTCCGACCTTGGCGAAATTTTCCGAGCATGATGTTGGATTGCCGGGAGTGGAACTCGCGATCAAACCCGTGCGTTCTTACATTTATGGAGCGCTTGCCGCGCATATTCTGGGTTATGTCGGTGTGCCGGATGACGTGGATAAAGAGGACGCAAAGAAATTCACGTTTTACCAGGGAGACGTGGAAGGGAAATCGAACATCGAAAAAATCACCGACGAGTATTTGCGTGGGAAACCTGGGGTGCGCTATCTGCGACGCAATGCAAAAGGCACAATTGACGGCGTCCTGCGCGAAGATCCCCCGGAGCAAGGCGCTAATGTCTTCCTGACAATCGACGCGCGCATTCAAGCGATTGCGGAAGAAGCGCTGCGCGCCGTGAGCCGGGCGGGCGCGGTAGTCGTCGATCCAAACAACGGCAACATTTTGGCGATCGCTTCTGTTCCATCATTCGATCCAAATACTTTCATCCCGAGCATCAAGGCGAAGGACTGGACGGCGCTGCAGAAAGACGAGGGCGATCCATTAGTTAACCGTGCGATTAGTTGCCTGCCGCCAGGCTCGACATTCAAGCTCATCACGTCGCTCGCCGGTCTGCGGGGCACGAAAAATCTCGCAGGCGCCAAATACAGTTGCGGTGGCGGTGTGAGTTACGGCGATCACTTTTTTCAGTGCTGGGTAGCTGAAAAACATTACACGCACGGGACCATCGGACTCGTCGATGCTATCAAGGTTTCGTGCGACTCTTTTTTCTATCAGTACGGTAATGCAGCCAGCATTCAGTCGATTGATCACATCGGCAAAATGCTGGGTATTGGCGAGGAATCGGGTCTACAACTCAGCGGCGAGCAGAGCGGCAATATGCCGGGGCCTGAGTGGATGCAAATCCATCATCCCCAAGAGAGATGGTCACAAGCGCAAACAGCAAACGTTTCCATCGGCCAGGGCTACACACTTGTTTCGCCACTTCAACTCGCAATGGCCTATGTTGCGATCGCAAACGGCGGCATATGCTATTACCCACGTCTGGTCGATAAAGTTTTGAAGCAAGACGGCTCTCCGGTGTTAGATGAGCAAGGCAATCCGGCAGCGCCGCCACCGCGCGTGCGATCGGATTTACGGCAGGAAATCTCCCCTGACCAGATCGAGCTGGTCCGCAGAGGTCTTTGGAAGGTTGTTAATGAAGACGGCGGCACCGGCGGCAGAGCACGTTTGAAAGATTGGGTGGTAGCGGGGAAAACCGGCACCGCGCAGGCCACTGTGCACGGACATAAGGATACCACTGCATGGTTCGCCTGTTTTGCGCCCTTTGATAAGCCGAAGTATGTCGTTGCTGTGATGGTGCAAGGTGGCGAGCACGGCGGCAGCGTGGCCGGCCCAGTCGCCGACAGAATCTTGGAGCGCTCGCTCGCACTAGATGAAGGCAAATTCGACATGCAGGTGGCCTGGCTCGTGCCCGCGCATAAGGCCAATCCATTCCAAATGATCAAGGATGTGACTTATCACGATAAGGGCGGGAATCTCGGAGGCGAGGACGAAGAAAACGCTGGCGATTCGCAAAATGCCACTGCCCAGATGGCAAGCTCAGACGCATCGCCCGATGTCGAACCGGAAGCAGATTCTCAGGGGAAAGTGCGGCGACGAGGCGGTGCTGCTGTGGCCCGCGCTGTCCCCGCCGCGACGCCAGCCCCCCGCAATTTCTTCCAAAAACTCTTTGGAATACACCCGCGCCAGGCGCCCGCGCCACCGCCACCTCCGCCTAAAGGCCGGCGTGGAACAACACGATGAACACCCGAGCAGAACCATCGCCGCAGTGCATTTGGTCAGTTTCGCCTCTGATCGGACAACCTCTTTCGTTTTATGATAGACAAAGTCAGAAAACTTTTGGGTCTTTCCTCACGAAAGACCGGCAAAAAGCTCATACTCAGCGTAGAGAAACTCGAGTCCCGGGTGGCTCTGCTCGAGAATGGCCGGCTCGAGGAGTACAGTGTCGAGCGTAAGAGCTCACGGAATATCGTTGGCAGCGTTTATAAGGGTAAAGTCAAAAACATCGAGATGGGTTTGAAGGCGATGTTTGTTGACATCGGCTTCGAGAAAAATGCGTTCCTTCATTTTTGGGATGCGATCCCGGCCGCACTCGACAGCGGCATAGAGGAAATCGATCGCCGTGGCAGTAAGCGGCCGCGAAAACGGATCACGGTTAAAGATATACCGAGTATTTATCCCGTCGGCTCGGATGTCATTGTGCAGGTCACCAAGGGCCCCATTGGCACGAAAGGGCCACGGGTGACGACCAATCTCAGTTTCGCCGGACGCTATTTGGTGCTGATGCCGTTCAGCGATCGCAGCGGCATCTCACGGAAAATCGAAAACCAAAAGGAGCGCGAACGGTTGCGCAAGATTGTGCGTGAACTGGAGATTCCCGACGGCGTCGGAGTCATCATCCGCACCGTCGGTGAAGGCCAGCGGGCCAGGTACTTTGTGCGCGATCTGCGTTTTCTCCTCGATCAGTGGGCCCAGGTCGAGCAGCTCATTCGTGAGGAACCAGCTCCCTGTCGCCTCTTTGAGGAACCTGACTTGGTTGGGCGGACGGTGCGCGATTTTCTCACCGAAGAAGTTGACGAAGTCGTTTGCGACGACCGCGCATCAACGGATCGAATGATCGAAATGATCGGGCAGATTTCCCGGCGCGGGCGGAATCGGGTCCATCATTACGATGGTGCGATGCCGATTTTCGAAACGTACGGCGTGCAAAAGCAAATCGATGACGCTTTTCATCGGCAAGTCTGGCTGAAATGCGGCGGCTATATTGTGATCGACGAGACGGAAGCGCTGGTGGCGATTGACGTGAATACCGGCCGAAACAAAGGCGGGCGCGACGTGGAAAAAACTATCTTGCAAACCAACCTGGAGGCCGCAGATGAAATCGCGCGACAGCTTCGCTTACGCAATATCGGGGGCCTGATCATAGCCGATTTCATCGATATGAAGAGCCGCAAAGACCAGCAGGCAGTTTACAGTTTGACGAAGGAGCGACTCAATCGCGACAAAGCCAAGACACATGTTCTGCCCATTTCGCAACTCGGCTTGATGGAAATGACCCGCCAAAGAGCGCAGGAAAGCCTGAGCGACACCATTTACGAAAACTGTCCCTACTGCGGCGGACGCGGCGTGGTGAAAACCTCCATGACCACGAGCGTAGAATTGCATCGGACTCTGAACACCGTCATGCGTAAGTATCAGGACAGCATTCATGATATCCGGGTGATTCTGAATCCAGGCGTGCTGAAACGCTTGAAGGAAGAAGATGAAGAATTGCTGGTGGAGTTGGAGCGCCGTTATGCGGGCCGGCTCACCTTTCGTGGCGATCCCACATTTCACCACGAAAAGTTCATCATTACCGACGCGAATACCGGTGCGGAACTCCACCCCTGAGGCGGTTCCCGCCCTACACCGGTTCCCGCCTTAGACCGCCCAAAAAATCCTTGCAATTTCCTGTGGCCTGCTCAAAAGTCGGGCATCCAGGGTAATGGCGAGTTTCGTTATTACCTTGCATGTTCCAAAGGAGTGTTTGGAGCCTGAAAAAACCGAGGAGAGACTTAACCAAAGGAGAAATGAAATGAAAAGATTGGTGTCGGGGTTGTTATGCATCGCTGCAATCACTTCGGTAGCGGTTGCCGGCGAAACCTATTCCGGAAAGGAAATGAAACAGGTGGCGCCGCCACCCTGTCCGCAATGGTACGCAGACAACGAGTTCAACGTTAGTCTGTGGGGCACTTACATTTTCACAGGGAGCAAATGGGAGAATGATCGCTACCTCGAATCAGATCATGCTTTCGGCGGTGGTGTTGATCTCAAGTACTTTTTCCACCGGTACTTCGGTGTCGGTATTGAAGGATGGGCGGTGGACGCCAGACGCGCGTTTGAGGATGTCTTTATCGATCTTAATAACGGCATCTTCGATGTCCATACTGGACACGAGAGCCGCGCGGTGGGTTCTGTGTTAGGCACATTGACGCTGCGGTACCCAATTCCGTGCACGCGCTTCTCGCCCTACATTTTTGGTGGAGGCGGCGGAATCTTTGGTGGCGGCGAAAAGACGAACGTTCTCGTGAACGACGGAATTATTCGCACTGAACAAACCGGTTCGGAGTCGCGGGCAATCGGCCAGGTCGGCGGTGGCATGGAAGTTCGCCTCACCCCGCACATTGGCTGGGTCAGCGATTTCAGCTGGAATTTTGTGGACGGGCCCCATAACAACTTTGGCATGGTCCGCACTGGAGTTAATTTCGCATTCTAGCGAACCCGAGATCGCGTTTACTAAAGCGGCGTCCCGAATATCGGACGCCGCTTTTTTTTGAGCGCTTTGAACAAAACGGTACCCGATATTAAAAATCGCTCTGATCGAGCGGGAAGCGTTCCTTATGCAGCACCAACAAGCCCGTGCGCCTGACCAATTGCGATTGACGTTTGCGAACGCCGATACGGGCGCGAAATTATGTTAATGTCATTCGTTGAGACTCTAGACAACTTGGCTCTGAAGAAATCGGAGCTGGTTCAGCAGTTCGAGCACCTGATCACAGCGAAATCCGATCGGGAACTCGAAGCGATGGCGCAAGCTTCGCGCTCACTCACTCTGCAGAATTTTGGGCGCACGATGCGACTTTTCGCGCCGCTTTATCTGTCCAACGAATGCATCAACAACTGCCAGTATTGCGGTTTCTCACGCGACAATCCGATTCTTCGCGTCACGCTTGATGTGGACGAAGTCGTCGCCGAAGCGCAGCATCTCGCTCGCCAGGGTTTTCGGCAGATTCTGCTGGTCGCTGGCGAGCACCCAAAATTTGCCGGCCGTGACTATCTTGCCGAATGCATTCGCGCGCTTGCTCCTGATTTTTCGTCGATTTCTATTGAGGTAGGCCCGATGAAAACCGAAGACTACGTGCCGATTGTCGAAGCCGGCGCGGAAGGGCTCGTCGTTTATCAGGAAACTTACAATCGCGGCATTTATGCGGAAATGCATACCGCTGGACCGAAACGCGATTTTAATTTTCGGCTCGATTGCGCGGAACGTGGTTATGCGGCCGGTTTTCGCCGGCTCGGCGTCGGCGCGTTGATCGGCTTGTCGCGCTGGCAGGATGAAGCGATCGCGCTCGCAGCGCATTTGGAACATTTATTTAAACACTGCTGGCAGGCGCAAATTACCGTGAGCCTGCCCCGATTGCGGCCGGCGGCCGGCGGATTTCGTCCGCTTTTCTCGATCACCGATCGCGAACTTGTGCAACTCGTTTGCGCATTACGAATTTCTTTCCCGCAGCTCGGCATCGTGCTGAGCACGCGCGAGCGGGCGCAACTGCGGGATTCGCTGGCTTCAATCGGGGTGACGATGATGAGTGCCGGCAGTCACACCGAGCCTGGCGGTTACACCCGGCAAGGCCGCGAACACTTGCATCGCACTGTGCGGGGCCGCATCGTCGCGCCCGAATATCAGGACGGCGAAGATCAGCTTGCCACCGGGCAATTCGAGATCAGCGACGTACGTTCCCCGGCCGAAATCGCCGCCGTCCTTCGGGGTCGGGGACTTGAGCCGGTTTGGAAAGATTGGGACCAGGCTCTTTGCGGTGCATGACGATTTCACTCAACGGTCAATCTGTCGAGGCGCGTGAAGTGAAAACGATCGCCGAGCTCGTCGATCGTTACAAACTACCGCCACAATCGATTTTGGTAGAGCATAATGGTCTGGCCGTCCACCGACATGAATGGGCGGCGCGATTATTAGCCGAAGGCGACCGCGTCGAGTTCATTCGCGTCGTCGCTGGCGGCTAGAGGCTTACGAAGGCGATTCTTCTCGTCAGATTTGGGCAGCGCTCTTTACTACGACCCGCATTCCGTCTGTTTGGATAACGGTGACGGGTGTTTGTGGGGTGATGAATTCGCCTTCGGTGACCACATCGACAACGTGATCGGCGAAACGCGCTTTGCCGCTGGGTCGCAAAACAGTGACTGCAGTGCCTTGCATTCCCGGGGCCAGCGCGAGCGCAGTCGCGAAGTGTCGCGGCACGCCCGCAAGCGAGGGGCCTGGCGGATTTGAATCCATCAACGCGAATCGCCGATAAATGCTCGTGCGCGGCAGATAGCGCGCAAGAAGAGCGATCACGATAAATGAGCCGACAATCGCGATGAACATGTTAAGCAACGGCATCGCGAGCATTTTGCCGGTCGGGAAGAAATTCTGGCCCGGATAGCGATCGATCATCGTCCAGAGCAGTGAAGCGAGCATGAGAAACACACCAACGACGCCGAAGACGATCGTGCTATGCGCGAAGAACAAGACCTCGATCAACACGAGAACCATTCCGAGGATGAACAGCGCAACGACTTCCCAGCCGGCCAGGCCCGCGAGATAATGGCCCAGAAAGAAGAGCGCGAAACAAATCGCAGAGATAATCCCCGGCCATGTCGCTCCCGGAATCTTGAATTCCAAGTACGCGCCAAGAATTCCTCCTAGCAGCAGCAATGGCGCAAGCGCGGTGATCCAGAACGCGGCCTGCTCGAAGCCGGTGGGTTCGACTGTGAAGACTTTTCCTTTGAGACCGGCTTTTTTGATCAGATCGCTAATCGAATCGACGACATCTTCTGCGAGCAACGGTTTGCCGTTAATTCGTTTAGTTGCTTCCTGGGCATTGAGAGTGAGCACTGCTCCTTTCGAATGAACGAAACGGTCGCCGATCTTTACTTCCTTATCCCTGTTCATGAACGCTTCGGCGATGTCGGGATTGTGCCCGTTCCTAGTCGCGGAGCCACGGATGAGCGCAGACCAATACGAAATCGTTTTCTCCTTTGCCGTAGCAGGAAGATCTTCACCCGTGGGGAGGATGGGCGCCGCTGCGCCAATGGCGCTCACCGGCGCCATGAAGATGTGTTGTGTCGCAATGGCGATAAGCGCACCGGCGGATCCTGCGTTTGTATTGATGAACGTGTAAGTAGGAATCTTGGTTTGATTAAGTGCGTTCACGATATCGGCCGCTGTATCGAGCCTGCCGCCGTATGTGTTCATATCGAAAATGATCGCGGACGCTTCGTTGCTCTCGGCTGTTTTCACCGCGCGGCGCAGGAACGCCAGGAGCGAAGGCGCGACTTCGCCACGCAGCGGCACGACAACCACATCGCCCTTGCTGATGGCATCGCGCGCCTGAACAGGCGCCATTGCCGTCAGGCAGCAAGTCACGACGATGATCCATAAATGCTTTCTCATCACTTGGACACCGACTCGCACTGCGTAAGTTTGGCATCGCTTCAAAAGCCAAACGAGGCAAAAATAATCAGGCGCGCATGGGAACGATCCCTTCGGAAACGATCGAGCAGATTGCTGCCGCAAACGATATCGTCGAAGTGATCGGTTCGTACTTTCCGCTCAAACGCGCCGGCGCAAATTTCAAGGCGCTCTGCCCCTTTCATCAGGAGAAAACGCCATCGTTCATGGTCAGCCCGAGCCGTCAGACCTTTCACTGCTTCGGTTGTGGCGCGGGCGGGAGCGTTTTCCGGTTCGTGATGGATTACGAGCATACCGATTTTCCATCAGCCGTTCGCAAGCTGGGCGCACGGGTGGGAATCACGGTGATCGAGAAGCGCGGCGCGCCCGATGAAGATCGAAAATACGAAGCGCGCAGACTCTTGTTAAAGTTGCACGCCGAAGCTGCGGAATGGTTTCACGAGAACTTAATCAAAAGAGAGATCGGTGAGCCGGCACGGAAATATCTAAAACAACGCGGGATCACGGCGGAAATCGCCAAAGATTGGCAGCTTGGTTACGCTCCGGACGAGTGGGACGCGTTTGGTAGCTGGGCGCGGGCTCACGGCTACGAGACTCGCGACCTGATTACGAGTGGTCTCGCAAAAACAAGGGATGATGCAGAGAGCGCGCCGGTTGAGAGCTTACGAGCGTACGATCGCTTTCGTGAGCGAATCATATTTCCGATTCATAATGACCGCACGGGTGAAGTAATCGCGTTCAGCGGACGGCTGCTGAAAGAGGCGGAGGGAGCGGCGAAGTATTTGAATTCGCCGGAGACGCCGCTTTTCCGGAAAGGCAGTGTGCTTTTTGGTCTGCACAAATCCAAGCGCGCTCTGATCGAGGCGAACTGCGCTGTCGTCTGCGAGGGGCAACTCGATTTGATAAGTTTGTTTGAGGCTGGAATCACGAACGTGGTCGCGCCGCAGGGAACGGCATTCACAGAAAGTCAGGCGCGCGTCTTGAAACGCTTTGTCAACGAGGTTGTTCTTTGCTTCGATGCCGACACAGCCGGCCAGAAGGCCGCTGAGCGTTCGCTCGATGCGTTGCTCCAGAACGATCTAATTGTGCGTGTGGCCGAGATGCCGGCAGGAGAAGATCCCGACTCGCTGGTCCGGCGCGACGGGAAAGAGGCATTTGAACGCCGCGTTGCCGGCGCGCGTGATTTTTTCGATTACTGGATCGAGCGTGAGACCGCCGGTGTCGATCTTGGTTCGGTAGGAGCCAAGATGCTGCTTGCCCGACGAACGGCAGAGTTAATTAGTCGGATTGGGAACGATGCAATACGAAACGAGGTCATTTACAAGGCCGCTGCGCGTTTTGACTTGCCGGCGGCTGACTTTAAAGGCCTTGTTCCCAAATTATCAGCGCGATCAACGGAATCTGCTGAGCGCGACATCGAATCCGTCGCTTCACCGCAAAATATCAAGCAACTCTGTACTCTCGCACTTCGAGATTCAGAAGTGCGCAACTTCTTGTTGGCGCAACCTTGGCGAGAAATCTTGGCGAAAACGCCGGGTACTGAATTGCTTTGCCGCATACTTGGTGCGGACGTACGGCCAGAGGATCCCGCTACTGTTGCCTCGTTTTTGACTTCGCTTGAACCCGAAGAGGAAGCACTCGTGTCGAATTGGATCTCAGCGAAAAGAATCCCACGTACCGATCGGGGTCTGGCCTATGAGTGGTGGCGGAGCTTAGCGGCAGAACCTGTCGAACGAGAATTGGAAGCCCTTAAGAACAAAATGAGGCTCCCAAATTTGAGCACCGGAGAGGTCGTAAATTTGCAGAAACAAATCCTTGACCTGCAGGAACAGCTCCACGAGCTTTCCCAGCCCGTCGGCCCGGGCGACAATTAGTTGTCGATCTATTGCCGGCGGCAAATCGAACGTCTTAGTCAAATCCCTAATCGCATCATCTTGGCCAGGCATTCGAAACACAAGGGAAGCAGCCGACGGTCGTCGGTGAAACGGCTTAAACAGGCCCAGCGCCGCAGGTCATCAAAAAGGCCCGTTGCTCTTCGATTTCGTCGGAAGCTCAAGAAACAGCCACGAATCGCTGCCCTTAGAGCCAAACGCCGATCAGCCTCAACGCAACGCAATAACGGATCGTTGCCAGAGCCGCGAGAGCAAATGGTAGCTTCGCGTTTATACTCGACGATTGAATTACAGAGTCGCATTCGCGAACTGATCAAACTCGCGAAAGAACAAGGCTATCTCACGTTTGACGACTTAAACGAGGCGCTCCCCGAGGGAATCACTGACGCCGATGAATTGGACCTCATTCTCACGCGACTGCGTCGCTTGGAGATCGACATTATCGAAGCGTCGGAAGTCGATCGCTACAAGGACGGGAAAAAAGATACAGAGGACGATTTGGAAGAGGAAGAGCGGACTGAAACCAAGGTCGATATCCTGGACGACCCGGTGCGGATGTATCTCAAACAAATGGGCCAGGTCCCGCTCCTGACCCGGGAACAGGAAGTAGAAATATCCAAACGCATTGAGGAAGCCGAAGACATGGTGCAGAAGTACATCAATCGCTTCGGCTTCATTGCTCAGGCTCATCTGGATCTCGCTAGGAAGCTGATTGAGGGTAGGGAACGATTCGATCGAGTGATTCTCGACAAGAAAATCGAGAGCCGGGAAAGGTACATGAAAAACCTTCCGCGCCTCTGCAAGCAGGTGGACCATTTAAGCGCCTCGATCACCGGACAGTTTTGCGAGCTTTCGCGCAACTCTTTAAAAAAACGACCGCGGAAGATTCGGGCATTGCAGAGAATGATGACTTCGTTGCAAAGGCTTTATCCTCATTTTTACCTCAAGCAGAAAGTCACCGAGGAATTTGTGCACTTGGCGGATGACGCGCACCACACGTCGCTTTATTTGCAAACTGAGCTGGCCAAAAATCCTCGCAGCAAGAAAAGACGGTTGCAGCTTCAAAACAAGATCCGTGAGCTGGAAAAGAGCCTGTGGCTTTCGGTTGCCGAATATGCGACAGCGTACCAGACCCTGAAAGGTTGGATGCGGCAGGCATTCAAGGCCAAGACTGAAATGGTCGAGGCCAATCTGCGTCTCGTTATCTCGATCGCAAAAAAATACACCAATCGTGGTCTATCGTTCCTTGACCTGATCCAGGAAGGAAACATGGGGTTAATGAAGGCGGTCGAGAAGTTCGAATATCGACGCGGGTACAAGTTTTCCACATACGCGACGTGGTGGATTCGCCAAGCCATCACCCGCTCGATCGCCGACCAGGCGCGCACGATTCGCATCCCGGTCCACATGATCGAGACGATTAATAAGCTCATGCGTGTTCAGAAACAGCTGGTGCAGGAATACGGCCGCGAACCCACGCCCGAGGAAGTGGCCGAAGAAGTCCTCCTGCCGGTAGATCGTGTGCGGTCGGTCCTCAAGATGGCGCAGCAACCAATCTCGCTCCAGTCTCCGGTGGGCGAGAGCGAGGAAACTAATTTTGGCGATTTTATAGAGGACAGAGGCGCCGAAAATCCGAGCGACATGACTGCGATTGTTTTGTTGAAGGAAAAAATCAAGGATGTGCTGGAGACGCTGACCGATCGTGAGAGGCAGGTCCTCGAGCAGCGATTTGGGCTGGTGGATGGATATAGCCGAACCTTGGAAGAAGTAGGCCGGCAGTTTCAGGTCACTCGCGAGCGTATTCGCCAGATCGAAGCAAAGGCCTTGCGCAAAATGCGGCATCCCACTCGTATTCGGCAACTCGAAGGCTTCCTTGAAGCTCCCGGATTGTGAATATGATTGCCATTCGAGCGCAACTTTCACACTCTACAGATAGTTTAATTGACTGGAGACTATGGATCGTGAAGACGACAAGCAATTGTGGGATATCCTCGGCCGTGTTCCCGAGCCCACGCTTTCGGCATTCTTTGCCCGAAACGTGGTGAGGAGCGTCCGGCAGGAAGCGACTCGCTTTGAGCGGATGCGCAACTGGCTTAGTTGGCGAAGATTTGCCGCCGCGTCTGCTGCGGTCATCGTCGTGATCGGTATGGCTATCGCCACGCATCATCCAGTCTCGGAGAGGACGGCTGCAAATGACTCAGACGTGGTGGCAAAAATCGATCCACAAGATTATGACGTCGTGGCCGATCTGGATGAACTGATCGCCTGGGATGAAAATAGCGTGTGGGAGGACAAGCCGACTCTGTAAACTAATCGTCGCTTTGTCGGTTTTCGCTTTGTTCTGCGCTGCTGCACAAGCGCAGCCCCAAGAGCACCGTTCCGTCGGGCGCCCGCCGACCGGACCGCCTCCTCGTGGGCCAACGGGGCAGAGCATGCGCGAGCGATGGATGGCTATGCCCCCGGCGGCACGCCAAAACTTCCAGCGCAATGCCGAGCGTTGGCTGCGGATGAGTCCGGCAGAGCGCAACGTGATGCGCCAACGAGAGAATTTGCGACGTGAAACCATCAGGCGCGAGACTGAGGCGGCGCTTCGCGACTCGGGCCTGCATCTCAACCCGCAGGAGCGCGCTCAATTTGAATCGCGCTACATCCAGGAACGACGAAAGGTGGAGCAAACGTTGCGGCAGCAAATCGAAGCCGAACGGCAAAAGGAACTCCCGGCACTTATTCAGCAGCTGAAAAAAGAGTTCCAGATTGATCAGCCAACAAAGGCTCCGGCGACAAAGCCGGTAGAGTCGCCTAAATCAAAGAAGTAGTGGCCGCCTTCTTGTTTTATCCCGCGCGAAACACAAAGCAGCTACTGAAAAAAGCAACTGGCTCGAGATTGCTCTCGAGCCAGTTCGATCTGGATTTTTAGATTCTACGTCAGTTTAGTAACGATAGTAGTGATGGTGGCGGTGGTGCCGATAATAGCGGTGCCCGCCGTACCAATAGTAGGGCCGATAGTAGCCATAGTACGGATACGGTCGGTAATAGCGGTACGGATAGTAATATCCATATGGGTAATACCCATACCCATAATAACCAGGAAATCCGATCCCTATTCCGACCGATACCCCAGCATCAGAACGCTGCGCGGGCACAAAAGCCAGCAACCCTGCCACCGATCCGATTAATACAAGTTTTTTCCAGTTCATTGTTTTTCCTCTCTCTAAATTAAACAAGAATGGGGAGAGAAAGTTCTCCGATTTATTCGGAGCCAGAAATCTCTGGATACGCCGTGATGCAAACACTTTGGCCGATCTGTCGGTACGAAACACGCCGAAGGTGAAACGCATTCGCAGCAGTTTCAGCCCCCTGTCCGGGAAACGCGATCACTGGTCCTCCAGTCAAGATCGGACCCAAATAGAGCTGCACTTTATCAATGAGCCGTGCATCGAGCGCTTGGCCTAGCACTTCGCCGCCGCCTTCGATCAACACACTCGTGACACCTTGCTCACCCAGATTTTTAAGCACAGTGGCCAGAGGTTTGGCCTGATAAATCAGTGTCCGCGAACGGAACTGGTCAGAAAATAAGTAAGCGCGTCGTGGCAGCTTGCCCGAGCGAGTCAGCATGATGCGCCAAGGTTGTCGCGCTCCACGAACCCCGCGCACCGTCAGCCGAGGATTGTCCGCTCGGACTGTTTTTGCGCCAACCAAAATCGCGTCTACTTGCGCGCGAAGCCGATGCGCGTGACGGCGGGCGGAACCTCCCGTGACCCAACGCGACTCACCGGCAGGTCGCGTTAATCGACCATCGAGGGACATTCCGCACTTGGCGATAACAAAAGGGCGTCCGGTGACAATCCACTTGTTGAACGCCTCATTAATCTGTGCGCACTCGCCGGCCAAAACGCCCTCCCGCACTCGGATGCCCGCATTTCGTAATTGCACGATGCCCTTGCCGGAGTGACGCGGATTCACGTCAATCGCGCCGATAACTAGGTTTCGAACTCCAGCTCGGAGTATCGCGTCAGTGCATGCAGCGGTGCGCCCTGCTGTGGAGCACGGTTCCAGAGTCACGTATAGTGTCGCGCGAGCAGGCACAGGTCCACCGAAATGGCGAAGGCATTCAATCTCAGCGTGATCGCGGCCCGCTCCCCGATGATGTCCTTTTGCCACGATTCGGTTGCCGACGACGAGAACTGCTCCGACCGCAGGATTAGGGCTAGTTTGACCGAGCGCCTTCTTTGCTCCGTTTAACGCAGCGCGCATGAACTTCTCGTCTCGTTCTCTATTCATCGCTTCGAGACATCAATAGTTGTTCTTGCCCGTCGAGGCAACGCGTGCTCACCCGCATGGCCGCCAACCGTCGACAGTCGAATGTGTCAGGATCAGGACGGCGTCGCCGCAGCGTTGGCTGTGGCGAAAGAAGCATTTCTACGGACCCCGAACGCATCCGCGGGGTAGCAAAGTCGTTCTACAATTTGCCTATTGATGATTATTGGCCAGCTGCGGCGATCATTACGTTTCATGGCAACCTCCTTCATGTGTGGGGCAGAAATCACGGTTTACTGCCCGCAAGTGCCCGGCATTCCCACTTCGGATTCGGCGGCCTGCTGTTTGAGGGCCTCGGCGTCGGCCTCCAGGAGAAAACCGCTTCTCTGTAGTGCGTTGGCCTGCCGGACGACGCGCTCGACGTAATCGCCATGGCTCGCAAAGCGGGGTGACCCGTCGGCCAGAGGAACGCATTGCAGATCGACCCAGGCGCCGACCAGCCCGGGCAAGCCCGGAAGGATCTCAAAATCCAGCAAACTGGCGACGGCTGCGGGAGCAGCCGAGATACAAATGGGCGGGAGCACGTGAGTCAATTTCAACTCGTTCCACCGGCAAGCCGGGGGCAATCGGGGCAGAGCGTAGATGACGGAGAACTAACGCCGGAAGGCGGGCGCGCTGTAGTGGCGGCTATGTCAGCTGCAGATTTTTTCGGTCGCGGCGTTGAAGCAAAGACGCGGAGAATAGCAGAAACTTTTTCCGAAGAAAAGAGAGATTAAGCGGCGACGGCTTCCTCCTTTCGGGTTACGAACTATGGCATTACCGTCTAAGCCATGATTCAAAGCGCGCGTATACGCGGCGTGCTGGCGCCTGTCGTAACTCCGTTCAAGGCCAATCTTTCGCCGCGCGGCTGACGGCAGAACGGCGGACGAACGGTCACTTGTCATATATTTGACGAATAGATTGCCGAACTGTGCGTTTTGATGCACGTTTATGCACGCTGCAATCAGTCGCAATTTTCGGCGCTTTCCCCTATGAAAATCGTGTTTCAGAGGGAAAAACGACCAAACGTCGCATGGCTGGCGGTCGCCACCAAAATCGCCTCCAAAGGGTGCTTTGTTGGCCTGCATAAAAGGGCGACATAATGGCGACAAATCGGAAGAAATCGCGTGCCTGGAGGGATTCGAACCCCCAACCTTCTGATCCGAAGTCAGAAGCTCTATCCGGTTGAGCTACAGGCACTCATTTCAAAATCCCAAAATCCAACATCCAAATCCCAAAACTCAGAATCGCGAGTCTGGAGCTTGGAAATTGAGATTTGGAACTTCCGAAGCGGGGTGGTCGACGGGACTCGAACCCGCAACAACCAGAACCACAATCTGGGGCTCTACCATTGAGCTACGACCACCATCGCTGACGCGGAAACCAATTCTAAAATTCCACTCCTTTTTTGCAAATAAAGGACTCGACTTTCCCCCACTACTCCACTAATTCTCGGCGCCGGTGGAACGAAAATCTACCTGGAGCCGGCTCACTCTCCCGCGCCAACAGGTCGTGCGGCGAGTTAGTCGAGCTTTGCTTGTTTGTCTCTTTTCCACTGTCTTCGTCGGGGTTCTTCTAGCGCAGCAAGATGATCCGAGCGAAATTTTTCTTAAGGCTTACCTTTCGGCGCAGCAGGGCGAAAAGCTGGAGCACGAAAACCGATTCAAGACTGCCCTGGCCAAATTTCGGTTTGCCGGAAGCCTGATCGAAGAGCTGCGGAGATCGCACTCCGATTGGCAGCCCGCGATCGTGGAGTATCGCGGCCGTAAGATCAGTGAAGGAATCTTGCGAGTCCAGGATCGCATAGCGAGGCATAATGAACTGAACGCGGCGGCAAGTCCTCTGCCGGAGCTTGTTCCTTCACTCCCCGAGAATGAGGCCTGGTCGGAGCCCGGCCCCGATGTCGTAGCTCCGCACGGCTTGGACGCAATTTCTCAAGGATCAAACGACGGGGCGATTGAAGAGGCAACCAAGAAATTGCGCCACAAGGTCGATCAACTGCAAGCGGCGCTTGAAAAATCGCGCAGCGATCTCGAAACCGCCCGAAAAGAAAAGGAAGTCGTCAATACGCGTCTGCAGGAAACAAGTTACAAGCTTGAGATTGCGCGAAAGGAAATCGAGACGTCGAAGGAATCAGAACACCAAGCCCGCGAGCAACTCGCACAGACGCAGGCATCGTTCAAAGCACTTCAGTCATCGCAAAAAAATAGCACCATGGAGTGGTTGCGCGCGGAGATCGCCGATTTGAAAGATGCCGTTGCTGTTGCGGAAGAGGCGCGTGCAACGGCAGAAAGGCAAAGGGACGAAACCAACGCGAAACTTGCCGAGGCAAACAGGCAAATCACCACGGTAGAGCAGCAGCGCGATGAAGCGCTCGCCCAGCTAAAAGCGGGGAGCGAAACGGAACGATACACGGAGGCACGCTTTGCCGAGAATGGTGATCTGAACCTGATGTTGGCGAGTGCGAAAAACAAAGTCAGTGAGTTTGACGAAAGCGACTCTCCAAATGCGGAGCAATTAGTGGAAGTGAAACAGGAGGTTAGGCACCTGCAGCAGCAACTGGCCGAGAGCCAGAAACAGAATCAGTATCTTGTAGCCAGAATTGCCGAGCTTTGGGTGCACCTGGATGAGGCTGGCACGCAGCTTCAGAGTGCGAAGCTGACCGGGAAAAACAGCGAGGAGACGGACCGACTGATGAGAGAAAACGAACTCCTGCGAAACATCATCGTGCGTGAACGCCAGGAAGAAACGCGTCGGGAAGAAGCAAGAAAGTTGATGCTGGCGGAGCTGGACAGGCTAAAAATCAAATCCGATGCGTTGAACAAAGGGATCGAATTCCTCGCGCAACCGGTCACAAAATTAAGTAGCGAAGAACTCAGTCTGCTGCGCCAGCCCGTGGTTTCAGTTTCGGATCAGAGCCGCGGCGTATTGACCGCTGGTTTCATTTTTGCGAAAAAATCCGCGGGAGATTCAGTCGAGGGTGAGGCGACAACGAACAATTCCGGCGGGTTGAAAGGAGATGTACGCGACGATACGCAGAATGTCCCACATGCCGCCAGGGAGAGCTTCAGTGGCGCGAGTACCGAACGCCAGAAACCTGGAAATCCTGACCAAGGGCCCGAATGACCTTTACCCGCTTTAAAGTTTTGCCGTGGCTTGACCGCAAAATCTGACGGGATTATTCGACCAACTTCAAGCAAGCTAGCTGCAAATCTTCATGCGCGTTCTTCGTGCTTTATTCATCGCACTTTTCACAGCGTTCGTCGGCTGCGTTCTGGCCTTTTTTGTCGGGGATTATTTAACCAGGCTCGCACATGTGCCCGAGATGGAAGGCCAGCGGGGCATGACCGTCTTTTTTCTATGCGTACCGCTTGGGATTTTCGCGGGCTTAGTAGTCGGTATCATTTCGTCCATCTTGGTCCGGCGGGAAGGACTTGCTGGCTTTTTCGTTGCACAGGGTTGGTCGCTTGTAATTGTTTGCGGCCTCGCCGGTGTGCTGGTGGGCATTCCATATCTGGTATCGGACAAACCTCCAACGATCGACGGCAAGCGTCTGGAATTGCAATTCGAGCTTTGGGCGCCAGCAACATTTAAGATTCCAGACCGACCCGACGGTTACAGCATTCGAGTCAGTCTTTACATTGACAATCGGCAAAATCAGTACGCTTTCATTGACTGGAACGGGATCACAAAAGATGCCGAACATGCCACGGTTCCCGGACATGTCCCGCTCTTGACGCACAGCAAAAGCAGATCGCTTCTGGCCTCAATCGGCAACGAACCAGGCGGGTCACAATTTATTGAGTTGAAGATTCCACCTGCTCCACGGAAAGAAGATGAAACCTGGTCTGACTGGATTTTCGCTACACAACGTGCCGACCTCAGTCCGGTTTCCGAGCCGGAAAGAATGGCGCTCCGCTATCGCGTCCATCCCCTCGATGACTGATTCTGTAGCGGCGGTCTGTGACCGCCGTATCCGCCACATGAAACCATTTCTTACCGCTAACTGGCGTTATCTGGCGATGCTGAATTACGTCGTCGATCCTGCTCTGGTTGAACCGCTCGTTCCGGCTTGCACCGAGATCGATTATGAAAACGGTGAGACATTTGTCAGTATTGTCGGATTTC
>JBKOYG010000085.1:0-7136 GCA_046725285.1 Verrucomicrobiota bacterium
GGACCCGTTTCGTGGTCTTGTTGCAAAAAATGTACGGATTTTTGATTACAAAAATCGCGAGAACATTCTTGCCCTGATCAGCGAGGTCTCGCTGGACATCAATTACGCTGCGCTCATCCATCACGAACCCTTTCTCAACGCACTCGACGTGCGCGATGCGCAAATCATTCTTCCATTCAAGACAGCGGATGAAAAAGGCGACAAAGCTATGCTCACCAACTTGCGCGCCCACGTTTATTTTCCACCGGAACAAATTTACGTCAGCCAGGCGGAGGGAACCTTTTGCGGGATCCGGATTTCCGCGACTGGGCAACTAATCAAGCGCGAGAATTATCAGCCGTCTCCTGCACTTTCAGCTGAAGATTGGCAAAGGCGATTGTTGATTGCACAGCGCGTGGTGAATGAACTGCAAAAGTTCAGGTTCCCCGGCGCGCCTCCCTCGTTACAGATAAAATTTAGCGGCGACGTCGCCGAGATCGAGAAGGCGCACGTTGAGGCGACGCTCCGCGGTGATCGACTGCAACGGGGCAGCTACGAAATCAGAGATCTCTCCGCGGTTGCAGAATGGAAGAACCAACAGTTGACTATCGCACATTGCGAATGGAGTGATGGCATGGGCAGTTTTGCCGGGCGCGCCAACTGGAATGTGGAAGGCAGTAGTGCGAATTTCCAGGCGCGCAGCAGTCTGGATTTGAAAACTTTTCTTGACGCATTCGGACTGGGTGAGCCGCTTGGAAGCATTGAATTTCAATCGCCGCCGGCGGTCGAGGTTTCCGGCTCGGCAAATTTTGGACCGGCTCGCTTCAGGCCAGATATCATCGGACACGCCGCTTTTGGCCGGTTTACCTACAAGGCGGTCCCTTTCTCTGATCTCACAGCTGATTTTTCGTGGGACGGCGAGCGCACACTGATCAGGGACCTGCGTCTGCGGCATCAGACCGGCCAACTCCGGGCTGATCTTTTTGATGCGCCGGCGGATTTTCGTTTAAACATCGAGAGCACCATAGCCCCAGATGCGGTGCGTGGGATTGCACCCCCGGAACTGAATGAATTTCTCCGGCAGTGGGAATGGCAACGTCCGCCTGCCATTCGGCTCGTGATCCGGGGTCAAGATCACAACCCGGGGACTTGGAAAGGTGATGGAACCGTCATTTTGGGTCGAAGTCGGTTCCGGGGCACTTGGATGAACAGCGCGGATACCAAAATTCATTTTGCCGACGGCGCGCTTACTTGTGAGGACTTGCACGTAACGCGCAGTGAGGGCTCCGGCACGGGCAGTTTTACCTACGATTTCAAAAAACACGAGGTACGCGTCTCGAATATCAAAAGCTCATTGAATCCTGCTGAGGTAATCTTTTGGATTGATCCAAAAATTTGGAACACCGTTGTGCCATATAAATTTCGGCGGCCGCCCTCCGTCACGGCGAACGGTTTGTATCAATTTCGCGGCGGCAAGAACACACGTCTTGAGATCAAGGTAGATGGCGCCAACGGAATGGATTACGTCTTTCTTGGAAAAACCTTGCCCTTCGACCACATCTCCACGCGATTGATCTTAACGAACGACCGATTGCAGATTCTCGACGTTCGCGGGGACATCTTTTCCGGCGCGCTGCGCGGCAACGCCGATATTTCCCTGGCGAGAAACAATCCTCGTTATCACGCCACCCTCGCGTTGGCGGATGTGGACTTTCCTCGTCTGACAAACCTGTATTTCAGCTACTATCACTACCGTACTGTGCGCGGGCGGTTGAGAGGCGAATACGATTTCGATGGCTTCGGCACCGATCCACGCAAGATGAATGGCGCCGGGAAAGTCGCCGTCACCGATGGCGATGTATTCGCGATTCCTGTTTTCGGGCCGATTTCAGAGATTCTCAATCAGATCGTACCCGGTACCGGATATAGCATCGCTCACGACGCGAGCACGAAATTTACGATCAGGGACGGGATCATTCGTACTAACGATTTCAATGTGTCGGGACAATTATTCAGTGTCGTGGGTCATGGAGACGTTTATTTTCTCGACGATAAAATCGATCTTGACGTGCGGATCAGCGCAAAAGGCCCGGGGATTGTGCTCACGCCGGTTTACAAGCTGTTTGAATATAAAGCAGAAGGGAGCTTAAAGAAGCCCAACTGGCATCCCAAAATATTTTAGAATCTCGACTTGCGATTATCGGTTCAAGGAATGGCGCGCATGAGGAAATCGCAAATCGGGAGTCCCAAACGGGAAATTCTTCTCGGCGCACACATGTCGATTGCCGGTGGCGTGAATCTGGCGATTGAGCGCGCTCGCTCGATCAACTGCACTGTCATGCAAATGTTCGTGAAGAACAACATGCAGTGGTTCGCCCACCCTCTTACTCGCGAAGAGATCCGGACCTTCCTCGAACATCAGCAACACAGCGAATTACGATCGATCTTCGCGCACGCGAATTATCTCATCAATCTCGCCGCCACGAACGGGCAGTTTCACGCAAACTCCATCCGCTCCCTGTCGGAAGAACTGGTTCGCGCCGATCAACTGGAACTCCCATTTTTGGTGCTGCATCCCGGTGCGCACCTCAGCGCGGGCGAAGAAGCGGGGCTCGAAAAAATTATAGAATCGATTAACCGCGTGCTTTCTGGTCTTCCGAAAATCAAAACGCGGATTGCGCTGGAAACGACCGCTGGCCAGGGTTCATGCCTGGGGAATAAATTCGAGCATCTTGCATACATTATCAGCCGTGTGCGCGAACCGAAGCGGTTGTGTGTCTGCCTTGATACCGCGCATATTTTTGCTGCGGGCTATGACATCGGCAGCGAGACCTCGGTTCGTAAGACATTCCGCGAATTCGATCGCGTGGTTGGCTTGGATTATCTCGCGGCACTTCATCTAAACGATTCCAAAACTGCCTGCGGTTCGCGGGTGGATCGACATGAACATATCGGAAAGGGCAAGATCGGGCTCGCTGCTTTCGGCTTTATCATGCGCGACCGCCGCTTCCGCAAAATCCCGAAAGTACTCGAAACCCCGAAGGGCAAAGACTTACGAGAAGATGTGATCAATCTAAAGACGCTGCGCCGACTGATGAAAACCAAACCGCGCTCCACACGCCAGGCCAATTAATTGATCAACCGAATTGTAAAAGGATAGCGATAGAACTCTCCCTGGCCAGCTTTCACCGATGCGATGATGACAAGTACCGTGTTCAACACCCAAAGCCCGATCAAAATCGGAATTCCTATGAGCACGATGCAGAGAATTGCGGCGATGGCGTCATAAATCAGCATCGAGATTTGGAAATTGAGCGACTCTTTTCCGTAGGCGTCGATCTCAGGCGAGTCGCCGCGTTTCAAGAGCCAGACGACAAGCGGTCCCAAGATGTGGCCCAGGAAATGAAAAAACAATCCGAGTAGCGCACTGGCGTGGCAGAGGACGCACCACGTTCGGACATCGGATGAAGTTGAGGGAGGTGGCGACGGTGTTTGATCCATATTTATCCTTTCGTTTTCGTATCACAACGACTGCCCGCTGGCAGCCACAAGAGCAAGGAAAAAGATTGGACTACGCTGCTTTCGCACGCTCGATGTGTGCGCCGAGTTCGCTCAACTTTTCATCGAGATGCTCGTAGCCGCGGTCGATGTGATAAACACGGCTGACTTCGGTGACCCCGTCGGCTTTCAACCCTGCCAGGACCAACGCGGCTGATGCGCGCAAGTCGCTGGCCATCACCGGTGCTCCGAGAAGACAATCCACGCCATCGATCACTGCGGTGGCACCCTCCAACTGCACCTGTGCACCCATGCGTTTTAGCTCCGCCACATGCATATAACGCTGCGGAAAAACGTTCTCGGTCACGGAACTGGTGCCTCTGCTAATGGAGAGCAACGCGCACATCTGCGCCTGCATGTCAGTGGGAAAGCCAGGGTACGGTGCTGTCGCTAGCTCCAGCGCGCTCGCGTCTCCGTTGGGCAGTATTGAAATGGCATGGTCCCCGATCTCGATCGGAAAACCGCATTTCGTCAGCGCATCGGTGATCGCGCGAATATGCTCTGGTTCCACGCGTTTGACGGTGACTCCCTTTCCGGCAATTGCACCTGCCACAAGAAATGTCCCAGCCTCAATCCGGTCCGGGATCACCCAGTGTTCGGCTCCGTGCAATACAGGCACACCTTCAATAATGATTCGGCGCGTTCCCGCGCCTTCGATCTTCGCGCCCATTTTGTTCAGGAACGTTGCCAGGTCTACCACCTCAGGCTCCTGAGCTGCTCCTTCAATGACGGTTACCCCATCGGCTAGCACGGCAGCCATCATCACGTTATCTGTACCAAGAACAGTGGGACCGAATTTGCCGTGCATGTTGACCACGGCTCCATTCAATCTCGGCGCAAAAACCTTGATGTCGCCGCCCTCCACACGAACCGCTGCGCCCAGCGCTTCGAAGCCTTTAAGGTGCAAATCAATTGGGCGGTCGCCGATGACGCAACCGCCGGGCAAAGCAACGGTCGCTTCCTTGCAACGGCCCAGCGATGGGCCAAGCACGCACACAGAAGCGCGCATCTTACGCACGACGTCGTACGGCGCGACCGAGTGAATCTTTTCTGCCGTTACACTGACGGTCCCGCTGGCACGTTCCACTTGTGCGCCCAGATAGGTTAGAATTTGTAGCATGTAGTGCGTGTCGCTCAGGTCGGGTACGCCGTGAACGATACACGGTTCTCGAGTGAGCAGCGTCGCGGCGAGGATCGGCAGTGAAGAATTTTTCGAGCCGCTGACCTTGATAGAACCGGAAAGCGGATGGCCGCCGTGGACGAGGATCTTATCCATACCTGGCAAAAAGGAACCGTGTCACGCCGTTATAATCGTTCTTCGAACAAATGTCGCGGTAATTTTTTTCCGCCAGGGCCGAAAGAAGCCCCTCGCCCTGGCCCAACCCTATTTCCAAGGCCAGCATTCCACCAGACCGAAGCCGCGATGGCGCCTGATCAATCAGCTCGCGCATCAGTTCATCGCCCCGCGTACCCGCGAACAACGCAATTTCCGGATCGTGCAACACTTCGGGCGAAAGGGTGTGCCGGTCCTGCGTCGAGACGTAAGGGAGATTCGCGACAATCAGGTCGAAAGCTTCCTCGACATTTTCCAGCAAACGGCTTTTCAGAAAGCGTACCCGGTCGCTTAAGTTTAGGCCGGCGGCATTTTCTTGCGCGAGCGCGAGCGCATCATCCGAAACATCGACCGCGAGAATCTTTGCCTCGGGAAATTTCGCAGCAAGGCTAAGCGCAATCACTCCGCTACCGGTACCAACGTCGACGATGCGAGAATTTGAAACTTGAGATCTGAAATTTGAAATCAGCAGCTCCACGAGTTGCTCCGTTTCCGGTCGGGGAACCATCGCTCGTTTATCGCAAAGGAACGTAAGTCCGCAAAACTCCGCCGTCCCCAGCAGATGCTGTAGAGGCTCGCCTTCGCTGCGACGCTTCACCAGTCCGCGCAGCGGCGCGAGTACCGTTTCAGTCAGCTCCCGCTCGAATTCCAGATAAAGCTCGATTCGTTTCCGCCCCAGCACATGGGCCAGCAAGTGCTCGGCGTTAAGGCGCGCATTCTCAACGTTACGCTTCTTGAAATACGCAGCCGTCGCTTGCAGCACTTCCAGAACAGTCATACGCGTTCGATTGTCATTCCGATCGAAGTTGAGAAATCTCTAAGTGCCAGATCGAGCCGTGATGATGACAACGAAAACAGTCAGAGATTTCTCCACTCCGGTCGAAAATGACAGACTAGTCTTGTCACGCCACAGCGGATTCCTTCAGCCGTTCCGCTACATCAGCGGCTTGCAGCGCACTGATCAACTGGTCGAGATCGCCGTCAATCACGCGATCAAGATTGTGAAGCGTCAACCCGATGCGATGATCGGTCACGCGGTTCTGCGGAAAATTGTAGGTACGAATTTTTTCTTCACGCCCGCCGGTGCCAATCTGGCCGCGGCGCTGCGCGCTATATTTTTCGGCCTCCTCGCGCTGCTTTCGCTCCAGCAAGCGTGCGCGCAAGATCGAGAGTGCTCTTTCCTTGTTCTTGATCTGACTGCGGCCTTCCTGACAACGCACGATTGTTCCTGTAGGAATGTGCAACACCTGCACGGCGGAATCGGTCGTATTCACGCCTTGCCCACCGGGACCTCCGGAGCGCGAGACTTCAATTCGCAAATCTTCCGGCTTCAATTCAAGATCGACCTCTTCTGCCTCCGGCAACACGGCGACCGTGGCCGTCGATGTATGAATGCGACCCTGCGCCTCTGTCGCAGGCACGCGTTGCACCCGATGTACTCCGCTTTCGTAACATAATTTTCGAAAAACAGATTCGCCCGAAACGCGGAAGATCGCTTCCTTAAATCCACCGAGCTCGGACGGACTCGATTCGAGGTCCTCCGTTTTTAGGTCGGCAGATTCAGCGTAACGATGATACATGCGGTAAAGGTCAGCCGCGAAAATGGCCGCTTCACTTCCGCCGGTTCCGGCTCTGATTTCCACGATGGCGTCGCGGTCTTCATTTTCGTCCGGCGGCAGCAACGCGATCTGAACTTCGCGTTCGAGATCGGCTACCCGCTTTTCGAGGTCCGGAATCTCGTCGTCGGCGATCGCCGCGATCTCAACATCGCCTGACATCGCCAGCTCGCGATTGTCGTCCAATTGCTTGCGCGCAGCTTCGAGTTCGTCCCATCTAGCCAGCAGTTGTTTGATGCTTGCGTGCTCGCGCATGATTGCCTTAGCTCGCTGGCGATTGGAGAAAAGGGCCGGGTTGGCAATATCGCGCTCGAGTTGATCGAAGCGTTCGCGTTTAAGTTGAATTAGGGAGTTAAAGTCCATATCTGCAGCCCCGAAAGCATTCGGGGTTCGGTACAGCCGGGGGGTCGCCGCCCCCGGCTACAGCTCAGCTAAGCTTTCTTTTCGGCGCGCGCGGCTTTGGTGCTGCCGTAACGACGGGCAAATTTCTCGACGCGCCCCGCCGTATCCACGAACTTCTGTTCGCCGGTGAAAAAGGGATGACAAGCAGCGCAAATACCGATCTTAATATCGCGGCGCGTGGAGCGAGTGTGATACACCGCACCGCATGCGCACACAATATCGGTCTCGTAATACTCTGGATGAATACC